>JBFFBT010000133.1:0-15467 GCA_041560255.1 Myxococcota bacterium | reverse complement strand
TTATCAGAGAGAAGAAACCAACTGCGTTCCGCTTTCGAGTTGTACGCTCTGTCCAATGCCGTATCAACCGAAGGTATGCCGGAAGAAAAACGAATTTACACGCGCTCGGATCAAATGAACAGAGTATGCAAAAAGATCTCTTCAAAAAGCGCATCAATCTCTTGCATAGAAATCGAAAGAAAAACTACAGGTTTTGTTACATTCAACGACCACTCTATCTCTCCTCCAACACATTCTCTCAGTAAAGAATCAATCCATCGAGTCCACGATGACTATTTGGGCCTGCTGGTGGATTGCCTGCATAGCGCCACCAAAAAACGAGAGATCGAACCAGGTGAGCTTCTCGAACTCTCCTGGACCGTGCTCAACAACGGCAGAGCTGACAAACTTACATGTTATCCTTCCATTGAAGCTCTTGAACTAAAAACCTGTTTTCTGGAAGCTCTTTCGAAGTTTCGCTATCCACGTTATACCGGGGAGAGACAAAACGTCACTCTGCCTCTCTCGGTAAAAGGTCGATAGCGACATCGATCTGAAGTCGATTGGAGAAATGTTAATTTTTCTTGCTGACCAACTTCAACCACTGCTTGGCGGGGTTTTTGGTGTTGCCAAACTTCATTGCACTTATAAATGCTTTCTTGGCGGCATCCATTTTCTTGTTATTGTAGCTCGAAATGCCCAGCAATAAATGAGCATTTCCTGGATCGGTTAAATTACCTTTTTTCAGAGACATTTTGAGAGATCTAATCGCATCGTCCCAGTTTTCCATCTCAATATAAACGTGAGCCAAGCGAACATAGCGGTTGCCGTCATTCGACAATTTCGCGGCTTCCGTCATGGGAGCGATAGCCTGTTGAAACTCTTTGGCTCGCAAGTAGCTGTCGGCCAACAAGGTAGCGTTTTGTACATTTTTCTTGATGAGACCCTTTTTCAAGCCATGTTCAATGACTTTGGCCGCCTTGATGGGCACATTCTCGTTGAGGTACAAATATGCCAAGTTGGTAAGATCGCTGCCTTTCTCCAAGAAATTCTGCACATACGCAAGCTCCATGACCATTAGAGCTTTTTTCTGTTGCTTCATTTCCAAGTAGATTTGCGACAGCTGCATCCAATAGCGCTTCTTAGGATATAAGTTGATCAACTTCTCCAAGTCCTCGGCCACATTTTTATACTGTTTTTTCTCAAAATGAATCGCCAGCAAAAGCTGCAACCAAGCTTCTTTGGGTTTGGGGGTGGCATTCACCGCCTGTTTGGCCAATGGCAAGGCTTTGTTGTAGTTTTTCGTCTGGACAAATGCCATGGCCACCATGTATTTTGCAGACGGTGAAGGGTTTTCAACCTTGTTCAGCCAGTCTACGAGCGTGTTGACGGCCTTTTTGTACTCTTTGGTCGTCAAATACAATTGACCGAGATTGAATTGGGTATCATGGGCAGAGCCGGCCGGGAGCGCTTTAAAGTCCAGACATTTTTGAAAAGCGGCTATGGCCTGTTTGTATTTTTCCTGAGAAGAATAAATATAACCGAATGTCTGCCAGATCAACGCTCTTTCATGATCATTGAGACGCCTTCTGTCTTTGATGGCGTCCAAAAGTTCCGTGGCTTCCTGGTATTTGCCTTCTCCAATCAGGGTGTGAGATTTGCTGAGTCGCTTAAAAACCGGTGGGGTGACGACATAGTTCACCTCGGCTTCTTCTTCCTTGTCCTTCTTTGCGGCCGATGCGACCTGATCAGCGCACATCCAGACCAAGGTGCAAACGCCCAACAGCGCTTGTAGACACCATTTTTGCTTTAGTCGTTGGATATTCACGGCTAACCACCTGCCTTATCGAGTTCGAAAATCAGTTTTACCTGTACACCCCGGGTTTCAACCGGTTTGTTGTTTTTTACCATCGGTTTGTATTTCCACTTTCGAATCGCCTGCAACGCCGCCGACTCGAAAAAACCCGGCGGGCTGGCCTCGATAACCCTGGGGTTTTTCACCGCACCGGTGATGCTGATGGAAAACTCCAACAGAACCCAACCCTCAATCCTTCTCTCGGCCGCAGCCCTGGGATACATAGGCTGTATCCGCACCAACGGAATGATGCCGCGATCACTCTGCGAACCACTCAACGAAGGCCCTCCGGCCAAATCCACCGAGCGATTCACATCGGGCGCTATGGGTGCTTGCACCGCAACCGCATTGGACGCATCCAAAGAAGAGCTTTGCGACATCTTCATGGTGGGCGCTTTGGGTTGTTTATCAAGAGCTGCTTTTTTGGGCAGCTCACGGTTTTTGGTCTGCACGTCGGACTGTCGCTTTGTACGGATAAACTCGAATCTCTGCCTCGTAACGACTTTGTCCGCTTTATCTTTTCCCATAGCGATAAGCGATTGCATGAGGAAAAAAAGGCTAAACGTGATGGCTCCCGCTATCGCAAATGCTATGACCGGTTTAAATATGTTTTTAGCAGCCATGACCACCTACTCGAGCTACATTTCGATTGGCTCTGCGGAAATGGAAATATTTTCTACTTCTGCCATTTTCGCCTGGTCCAAAACCTGTACCAAAATACCATTTTTTGAGTCCACATCGGCCTGGACCACTACGGACGCCTTGGGGTTTTCCGCCAACAGGCGTTCGATATTTGCACTCACTGCGCGAACATCAACCTGGCGTTTGTCAATCCATACCTGCCCCTCTTTGGTAATGGCGATAAAGATCGTCGCCTGCGGCTTTGCGGTTGCATTGACCGCTCCAGGACGGGTTACATCGATACCGGCTTCCTTGACAAACGAAGCCGTAACGATGAAAAAGATCAACATGATGAACACCATGTCCAACATCGGAGTCAGATTGACGTCGCTGTCTTCTTCTTGCATCATTATTTGACGGCGCATGATTTCCCTCACTCACGTACCAAGGAGTCTTCCATGAGACTTACCTTGTTGTCTGCAAGACGTCCAAAGCGCACCGCAAAATACATACCGGACAATGCGGCCACCATGCCTGCCATGGTCGGAATGGTTGCCATGGATACACCCGAAGCCATGGCCCGGGCATTGCTGCCGCCCACCAGAGCCATAATATTGAACACCTCGATCATACCCGTAACAGTCCCCAATAAACCCAACAAGGGGCACAAAGCGACAAAGGTTTGGATCGTCTTGACCGACTGGTTGGTCGAAAGCAATACTTCGGTGATCAACATCTGCCTTACCTGCATGGCGTACCAGGATTTCCGTTCTTTACGAGCCATCCAAGCCTGAATGGTTTTTTTCTCTAACGAAGGATAAACCGCTCGGTAGTACCACAATCGTTCGAGAATAAACGCCCACATCACGAGGGTAACGACAAAAATCACCTTCAACACCGGGCCACCCGACTCGATGAAGCTCTGGACTTTTTCAATTAAATCAATTAATTGCCTCACCTTGTTTCTCCTGCTCGGCTATGGTCGCAACGATGCCGGCGCTTTCTTCTCTCAATACATAAGCCACCCTGCGGGCGATGCTTGCAAGCCAACTATGCAGGAGCACCAATGGAATGGCGACGATCAAACCCAACATGGTCGTAACCAATGCTTCCGAAATACCACCGGCCATCATCCGGGGGTCTCCGGTTCCGTACAATGTAATACTTTGAAATGTTCGGATCATACCAGTAATGGTACCCAAGAGACCCAACAAAGGTGCCACCACCGATACGGTCTTGAAGGCCCATAAAAACCTATCCAACCTGGAAGATTCTTTGATGATGGCTTCATCCAGCTTGAGCTCGAGGGTTTCGTTGTCCAAGCCTTTGTTTTCCGAGTAGACCGTAAGGATCCGACCCAGAGGATTACCCTTGCTGGGGCGGTTGGGTCGACCTTGCTGCCTGCGCACTTTGAGTCCGGTCCAGTTCAAGGTAATGGCCCGTAGTAGAGCAAAAATGACGCTCAAAATTCCCAGTCCAATGATGATGTAACCCACGGTACCCCCAAACTCCAGTTGCTCGAAAAAGCTGGGTGTTTGGACCAACATGGAAAGCAGTGTTCCTGAGGAAGGATCCAAGCTGAAGCGCACATAGCTGCCTGTTTTGGCATCTTCGAGATTATCAACCGTGCCGAGATGTCTCTTCCCGGGCTGGCGGGCCAATTGCTTAAGATTGCCTTCGTCTGCCGCCCAAACAATATATTTGCCTTCCGATACTGCGTTGAAGGAGCCTACCCGCACGATTCGTTTTTGCGCTTTGGTCCCGTCCGGCATGACGACCGATGCGTTGTAGCGCACCACTTTTCCGGTCTCGGTCATTTCTTTCATGAGGGCGAACCAAAGCCCCTCCAGCTCTTCGACCGAAGGTAAATCTTTGCTTTTGGCCAACTTTTCGAGCGATTTCGATCGATCGGAATATTGAGAGCTGATGAGCGATGCATCCAAAAAGCCTCGGGTATCACCCGCGATCTGACGGATGACTCCAAACAGCTCACCCATGGTCCCTAAACGGATTTTGAGGGTTTCTTGGAGCTTGATGATGTTGATCTCATTTTCGTTAAACTCTTTCTCCATGGTTTCACTTCGGCGCTGTTCGGCCGTCAAAGCAGCTTGGGCCTTCTTTAGCAAGGCTTCCTGTTTGCTTTTCGCGCGCATAAACTCCCGCTCGCGTTTCTTATGCTCTTCGGCATCGATCCGCCATCCTGTCTTGACTTTTTGCAACAAGTCGTCCAAAGAGACGGCCTTATCGTCCTCTGCTCCCAGAGCAACCGCCGGGCTTGCAACCAACCCGAAAGAAATCAGCATACCTGTAGCAATGACAAAGTTTTTCATGGCGCCTCCTCAGGAGCCGGTACCGGCAGTGTCACGAGATTAGGAGCGGTTTTTTTCTGTGCGATCCTCAAGGCATCCTTGATGGATTGCCTGTATTCGGCCGGCAATTTTTCCCACTTCTTGTTGAATCGATTCCAGTAACCGATGGCTTTTCCATCCGGTGACTGGTACATCAATAAAATCCGGCCTACCCGAAGGAAATTGACCGAGCGTTCTTTTCCGTCTATTTCGATTCTACCGGGGTACGGCTCGATGCTGCGGCCGTACTCGTTTTCGACTCGGTAGGCTTCTAGCACCTGGCGAAATTTTTCCGAATCCGCCACATCCGCTCGATCCAATGTCTCACGCAGCGTCTTCATACGAGTGGCGCGCTCATCCGGCAAGAAGGGGATATCCAATTTAACGAAAGCCTCCAAAGCCTCGATCATGCGCATCATGAGCGGGGTAATCTCACGCCCGATGGTGGTCGCTCTCTCTATCTGACCTTCCAAGGAAGTGATTTCACTTCTCTGGGATACGAGCATTTTCTCCACCTGCTCATTGTATACTCTGATCGAACTGAGCTGTTGCTGGACAGTTCGGTATTTGGCAAGCATATCGCCGGTCTCTTCACTTAGCTTGTCAATCCGCGCCTGGGATTTGGCGGCGGCCAAATTCCCCTGCATAACTAGTTCCATGGTCTTGCTGAGCGTGTCAGCGCTGGAGGCTCGCATGGCCACCAAAAAGAAACCCACAGCCAGCAGACTTAGGAGCTGCCTTCCTCTTCTTGAACCCTTCATGTCGTCTCTCTCCAAAGTGATTATACGTTACCTGCTTCTCCTTTATGAGGCCCAAGATTCGCAGGAACTTAGCTTCTTGTCAACCGGAATGTGAAATTAAATGCAAAATATTTATATTTTTAGGCATTTAGATATACTACAAATGACGTAGATCAGCAGACCCCAGAAACAATGTTTGGACAAAGGCTACCCGGTTGCTTACACTCAACAGACATTCGAAAAACAGCTTTGGAACCTTTTCATGTGAAACCGGTGACACCCAAAAGCCATTATTCAGGGCTGCCTCAGCTTACCACATTGGTGGTATTGGGGGGGCTGTCGGTCCTGTTTATCATTATAGTAATCTTGTTTCTGGCCGACGACATCGACAATCCGGACTCTATGATGGATTTGCGTCTCAGCTCGGAAACCCGCCGAAAACCATTACCGGTTACAACCGGACATTTCGATAATACTCTAGACACTCATGGACCCCATGATCGCAAACCTCCTCCGATTTCACCCACCCAAACCCCAAATCAGGACAACCCGCGTCCCTTGGGTTTCGGCGACCTGTACGAGCAAAAAAAAGCCGATGATCTCAAAAAACTTGGAACCGAATTGTTCAGCCAAATGGAAGACCTGTGGTTACGGGGCAGAAGACCCCGGGGGTCAACCGAATCCATCGAGCATCTCGAGAATCTTTTATCGCGCTTCCCCCAAACCAACCGGGCTGGTTGTGCAGCCTTCGAGCTCGGGCATCATCAGCTACGAAATACCACATTAAACCCGGTTGAGCGGTTAAGAAAAGCTGAGTATTACTGGCGTTTAACCGAAAACCATTATCAGGATTCGGTTTGCGAATACAACTTTCATGCCGCAGCCAATGCAAAGCTGTCGATGGCCGCGTGGATTTACCGGCATAAGGATTCTGCTCTCGCTCGCAGGATCCTCGAAGAGATCATCGGCATGCATCCGAACGAGACCGATCACCTAGGTCAATCCCTCCAAAAAACCGCAAAAAAGCTGCTGGATCAACTTAATTGAGTTGGCACTGGTGCAGCCTTGTGGCATAGTCGGCCCCGGTTTCGAATGGGAGACATGCATGGAAAGAAAATTGCGGCTGGCTGTACTGATTTCGGGTGGCGGCTCCAACCTTCAAGCCATACTGAACGCCTGCGAGCAACCCGAATATCCAGCCGAAGTGGTCGTAGTTGCCAGCAACCGCCGAAGCGCCCACGGGTTACAACGCGCTAGGAGCGCCGGGATACCAGCCATCGCGATGCCGCACAAGGACTATCCAGATCGAAGCAGCCATGAGAGGCAAATCATTTCTGAGATCGAACGGTACAACATCGACTTGCTGGTTTTGGCGGGTTACATGCGGGTGGTTACCTCCGTCATGATCGATCGCTTTTTCAATCGTGCCAAATCTCTTCCGGGCGTCATGAACATCCACCCGGCCGACACCCGCGCATACCAAGGAGCCCATGGATACGAGTATGCGCTCGGGCTACTCCCCGAAAATCCAAATCGATTGAAACAAACCTGGATTACAGTGCATTTTGTCGACGCAGGCGTCGATACGGGCCCGATCATCTACCAGGCTCCGGTGCCCGTCAAACCGAACGACACCATTGATACGCTGCGTGATAGAGGGCTCGCGATCGAGCATCAGATCTACCCTCTAGTAATACAGTGGTATGCCGAAAATCGTATCATATTGGTTTCCGACCAAGTACATATCCGATCCGTTTAAACTTTCAAGATGGAGAACAAACCGTCATTTACTGTTTCGACGTTATTTGGAAGGAGAGCATCATGTCTATAAATGTTGTTGAAAAAATCGACAATTGGGTAAGAATACAACATGTCCTCATCAGTGTATCCGACAAACGGAAACTAGATATTTTGGTACCGGGTCTCCTGTCTGTCAACCAATCTCTGAAGATCTTTTCTACCGGTGGAACCTATACACATATCTCTGAATTATTGGGTGCAGAGGCGGCCTCAAAACACCTCGTACAAGTATCCGACTACACCGGGCAACCTGAAACCCAAGGCGGATTGGTCAAAACATTGGATTTTAAGATCTATCTTGGTTTGCTGACTGAAACCTACAACTCCGATCACCAAAAAGATCTTCAACGAACCCAAGCCGTCCCCATCGATATGGTGGTGGTGAATCTGTACCCGTTTCGAGATACTATAAGCCGTGCCGATGTCACCGTGGAAGAAGCCCGGGGCCAGATCGATATCGGTGGACCTTGTATGGTTCGGGCTTCGGCCAAGAACTATCTGAGGGTGTCCTCAGTAACCGACCCGAATGATTACGAACCCATCATCAAAAAACTCAGAATGAATGGAACCAGATTGGACGCAGCAACCAGGTTTGAGCTGGCAAAAAAAGCCTTTGCTCACACAGCTGAATACGACACTCAGATTGCGAGCTTCCTCGACCGACATTCGGCCGAAAACCTGAAAAGCTGTTATCGATTTATGGAGGATTGAGCTCATGAGCCAAGATTTGAAAAAAGCCTACCGAACCGTAATGGACGACCATTTTCCGGAAACCATGGAGATCTCTTTCGTACATGGCGATCACCGCCAGACCCTGGTGTATGAAAAAGCATCCTGGGTGGTGGACGGGGTCAACAAAGGCCTACGCTATGGAGAAAACCCAGGCCAAGAGGCCGCGCTGTACCGGCCCGTACATGGCAATCTCATTGTCGGCGAGGTCCGTTGTATCGAGCCGGGCAACCAATTGGTCACGGGTGCGTTGCTTAGGCAATTTGGAAAGCATCCCGGAAAGACCAATCTCACGGACGCCGACAATGCTTTAAACATTTTGCGTTACCTTACCCGAAAGCCCACTTGCGCCATCATGAAACACAACAATCCCTGCGGAGTAGCCTCAGCGGACACCCTCGCCGAAGCGTATGTAAAAGCCGACCTGGCCGATCGGGTGGCAGCTTTCGGAGGTTGTATTGCACTCAATCGACCGGTCGACAAAACCACCGCCGAGGAAGTATCAAAGCGTTATGCAGAGGTAGTGCTCGCACCCGGTTTCGAGCAAGGCGCGGTTGATATTCTCGCCAAACGAAAAAACCTTCGCATCATGGAAGTAGGCAACATGGAGCGTCTGGAACAATTCGCGGCGCAACGATTCGTGGATTTCAAGAGTCTGATCGATGGAGGGATCATCGCCCAGCTCTCATTCGTACCGGTTTGCCGAGAATCCAAAGATCTTCACCTGGCCCAAACAACCCATCAAAACAAAACTTTCAAGATCGAGAAAGAACCTACCCAACAACAAATCGAAGATATGCTCTTCGGATGGATGGTGGAAGCCGGTGTTTCTTCCAACTCGGTACTCTATGTCAAAAACTTGGTCACCGTCGGTATCGGGACGGGCGAGCAAGATCGCGTGGGCGTGGCGGAAATCGCTCGCGACAAAGCCTACCGAAAACTTGCAGACAGGATTTGTTTCGAACGTTACGCCATCGCATACAATGAGCTCAAAGATCAGGACAAAAAAGCCCAGATCGACGCCGAAGCAGCCCAACAAAAAGGCGGGCTTATAGGCGCAGCCATGGTATCGGATGCGTTTTTCCCATTTCGAGACGGGGTGGATGTGGGACTGAGAGAAGGAGTAACCTCGGTGATTCAACCCGGTGGCTCACTGAACGATTATCAAGTCATCGAAGCCTGCAATGAGTTCGGCGCCACCATGGTGTTTACCGGTCAAAGATCTTTCAAACACTAGATTCCTGAACCAGAGCTTCCTCCAACGCCTCGAACTCCTTGTCGGAAATCTGAAAACTGTATTCCTCAGAGGGAAATGTTCGATCGCGGACTTCATGACAGTATTGTTCGATGCAGCGCTGCATCATCTCCCCGACCTCTGCATAGCGTTTGACAAACTTGGGTGCAAACCCTGCATGTATTCCTACCAAATCGTGAAAAACCAACACTTGACCATCGGTCTGGTTTCCGGCTCCTATTCCAATGACCGGTATGTCCAACTTTTTTGCAATCAGGCCGGCCAAACGATCAGGTACGCACTCGAGTACCAACATGAAAGCACCGGCCTGTTGCAGAGCCAAGGCGTCTTGATAAATCAACTTGGCACTCTGGGCGGTCCGACCCTGTACCCGATAACCTCCCAGCAATCCGGCCGTCTGGGGTGTCAATCCCAAGTGACCCACAACCGGAATGCCGGCCCGTACCATTGCATATACAGTATCTGCGACCCAACCGCCGCCTTCTACTTTGACAGCTTCGCTTCCAGCCTCTTTCATGAAACGGCCCGCATTCTCGATAGCTTGTTGGACAGAAACATTGTACGACATAAACGGCATGTCACCGATCAACATGGCCCGTTCGATACCACGCGACACCGCTCGGGTATGATGAATCAGCTCGGCCATGGTAATCGCGATCGTATCGCGCAATCCCAAAACCACATTGGCCGCGCTGTCGCCCACCAAAACAGTGTCCACACCGGCTTTATCCAGTATGCGCGCGGTGGGAAAATCGTAAGCCGTCACCATGGATATGGGTGTATTCTGCTGCTTCATTTTCTTGATCACAGCCAGGGTTACTTTTTCGCTGCCATCGTTTTTCATTGTCAAAGATCTCCTTTCCGGTCCGCCGCGTACCTCGCTGGCGGCCAATCGATTTCCTTCTGAGCTACACCATTTTGGGCTGCATTCGCAAGATTTCAAAGCAAAGCCGGAAGTTTTTCCACTCACGGCCTATGACTGTCTGACATGTGGGGTTGCTTCGATTGCCTGGATCAGAAGTGTCAACATACGATTATAGGGAGCCGGCACCATCCGGCATACGGCTCCATTGATGGAATCAATCTCGGTAGGTCTTGCAGCGCGTACATCTTGGAGCATGCTGGATAAATTTTGTCCCGTTCTTTCAGATACTTCACAAACCAATTGGTATACTTCATCAACCTGAAACTCATGACCCTGGGTTTGGGCTGCTCGGACGCCTTCTTCAATAACCAAGCGCATCATTTCGCGGATCGGCTCATGTTTTGTCAATACTCCGTTTTTCACCGCCAAGAGAGCCGTCAAAGCATTGATCCCCAAGTTGATGAGCAATTTGTTCCATATAACGTACTGAATGTCGGCCCGTACTTCGACTTGAATGCCGGCTTCCGACAGGTAGCGTGCAATTTTTACAATCCTTTCGGAGCTCGGTGAATCCAACTCTCCTATGTAAGTCCGACCTTCGCCGGCATGCCGAATGGAAAGATCCGAACCACGATTTGCACCCATGGTGGTAGAACCAGCAATGACTTGTTTTCGAGCCACAAATTCTAGTATGGTTTCAATATTGCCGATACCGTTTTGCACCGATAAAACCGTTGTATCATCACCCACCGCATTCAAATGCATCCTCACGGCCGACTCGGTATGGTAGGCCTTGACCATAAAAATCAACAAATCCACTTTTCCCAATCCGCCCGGGTCTGCAACCACCGGAACCTTCACACACATATCTTCGCGTACACCTCGAACTCTGATACCCTGGTTCATAAGTGTTCGGGCTCGTTCTTTTCGATAATCGAGCAGGGTTACGTCCATGCCGCCTTGTTTCAAATAGGCGGCCCACAAACAACCCATAGCGCCTGGACCCACAATAACGGTTTTCATCTCAGCGGTATGCATACCACCTTCGAACGCAGCCGTCAATCAGCCAAAACCTCAAAAATTATGTACACATGTACACTGTCTTGTTGACACACACACCCAGGATGTAGATGATAGAAACCCATGGAACCTGAAAGGATTCTCGTTATCCGGACCGGTGGTTTGGGAGACAGCCTCTTGCTCTGGCCGGGTTTGAGTGGGATGCGGCGCCGATTCGCCCGCAGTGAAATTGACTTGATGGGACATAAAGAACGGTTGGAACCTTTGCTCGTCCCCGGAGGCATCAATCACGCCTTGGAGATCGAAGGTTCCGGACTGCATCGTCTTTTTCAATTCGACGTCGAGCTTCCATCCGAGCTGCGGCAACGATTCGGCCGATACAACATCGTGGTAGCCTTTGCAACCCCTGGCGAATATGCGCTGGCCGAAAATCTCTCGGTTTGCGGAGTAAGCGAAGTACACGCATTTCTTCCTTTTCCGCACAACAATGAACCTATTCATGCTGCTGATCATATCAAACGTGCTTTGATCAACGTCGAGCTGGCCACTGTGGACACCGATCCATTGTTACCGGTCACCGAAGTTGAACAGGCAAAGGGTATTGCAGCCCTGAACGCAATTTCCGCTTCGAGCGGGCCTCTCGCCTTGCTGGCTCCAGGAAGCGGATCCAAATACAAGTGTTGGGACCCCGAAAACCATGCCAAATTGGCAATTTGGTTCTCTCACAACGGAATCCAGCCGATCTTCATTGAGGGTCCGGCCGACACCCGATCGGTTTCATCTGCAATGCAACACCTGTCCAACCATAATGCCAAAATACTAAAAGGCATTTCACCCTCGGTCCTCAAAGGAATCATGCATCGAGCATCCCTGTATGTAGGCAACGATTCCGGGACCACACATCTTAGCGCGATGATTGGTGCCCGGACCATAGCGGTGTTCGGCCCGACCGATCCCAACCGTTGGAGCCCGCGAGGTCCGGGCGTCAAAATCTTGAGAAACACGGAAGCTTGCTCGCCCTGCAGCTCGGATGAAATGCGCGCCTGCCAAGATCGGAAGTGTCTTCGAAAAACCAGCGTCGAACAAGCCATCTCTTTAGCCAGCGAAATGCTCTCACAGTCATTGTCATGATTGCGGGTCTGACTTGGATGCAAACAAACTTCATCGCGGCATCCTGCTTGCGCTAGGTGGCTCGTTTTGGGCCGCTGCTTATCTCATCCCTTATAAGGCAGCCGCCCGAGAAACCTCTGCAGATGCTCTTACACTTGCGATGTTGTTTTCGGCCGCCGTTTTCAACAGCATACCGATATGGAGAAAAAACAGAAAAAACCGCCAGCCGCATACACCGTCCCGGCGCATGACTCTGATAGCCGCCTGCGTCTTGGGTGGTCTATCGATTGTCGGAAACTACGCCATGGCTGAAGCGCTCGTATCTTTATCTCCTGCAATCGCCAGTGTGCTGCTTCGCAGTCAAGTCCTGTTCGTCGGCTTGGTCGGTTGGGCCTGGCTGGGTGAACGTCTCTCTTTTCGTTTTGCAATCGGTATGCTTTTTACGCTTTTCGGATTGGTGCTCATCAAGATTCAGCCGGCCGAAAAAATCGTGTTCGACACTCAGGGATTGTTTTGGATTGTCGCGGCAGCCGTCTCTTTTGCTCTAATGCAACTGGTGGCCCGCCGCTGTATTCACCATATCAATCCAATCACAGTCAACGCCCTGCGTCTATGGATCGCAGTACTCATACTCTTTATTCCCAGCTTATGTTTCGGCAGATTGCCTAAATTAAGCCTGCAAACCTGGTTTTTCGCAGGTCTGGCAGCCTTGTTTGGACCATTCCTAAGCCGCATATACTACATGATGTCGCTTCAACATATCCCCACAGCCCTCAGCACTCTGGTAGGCATGACCAGCCCTTTATTTGCATTCTTTTTGGGCATGATCTTCTTTCAAACCTGGCCCGATGCAATCGAAATCATCGGGGGATTCGTCATGTTGTTTGGAATATCACTCCCGATTTTTGAAACCCGAAAGAAAAGCACAGGGTATGACGAGATTTAAATCTGATGATGGCCTGTTAGGGCTTACTCACTTTTTTCTTTGTATCTGAGAGAATCGGCTTTTTGTTGGTATTCCATATACGCAGGTACAACGACTGCGGCGACGACACCTCCAAGAAACGCCGTTCCACCGTACGACAAACCCAACAGGGTAGTCTTGTGTGAGCTCGAGCTGTTGGATGCGATAAAAACTCCATCCGGAAGATTCTTTCTCACCGAGGCAACCGCTAGATCGGATTGCGGCAACAAAGCCGAAACCAGATCCACCCCCTCACCGGCGTCTGGATAGGCTTTCGAGAGGTTGACCAAGAACTCTTTGACCACCGCCGTAAATCTGGGGGACATGTAATGCAAGCTATTACCTTCAGTCGGCAGACCCTTCATCGCGGTTTTGAATTCCGCCGCAGCCTGCAATGTCGGTTTTTCTTCATCGAAGTAGGACTCCAAGAGCGCCCGACTGGTCGCAAAGAAGAGCCTTTGCGTACTTTTCTGTTTGGCCAATACCAGATTGTACAGACTCAAATCACCGGGCATAGGCATCGCGGACTCGATGAAATGCCAATCACCTTCTTCCGTGATCTTGACAAATGGAACCTTGCCCAACAATTTGATGAGCTCGTCAAACACGATGCCAAGATCATCTATACCCAACAAAACTTCGGTATGCGGAAAAGAAAACTCCGCACCCGGTATATTGATATGCTTGCCTGCATTCACCCGCAGCATTCCCACCAGACGTGTGTCGAGCTTTTCAATCAATTGAATGTAGCTCAATGACAATTTTCCGATGGGGCTATGCACGACATGCAGCCACTGTTCAGCCTGCTCCCCCATGACTTCGCGCAAAACCTGTGCTACCACTTCATAAAGGGTCTTGAGCTGCAAATCAGCCTCAAAAGCAATGTCGGTATCCGCAGGTGCTTTGCGAGCGATTTCGAAGGCTCGGGCAGGCCGAGACAACATACGCGTCAAGCCCTTGGGTTCGCCTGGTTTCCGAATGAACGCGCGGTTTCTAAATACATTCCCGTCACGATATGAGCTCAAACCAAAAGCCTTCACTTGATCCAACCCCAGCATTTTGACGATCTGGACGACGTTGAGCTTTTGCAACGCGTCGACCCGAATATCCTTTTTGTATTTTTTGAGAATATCATCGACAAACTCCGCGCCTTTTTCAGCATCTCCCTCGATATCCACATACACGAAGACTTGGCCTCCCAAATCGAGTCGATCGGATACAGCCTTGTAGTGCGGCGATTGAAAACCCGTCTGCTTCACTACATGCTTGTTGGAACAACCCCATGGCAAACTCAACAACCCGGCAACCAACCAAACCATGTTTTTTTTCATCCAACCGCCTCCTTCGGTTCATAGATTGCAAAGGAAAGAAACAATGAGCGAACTCTATCCACCCGACGGAGTCCAGCATATCATTCGATATCCACAAGATGCAAAAAAAATCCCTCCGATCTTCTTAGACCAAGTTTCACCCGCGCGAAGCGCGGGTGAAACAAAAACAAGGGGTTACATATAGATAAGCGAACGTGTTGGCACGTAATCGAACTCATGAAAACAACCTATTACGTGGATATCTCAGAAACTTGGGCCTAGAAGTCGAAATTCAAATTTTTGTCGATCAACATTCCGGTGCGAAAATGCTTCATTTTCACGTTCTGAGGAATCGATCAAGCACCATCTCGGACGATTGCATACCAAGCATCATCCCCGTTCGCAGACTACGGTCGCTTTCAGGGCCCGAATGGAGGGAATCGGAGTCGGCTTGAACGTGTTGCGCTCGGGATCGTACATGAGGCGGTAAGAAAAACCGGGATTCCCCTGTTTTCGCATGGTATCCCACCCTCCCAACATGTACGGACAATAATCATTGAAACAAATATACATAAATTGGGTTTCCCATTGTATGAAGGGAGTGTTGGGAACTTCCCATTTTGTCATTTTCTCATCGCAGTAAGGACACTTGAGCGTTTTTCCTACCGCATGTTTCCTTCTTTCCACTTCAGCATGATCGACCCCGTACTCCTCGTCCAACCCAGGTTCGGGCCTTGGGATGCGGGTCTTGGTCGCGGATTTCTTCTCCGCAAAAACCGCAAATATGGGATCCGAGCTCACTTCGATGTGACTGTACTTATCTCCTTTTGGTCTTGGTCTTCCCTCCCAGACAAATGTCTTGCTTGGTTCG
>JBFFBT010000132.1:0-15561 GCA_041560255.1 Myxococcota bacterium | reverse complement strand
CTGGATTGGTCGAGCCTTGAGACGGTACGACGATACCAATCAACGCCAATCCGGCTTGTGCAAAACAAATATGAGCAAACATCCGCTTGATGTCACGCTGCACAACGGATGCCAATGCCCCCCCTAGACAGGTAACCAAACCTATCCAGCTCAACCAGTAGCCCACCGGATAAAGCGCCGGACCAAAAAGCCTACATAAAACATGGTAAACGCCATATCCTCCCAATGGCAACACACCTCCAGCCAACATGATGCCGGCGGCGGTCGGTACATTGGCAGCGGCCGTTGGGTACCAGGTATGAAGTGGGACGGCCGCCATACGTACCAAAAAAGCCGGAACGAAAAGCCATATCCGCACACCCAGATCTATCGGAGCGGTGAGCAATCGCAAGGTCAGTTGCGCCAAATCAAACGTACGGGGCAAACCGGCCATGTTGACCACCTCCAGCACCCCTACCCACATCAGAACGCTCGATGCCACCGATGTCAGCACAAACCTGCTGGCCGCACCGACTCCTCCCTTGGTGTGTCCCCTACCCATAAGAAAGAAAAAAGGCACCAAAGTCATTTCCCAAAAAACGATAAACAAAATCAGATCCCAGGAAGCCACCAATCCCAACATTCCGGTCTCGGCCAACAATAAAAATACTATCTGTGAACGATTGAGATCCGCGGTCTTCGGAAAAGTACCCACAATCGCAATGACCGCTGCAAAACTCGTCATACCGGCCATTAAAGATCCGAGTCTATCCAAGCCGAGATGGAATCCAATCCCCAACGCCGGCACCCATGGAACCTGTATGGATACCAGCAATGCATCCGACCCACTATCCGGTAGAAATGATTGCAACCCCATCCATATTGTCAAAGAAATCAAAGAAAACCCGCTCCCCAAGCCACGCAGAATTCTCGGATTGCTTGTAGGAAACAATCCAACGAACATGGCGCCTACAAGCGGCGTGGTCACCAAACCCAGCAACAACCATTCGGTCATGTACACAATCTACCTCGTTAGTGTCTCAAAGACCCAGATTTTTGAAGCTTCACAAACTGTAACCGGTTGGGTTTCAAAAACATCGTCTCCAAAATCCTTAAAAAACGTATGTTTGCGACCGACTCTACCTCGTTCCATGTGGGGTTGTATATCCATGACTATCTCCACACAAGTATCCATGGGTAGATGGAACCTAATCCATCGATAACAACAACATGACCACCACAGTCGCTGCGACTACCAATACATAGCGTTGAATTTTTCCATTCTGAAAAAAGCGCAATACTACCCCGACACCCTCGACAACCCTTACGGTGGTGCCCAACAACAAAGTGTCAATGAAAAGCTCGCCCAGCCCTTTCCAAATTACCACGCCCAGCCCTCGCACCATCAAGGTCGGCACTTGAACCAGCAACTCACCCAAGCCCAATCCGGATCCGGCGACTCGATCCATGATTCTTTGGGTGGAGGAAAGCCTTCCAAGCAATCGCGGCTTGCGATATCCAAAAAAAATCTTACTGCCGATCCATCCGACAATCAATGTAGCTACGGCTATCGCAACCCATCCAAGGCCGTCTTTCCCGCCGATGGCATACCAACCATCAAAATGTAACAGTGCGCCACCCAAAACAAACCCTGATATACCCAACAACCACACCAGCAACTTGAGGCCGAACGGATGGAATGCCAGTAGATCCGGCTTGGTTTTCTTGATGCCGAACCATGCTTTTTGAAAAATCCAGCCGGCCATGATCACACCAAAAACCGCCGTGATTTGAATCATACGCCCCGCGGTGTCCGTATACGTATATCCCATCAACCGGCCGAAACCAATCGATCCCAAAGAAGGTGGAAATATCCAGCCAATCAATAGAAGCATCAACATCCAATGAGAGGATCCCAAACCCAATTTCCGTATCGGCCGCCCCGGGCTCTGATCGTCGAAAGTAAACTGATATTCGGAGTTCGGCATTGTAAGAATTATTCCGCCCATCGCCAATACCTCGGCGGACACCAATATCCTTGCGGAAGTGGGATCACCCTGCGCAAAACCAAGAAAAGCCAATCCAGCCTGCAACATAAAAACCCAAACCAAGGCCCGTTTGGGATCCTGTTGTTGTATGCCCGCAATCCCTCCCAATAGGATTCCCGACACTCCGACAACCATTAGTACATCAAGAACCAAAGGATTATTGCCGATCAGACCCCACATGCCATCGATTAAGTACACAGCCGATAGCGATGATGCCACTCCATGTACCAAAACAATGACCGATCCGGAGCCATGACTACTGTCGGGAATCCATCCATGGAACGGAACCTGACCCGCCCTCACACAGGCTGCCGCAGCAATCAACAAACCTGCCATAAAATCGTTTTTTCCCGCCGACAACATTCCCAACAACAACAGTAACGATGACAACCTTTGAAACAACAACCAGCGAATTCCTGGTCTTTCACCTCGTTGTTCCGATTCCCAGAAAGCATAGAGAAAGGCTGCCGACAAACCCATGCCTTCCCAACCCAACAACAAAGCCGCCTGTGAGTCGGCCAAAAACATTACCCCGCAAGCCGCCGTGAATATTGATACCAACGCGTGATACCTATGCCTTCCCGCCATACGTGAAAGATACGAAAGAGCGTGAACCTGGGCGACCACGGCCATACTCGAGGCCAATACATAGGCCCACGCTCCCCGAGAACACCAATCAAAAGCCAAAACAAACAATCCGCTTGGATCCAAAAACCCGAGATCAATGCGCAGATCCCCCGCCCTGAGCTGGCTCGAGTCAAACAAAACCAGTGACGCCAAGATACTCTGTACCCATGGCAATCCGACACCGCCGACCGCAAGGACATTGATCCACCTAGGGCTTAGCCGAGCTCCCAAACCGGCCAGGGCAACCCCCATTCCAAACGGAATCAACCAAATCAACACGTGGAATTCGGCCAGGATTTTCAAATACGGAGTCAATGCCTCATCCGATCTTGTTCATCCAGGTCGACAGTTTTATGAAAACGGTTGAAGGTATACAGGATGCAAATTCCGACCGCCGCCAATGCAATCATTACGGCTAAAACCACCAATCCGGCGCTCTGACAAATCGTTTGGTGATCTTTAAATACAGAAAATGTGCTGCCGGCTCCTACGCTCAATATCAGCAATATTCCATTGAGCATGACCAACGCAGAAACCAACACAACGATTCCCGAACGCCTCAGCAACATACCCGCTAAACCCAAAGAAAACTGCAACAAGGCCAACACCAAGACATGAGCATAAGGAATCAATTTTCTTCTCCACCAGATTGTCGTCGGTTTTTAAACAACACCAGCACACAAGCGACCACCGTGCTCAAGCCTAACAGATACAATGAGATCCAAGCGCCATGTTGCTCCGAAAGGCAAACGGGTATCGGACACGTCGCATCCGGGGCAACCTTATGCATCGCAAACCAAACAATGGCAACCAAAAAACATACCAGCACAATTGCCGCCAAAACCCTCATGCTGTTGAGACGGGCGCGCCCGGCAGGTCCAAGATTCAACCGGTTGGGCTTGATCATCAAAACCCATAAAGCAACCAAACCTCCCAGGCTGATTGCAATCCACTCGATACCCACCAGCGACGAGGAAAGAGACAAAAGCAACGCGCTGTTGGTCACCATCAACACCAGGAGCCCCAAAATGGATTTTAAAGGTTTCGAATGCCCGACGGCCACCAAAGCGGCCACCAATGAAATGATACCCAACAACCAAAAAAATACGGGATGCATCCTATTTTCCAATCAATTTGCGTGTCAGAATCCGCCATCATAGCCGAATCCGGTATAGTATGCACTACGATATCTCGACTGCAATCGTCTACACAAGCATGCACTCTGTCAAGCAATCGTATCCCGACCACAGCTCAATTACGAATTAATAAAACAAAATAATTATATTAAAATAATTAAATTCACACCTGCTCAAATCGCATACGTGATGATAACGAATATACTTGCATTTGTATACACAAGGTGTATATGAGCAAGCCGGAGTTCCGCGTCATGACTCTGGAATGGATAGAATCTTACAGATTCATTAGGCTTTTGGGCATGATTGCTGGAACCGGAATCACGATAAAAACCGCCTGGAGGTGGCCGTTTGCTGCGTGAGAACATCCATGAAACGCAGCTTAATTCCTAGAAAGGAGTGTAACCATGCTGATTTTGATCTCAGACGCATTTGGACCCGATCTCCCTGATAAGTTGCGGAAATTCGGCGAAGTCACCGACGACGCGAGCAGACTTCCCGAGGCCGACGTGGTTTTGGTGCGCTCCAAGACGAAGTGCACCAAAGAGTACATTGATGGAGCACCCAAATTGAAGTTAATCATCCGCGGCGGTGTTGGAACCGACAACATTGACAAAGCCCACGCCGCATCAAAAGGCATCAAAGTCCACAACACCCCCAAAGCATCAGGCATCGCGGTTGCCGAGCTTGCCTTTGCATTGATGATCGCGGCACCCAACCGCCTGATCGAAGCCCATAATTCCATGTCCGAGGGAAAATGGTTGAAGAAAGAACTCAAACGCACCGAGTTGTTTGGGAAATCCCTATGCCTGGTCGGGGTGGGCAATATCGCCACCGAAATGGCTCTCAGAGCGAAGGCGTTTGGAATGACACTTACGGCCTATCGCAAATCCAACAAGCCCTATGAGCACGCCACGGTAAAAAGCAATTTGGCGGATGCAGTTGCCGGTGCAGACTATGTATCTTTGCATCTTCCCCTGACCGATGATACTCGCAACCTCATCAACAGCCAAGTCATCAATGCGATGAAGCCGGGTGTGATTGTCGTCAATACCGGCCGCGGGGCTACGGTAGACGCAAACGCAATGGTGGAAGCCCTGAAATCCGGCAAAGTGGCCGCTTATGCCACGGATGTTTGGCCGTCCGATCCTCCTCCGGCCGACTACCCATTGCTCAAAGCGCCCAACGTCATCATGGCGCCCCACATCGGTGCGTCATCCAAAGAAAACCTCGGTCGAATCGGTCTGGAAGTCGTCGATATCATCAGCGAATACGCCAAAGGAGGCAAACTATGAATCGGGTATTCAATTTCAACGCTGGCCCTTCAACCCTTCCGCTGCCTGTTTTGGAGCGAGCTCGTGACGAGTTTGTCGAGTTCCAGAACAAAGGAATGTCACTCATCGAGATGAGCCACCGAGCCAAGGAATACGACGCTGTCCATCACCGAGCCATGGACTTGATTCGTGAGCTTCTGGGACTTTCGGCAAACTACAAAGTATTGTTCCTGGGTGGTGGAGCCACCATGCAGTTTTCCATGATCCCCCTCAACCTGCTCCCTAAGGGCAAAAGCTGTGATCTGACCCTCACGGGTACCTGGGCGAAAAAAGCTTACGCAGACGCCAAAAAAGTAGGCCAAGTCAATGTCGTATTTGATGGAAAAGACGACAACTACCTCAATCTCCCTAAACCGAAAGATCTCAAGCTCGATCCCAATGCAGCCTACTTGCACATGACTTCCAATGAGACCATCGGCGGCATCCAATGGTACGAATTTCCCGATTCCGGCAAGGTGCCCATCATATGTGACATGTCATCGGACATCATGAGCCGAAGATTAAAGTTGGACAACTTCGGCCTCATTTACGCCGGTGCACAGAAAAATGCCGGACCGGCCGGTGTGGCATTGGTCATCATACGAGACGACATATTGGAGCGATGCTCCGATGATCTGACCGCCTATCTGTCATACAAAATTCACGCAAAGGAAGAATCACTGTACAATACACCTCCGGTATTCTCGATTTACATGGTCAGCCTGGTAATGGAATGGGTGAAAAACAAAGGTGGACTGCCTGCCATGGAAAAATTGGCCGACGAACGAGCCGGCATGATTTACGGGGCCATTGAGAAAAACGGTGGATTTTACAAGTGCCCGGTCCCACCTCATTGTCGCTCGAAAATGAACATCGTATTCAGAATGCCGACCGAAGATCTGGAGAAAAAATTTATTGCAGAAGCATCCGAGCAGGGCATGATCGGACTTAAGGGCCATAGATCCGTGGGCGGATGTCGTGCATCCATCTACAACGCCATGCCGGTAGAAGGCGCCAAGGCGCTTTCAAACTTCATGGATCAGTTCGCCTCGAAGAACGGTTAAAGCTCCACGCAGCAATCTGAAAAGCTTCTCGAGTCGGATCGAGTCAAGAATACCACAACAACTCCCTTCGACGAGGGGAATTTTTCAAGCTATCTGTGGCTAGGTACACGCCACAACCAAAGATAACACATAAATTCTAGGTCGAGGTTTCCTCCGCGCCAATCGCGGTGGAAACTTCGGTTTCGTGACTTGCAAGTAAAGAGGTTCTTGGGCCCGAAAAGCTATTTTAAATCTCAAAAATAATATCTAAGAGTTTTGAGACGGGCCCAAGCTTAGCGGCGCTCAATGGTATCCGCAGCGGCTTTTCTCTCGCGGGGTTTCGTCCCAATACCTATATAATGATCGGGCAGATGGGTTTCATCCTTGGACGGATGGCCGACCGCGATCATGATCAGGGGCTCGTCCTGATCAGAGAGTGAAAACAACTCGCGCGCCTTCTGGGGATCAAAACCGGCCATCGGCCTGGCCACCAAACCCAAATAGGTTGCCGCCAACATGAGGTTCATCGCGGACATACCCAGATCAAACTGATGATAGACGCGACCGGGAAGCACACAGTCGTTTTCTTTGCGGCTGTAGCCCAAAATCAGCAAAGGCGCTCTCGAAGCCCACGGACGATTGCCGGCCGATAGTGCCTCTACCCCCAGAGATCTCGATTTTTCCGATTCCAAAAAAAGATACCGCCAGGGTTGATTGTTGAAACAAGAAGGAGTCAACCGCACGGCTTCCATGAGTTGCTTGACGGCAGGGTCAGGCAGTGGTCTTACGTCAATCGAGCGGGTCGCCAAACGATCTTGTAATAAATTCAAAACGCTATTTTCCATCCTGCACCTCCGTTAAAAAAAACCATCGACTTTATCCGGTCGGCTGCAATACGACCCGGTTTATGCTACTATTGCCCGTAGAGTGTATCAATGCAACTACCTTGAACCAAGATAGACATCATTGGTGGGAGATGTCTTGTTTTCGTGATCCCCATAGGTATTGAAAACATGAGCGACAACGGCCAAGAAAAAGCCAACCATGTGCGCTGGGATGGAAGAAAAAGAGGTTGGTTCGAAAATTATTTCGTCAAATGGAACGACCCGAAAAGCCACACGGCTGCTTGGGTACGCTATACCTTAACCAGCCCGACCCAAAGCGAACGAAAACCCTATTGCGAGCTGTGGGCGATAGTGTTTCAAGCGGATGATCCCGCAAACAAATTCGCGCTGAAAAAACGATTTCTCATCCATGAGTTGGCTTGGGGCCAGGACCCATTCAGCCTTGATATCGGCCAGGCATTTCTGGATAACCATCAGTGTAAGGGTCATCTATCCGATCCGCAAACCAACCACTCTCTATCGTGGGATATCCGTATGCATTCCTCGGATGAAGCTCTGTTTCATTTACCTATCCCGGTTTTGTATCGTCTGAAGTTTCCCAAGACCAAATTGGCCTGCGCTCATATCAATGCCCGCATTTCCGGCAGTATGCGGGTGGACGGTAAACATATCGAGATTGAAAAGGCTGCCGGTCAACAAGAACATATCTGGGGAACCAACCAGGCTAGGGGTTATACCTGGGGGCACTGCAACAGCTTCGTAGAAGACCCGAACGCGGTCTGGGAGGGCTTGGATGCCGAGATATGTCTGGGTCGTTGGGTATGCCCGCATGTGAAATTTTTTTACCTCAAGAGCCGCTCAGGAGAATATCTTTTCAACTCCCCCTTCCAACTATTGAAAAACCGCAGCTTTACAAACTTGGGGATTTGGGAGTTCAGGGCCAAAAACCGAGAAGCAACATTGACAGGTAGACTTCGGTGCGACAGCAACCGGTTTATCGGGCTCGCCTACGAAGATCCAAGCGGTGAAAAACTTTGGTGTTACAACAGTAAAGTGGCGAATATCGAGCTAGAATTGTTTTCTGCGCGCGGGAAGCTCCTCGAAAAACTAACCTCTCGTCACTCCTGCGCCTTGGAGCATGTAAGCCGATCCCGACATCCGCTCATCGATGTGGCGGTCTAACCCGCCTCGTCAAATCGGACTGTATCAGGAAGCTCCATGAGATTACCGTTCCGGTCGATACATACGACCTCGACCCGGGCCGAAACCAGGGTAACTGCATCTTTTTCCAACTGCACCTGCTGTTCAAAGCTCACCCTATAATCCGACTGGCGCCTGGCTTTGCTCATGACCACCAATCGGTCACCTAGGCGAGCCGAGCGATGGTATTTGGCGTGGACCTCATGCACGACATAGGATCTGCCACTGTCGACCGAGTCGACAATCCGAAGCCCCATTTGCTCGAACATATCACTTCTGGCTCTCTCTATATACTTAAAATAATTGGCATAATAGACAATACCCTCGGCATCCGTATCTTCCAGGTAAACTTTGATCTCCAATCGGTGTTCACGCATGACTCGCTCCCAGCCCTCAAAATGCAATATGTTGGTTTCCCTATCATGCCGATAGGACTCGGGTCAATCCAATCCGCAGACAACCCGAATGGATTGTTTTAGGGTGGAAAAATCTCCTCCAATAGACATATAATGCCGAAATCGGGAGGACACCATGCGGACAATACGTATCCTTTTCATGTTATATGTGCTTGCACCATCCATCACCCAGGCAACCGACCCAGAACAGAAGCTCATAAAGCTCGGAAAACAAGTAGAAAAACGAGTGGTCACGCTTCGGGGGCTCGAGAGCAAAAAACCCATCATCTGGAAAATGACCACCAAACCACAAGTGCGCTCCTATCTCATCAAGACCATTGATGAGCAATACAAACCCGGTGAACTCGAAAACGAAGCCGACATGCTCAAAGCCTTGCGCTTGATTCCTCGTGAATTGGACTTACGTAAATTTATGGTGTCATTGTACGAAGAGCAAGCCGGTGGTTACTATGATCCCATCAAGGAAGTATTTTATCTGGCCGACTGGATTTCACCTCTTTTTCAAGAAGCCATCATATCACACGAATTAACCCATGCTTTGCAGGATCAACATTTCGGCTTGGACAAATTGACGCAGAGAATCAAAGGCAACTCCGATGCCATGTATGCTCAGATGGCCGTGGTCGAGGGAGAAGCCATGCTGGTGATGATGGTCGATACAATGAAAAAAACCGGCCTCGAGCTGGATCTGGATTCGATCGACATGGACAATCCTTTGAATAAAATGCTCATGAGTTGGTCGCAGGATCAGATGCCCGAGTTCGCCAACGCTCCCAAAGCCATGCGAGAGCTGATGATGTTTCCATACCTAAAAGGCCTCACATTTGTAAGCTATGGCCGCAGTCGAGGCGGCTGGAAGCGCATCAACAAGCTCTACAAAGACTTACCCCAGTCCACCGAACAGATCCTACATCCGGAAAAGTACTTCATCCGCCGAGATCCTCCCACATCGGTATCCCTGGATTTTCTGGATCAAGTGATGCCCACCGAATGGAAAAAATGCAACCAAGACACCTTGGGTGAGTTTATGACCATACAATTGCTCAACTGCCTTTCCGATGAATCCGAAATAAAAGAGGCGGCTTTTGGATGGGATGGAGACAAGCTGATTGCTTACAAAAAGGGCGATGAGCTTGCGTGGATCCAATTATCAGTATGGGATTCTGAACAAGACGCCGTGGAATACGCAGGCGCTTACGCAAAAGCGCTGCCGTGTAGAAAAACCGGCTACAGCCGAATGCCGCTCGATAAAGAACCCAAAATGATCTGGACCGACACACAGGGCCGAACCATACTGGTTGAAAGAAAAGGGAAAAAAGTGCTCATCGCCGAGGATTTTGAGCCGGTCGTTATGGAGAAAATCCGCATCGCCTTCCCGAAATAATCATCGTCGCATCTCTTTCAGAATGGTTGTATTCATCCTGAAACCGAATTAGGTAGGTTCTTGTTCAACACCTGAAAAGCCTCCAGATATCACTTGCAAGCGAATAAAAACCGGCAGAAGAAAAAAGTATATGAATCCCTCTCATCAACACCAAACCGGAATGAACAATAATATATACAAGAATTGAATACTCTTATTCATCACCCAAGACATTTCAAACCATTGCATGCCGCTTCATACCTTGACGTTTCCCACAAAAGATGTTTATTTTCTCAAAAAGCTGAAATTTCTCACGGAGTCATTATCTTGCGTTATGGCCAGTTGATATAAGTTGTCCCGGTACCATCTGTTAGGAGGTTTTTTATGGATATCAAGTTTGGCTGCTATGGGCGTATTCTGTATTTGGGAGTCTTTCTTTTTTTGATCAAGTTTCAGATTGCTTGTGTACCCGATGTTGATTGTTTGGATGAATGCCTAAGCCCTGGAAAAACCAAATGCATAGATGGAAAGTTGAGGACTTGTGAAAAAGGAGAGAGAGCTTGTTTGAATTGGACCGATCCTGTAGATTGTGAAAGTGGAATCTGCGAAAATGAATCTTCATGCTGCATTCATCAATGCCCCATATTAAATGCCGGCCGTTGCTCTGATGGTCAGCTGACGACCTGCATTGCCAATAAAAATGAATGTCGATATTGGAGCAACACAATTGTATGCATAGGTGGAGAGTGCATTGACTCAACATCATGCGGTCATTACCAATATCGATGTAGCGATCAGTCCTGTGGTGCTGATGCATGGAGGCGTGAATGCGATGGGGATTCATGCAGTCAATGGATAGTCATTCAAGAATGTAACCTGGATCAAATATGCTGGTCCGATGAAACCGGGTCTGGATGTACTGATTGTGATTCTGGTTGCGCCAATAATGCTTGTATTGATTACTGCCAGAACAACCGCTGCTGGACCATTCCACCTACTGGACAAAAATCTTGCTATAATGATCACCAAAAACTCAATGCCTGCCCTGGAGTGGAAGGAAATGCAGATTGTGGAAAGACTGCCTTTTGCGGTCAAGATGCTCAAATTGAGGACATTGAAAGAGAATTTGAGCTTATTTCAAGTGGAAATGGTGAAGATCGAATTTTGGATTCGCTCACCAAATTAGAATGGCAGCGATCATATGGTATAGGGACAAACTGGGAGCAAGCAAAGACGAACTGTGACAACTTGAATTATGCCGGCAAAACAGATTGGCGCTTACCCAATCATCTGGAGCTGGCCAGTTTGATCCATTATGGTGTTTTTAATCCAAGTATTGACGCCATGGCTTTTCCAAACATCTTTCTTGATGTGGGTTTTTGGACATCAAGTGCTGTGACTGATGGTTGGGCAATCTGGATCTGGTTTATAGATGGAAACCTAAATAGCGGTCAAAATCATTTTATTGAACGCACACTGTGTGTGCGTGGTCAACCGATAATCGAACTTGCATCCGAAGAGAGATTTTTGATCTTGAACGATAAGCAAAGTGTTCTTGATCGGGCAACAAATCTTGTCTGGCAAAAAGAGCGTTCAGAAAATGTGAATTGGATGGAAGCTCTGGCATATTGTCAGAATCTTATTATTGGCGAATATGATCATTGGCGGCTACCCGATACACAAGAACTGCTCAGCATCGTGGATCACAATTATTTTGATCCTGCGACTGCCTTCCCCGACCATTTTCCAAACCAGTTCGAATACGATGGTTACCCATTTTGGACCTCTACAACAGTAGCTCAAAAGCCCTCACAAGCTTGGTCTACAAGAATGTATGGTGGTGATGTCACCCCAAAAGCCAAGCAAGAAAAGGAAAAGAAATTTGCGCGCTGCGTTCGCGATATCCCATAAAAAAAATAACATGGACGACACCACATTATCCATCGCCTTGAATGCCGGGTTCAATTCCAAAAGCATCTTCAATGCTTATTTTAAATTACAAATGGGCTTGACTCCCAGAGAATTTCGTCAGAAATATCGCGAATAAGGTGTTGGTAATATAACCCAGGAGTGTTTATATGAAAAAATATTTAACCTGTCTGCTAGTCATATCGTTGTTGAAACTTCCTGTGTGGGCTTTCGAGCTACCAAAAAATATTTCTATGGTGCACGATATCAATCCTGGAAAAGATACTTCCCACCCCATGTTCTTTACCTCATTTGACGGAAAATTGTTTTTTGCCGCCACTGACACAGAGCACGGTAGAGAGATATGGACATGGGATGGAGTCAATCAACCAAGTATTCTTTTTGATCTTTTTCCAGGCCCAGACTCTTCGATCGAATCACAATCAAATCTTGTTGTATTTGAGGGGAGGCTGTACTTCACCGCATCCGATGGAAAGGTCGGTCATGAGCTTTGGGTCTATGATGGTATGCACCCGCCAAGCCTGGTCGCAGATATTTGCCCTGGCCCTCTGGGCTCGTTTCCACACTCTTTGGTTGTATACAAGAACAAGCTCTATTTTGCAGCAACCGAAGAGGGAGACATTTGGAACGTTGAGCTTTGGGAATATGATGGATCAAGCCGGCCTCGGATGACAGCCGATATCTGGCCGGGACCGATTGGCTCCGATCCCTGGGGCATGTGGGTATTCAATGATCTCTTATTGTTTGAAGCTGAAACCCATTCGATCGGAAGAGAGCTTTGGAAATATGATGGAGAAAATTCTCCTTCGCTCGTCACAGATATCAACCCGGGAAGCGGCTCAGGCCTTGATTTTGTCGAGTTTCATGTCTTTCAAAACAAGGTTGTATTTGCAGCCAATGATGGCAAGAGCGGTAGCGAGCTATGGCAGTTTGATGGGAAAAACCCACCAACCATGGTAACGGATCTCAATCCTGGATTCGGTTGGTCTAATCCTGCTTTTTTTACATCCTATAAGGGCAAGCTCTACTTTTCTGCAGATGTACCCGCGTACGGGAGAGAGCTGTGGGCTTGGGACGGTACAAGCAACCCTATGCTGGTTGCAGATCTCAACCCCGGTCCTCCTGATGCCGGCATATATTATCTCACGGTTTTTGATCAACGGCTTTTCTTTAATGCAGACAACGGCATGACGGGATATGAGCTCTGGGAACATACACAAGAAGGAACACCACAACTCGTTGCAGATATCTATCCGGGAAAAAATGGATCCTTTCCGGAATACTTTTTTGCTTTTCAAGGCAAGCTCGTTTTCAGCGCATCAGACGGAAATCATGGAAGCGAGCTATGGCAATATACGCCCATGAAAAAAGATGTCTTGATCGTTGCTTTTGATGACGGAGTCTGGTATCGCAAACCCGCAACAGAGAACTGGATACAGATTACTTCAGCCCGTGCATCCCAGATTGCTTCCGGAGATTGCGACGGAGACGAATGGGATGATCTTTTTGGTGTCTTTAGAAACGGAACCTGGGTACAAAAAAGTAGTACGGGAGTATGGAACCGCATCGCAACTACTCAACCCTACTGGATCGCCACCGGTGATATGGATGGCGATGAGCTCGATGATCTTGTTGCAAGTTGGCCAAGTGGTATTTGGTATTGGCGCGCAGTTGATGGATTGTGGATCAATCTCCATCACACAGCTGCAAAGCAGGTTACCGCAGGAGACTGTGATGGTGATGGCAAAGCCGATCTTATTGGAAGCTTTCGAAATGGGGTATGGATCAAGTCCAGTTCAGACGGAAACTGGTATCAGCTGCATAAAAAAACACCATTATGGATCACAACCGGGGACATGAATGGCGACAGGCGGATCGACTTCGTCGGCACTTGGTCCCATGGCACCTATTACCGCGACTCAGCCAGCGGCACTTGGGAGCAATACGGCTCACCGATTCATACCAATGCAAGCATGGTGACAACCGGGAGCTTGGATAGCGATTCGATCGACGACTTGATTGGTATCTGGCAGGGGCTGTCCGGCGTATGGATTCGAAACAGCAGCAACAAACCGAGCATGTGGCAGATTTTGTCTGAGCGCGAGCCACATTTCATGTGTACCGGAATAATACCCTAAAGATTAGAAACCTTCGGTAGGCGACCCAGCAATCATGCCCAGTCAACCGCTTGTCATAATCACTGCACTGGCAAGTGGATTGCTTGGCAACCATTTCCCAATCATCTCTGATACTACCACCATCCCGCAAGAAGCGATCCATTGGCATTGTAATGTCTTTGTCACATACCGGATTGGCGCCAATCCCAAAACGTTTCCAAAAATGAATGAAATAGGGTAAGGAAATATCCTCGTTAATGAATCGCTATTGCGTACAGGAAGCCGGTTGTCAAGGCGCCCGCCGATGTGAAGAGGATATATAGAAAGAACACCCGCCTGCTGGCCAGACCGTACACCGCGGCCATGGCCGGTAAGGTGGTGGTGGCTCCTGCAATCAAGAAAGTTAGCGCAGCCGCCCCGCTCATGCCTTGTTCCAAGAGACCACCTACAAATCCAAGGGCGCTCAGGTTCGATGTGTAGGCTGGGATGCCAATGAGTGCGGCCAATGGGATCGCGAACCAGCTTTGGCTGCCCAAGAGCTCGGTGATCATCTCTGTCGGAACGTAGAGGACCATCAATGCTTCTATGAAAAACGCCAACAGCATAAATTTGGCCACCATCACGGTAGCTTCAAAGGATTCTTCGGCCAGGCGCCTCCAAAAACCGGTCGACTCAGGCGCTTTACAGGTACCACAGGTGACCTCGGTTTGCTGATATGCGATGGGACCCGCACCACAATCGATGTCAGAACTATTTGATCCGGTAGGGTTTTTTATTGAACCCACACAGGCCGAATCTTTGCAGCTGACTCCCCGGATTCTGCCCGATGAGGACATTGCCGCCGCCTCGAAACACAACGAACGAGGCGCCGGCCCGAGGCGGGCACGAAATCTGCGGCGAATCCACTTTCCCATCGAAACAAATATGCTCTCTACCCGGGTTCTCCCAAGCACCGGTCCTGAAAGCTTCAACAGCTCTTTGCCGAACCATCCCTTCGCTTGCAAAAAATGCGTAACCAGTCCTGCTCCCAGACTCATGGCAAAGGCACCCGCGAGCCGCCACACAGCAAGATCCCACCCAATGGTCGAGGCACTTAAAAGGAATATCTCGGGATCCATGGAGGGTGAGGCCAACCAAAAAGACATCACCGGCGCCAGGGGTACTCCAGATACCAATAAGGAGGCAATTACCGGCACTACACTGCACGAACAAAATGGGCTTGCCGCCCCCACGACAGTGGCAAGCAGCACGGCTACTAATGGACTGTAATTGAAAGCCTTTTTTATATACCTGGAGGCCCCGGACAGTTTCACAACCACAGCCAGCGGGATGGTCACTAAAAGATAGGGCCAGGTGTGAACGAATGCATTCATTATAAAAACGGCGATTTCTTTTATTGGATTCATAGACTTCTCCTTTTATCGTAATTTTACGATTATTAAGCCAAAAATTTTTTAGAAGATCTCTCCTACCTTGTCTCTAAACCACTTGATGTTCTTTTCATGTAGTTTGTAGTTCGTAGCCGTACCTGCTATCTCTCCTGTG
>JBFFBT010000131.1:0-15656 GCA_041560255.1 Myxococcota bacterium | reverse complement strand
ATACCGACAATCGGTTTGTCATCCACAACAAATTCAAATCCCGCATCTCAGCGATCCTGAAAGACGCCTCGGGCGGATTATGGGTAGGCACGTGGGACGGTTTATACTCCTCATCTAAAGACAACCCCGAAGAATTCTCCAAAAAAATCGGCCTTTCGAGCAATCTGATAACTGCTTTATACCAGGATCAAAAAGGCGTTATCTGGATTGCAACGCACGGCGGCGGCCTCAATCTCTTCCACCAGGACAGGTTTTTTTCCATCACCAATAACGATGGTCTACCCAACAACATCATCTATTGTATCCTCGAAGATCAAAGGCAATTTTTTTGGATGAGCTCCATCAGGGGCATCTTCAGCGTAAGCCGAAAAGATCTGCTGGATGTATCTTTGGGAAAAAAAGATAAAATCCATCCGTCTTTGTATTCACTCGAAGACGGTATGCAAAGCAGCGAGTGTAACGGCGGCGGCCAACCCGCCTGCTGGAAAACCACAGACGAAAGGCTCTGGTTTCCAACCACCAAGGGTGTCTCTGTCGTCGATCCGGAAAACCTGGGCGTCAACACCCACGTGCCGTTGTTGCAATTGAAACATGCTTGCATCGACGGCATCTCGTACTCCATCGGGGAACATGCCGATGCGCCCGCAGGTAGGGGAGATCTGGAAATACACTATACGGGTATCGGCTTTACCGCCCCCGATAAAACCACCTACAAGTACAAGCTGGAAGGATTGGATGAAGATTGGCTGGAGGTAGGCCGACAACGATCGATTCGAATCGTGGCCATTCCTCCCGGAGATTACCGTTTTCGGGTCACGGCCTGCAACAACGACGGCGCCTGTAACCAAAAAGGCGCGACCTTTACCTTCACGATCAATGCGAAATTTTATACAACCTGGAAGTTTTATTTACTACTCGCTATGTTCCTGGGGTCTTTGGTGGTTGTGACCTATGCTTTTACCAAAAAACTCTTATCCACCCGAAAATTGAAAAAAAAATATAAAAGCCTGCAATTGGATCCAAAAGAAGCTCTGGCCTGCCAAGACAAGTTGTTTCATCTCATGGAGGTTGAAAAAATCTATAAAAATGCCGATTTATCACTAAACATCCTGGCTCAAAAATGCACAGTCAACCCTCGGCACCTTTCACAAATCATCAACGAAAAACTTGGTATGAGCTACAACGATTACATCAACGCCAACCGCATCAAAGAGGCCCAGCGGTTGTTGGACCACCCCGACCCGCAAAAATGGTCGATTTTGGAAATCGGATTCATGGTAGGGTTCAGCTCGAAAAACACGTACAATCGAGCATTTAAACAATTCACCAACATGACCCCCCGCCAATACAAACGTAGAAATACATCTTCGAGTTGACATCCGGCTTCTACAACCTGCACGCCAAATCTGGCAACAACCGCATCGATGCGATCCCTACCGAGCCGAATCGGCTCACATATAGTATCGAGGTGGTTGGATCGGATTGATTGCTGGTGTTGATCTCATCGATCCGCTCATGCTAACCTTACGCACATGAAAATCCCAACCAAAACAAACCAACGCGCACACTGCCCGCCTAGGGCGTGGTCCATCCTTCTGGCGCTCGTTCTCGGTGGCATTACGCTGGCGACCCGTTCGAGCCCGGGTAATCAATCCGCAAACCCTTCTCTATCCGACATGCCTCCAAGCGTATATGCAAGTGCATGTGCTGCCTGCCACGCGCATGACGGCAAGGGAAATCCTTTGGATGTAGTCGGATTTGATGTGCCGCTTCCGGATTTTACCGATTGCAGCTTTGCCACCCGAGAGCCCGACAAGGATTGGTATGCGGTCGCGCACCAGGGCGGACCCGCGCGGGGATTCGATCATCGCATGCCGTCATTTGCCGAAGCGCTCTCCCCCGAACAGATTCGCCAAGCAATACAACATATAAGATCTTTTTGCGATCGTGAAAGTTGGCCGAGCGGCAACCTCAACCTTCCCAGACCCATGTTTACAGAAAAAGCGTTCGTCGAAGACGAAGTTGTCTTGACCACGGGTTTCAGTCCCCAAGATCCAAAAGAGATTTCAGGCAAATTGGTCTATGAGCAACGGTTCGGCAAACGCAGCCAATTCGAGCTGGTGGTTCCATTCGGAGCAATCGATATCCAAGCCGATGCCGAAAATCCCGGGGGGTTCGAAGGAGGGCTGGGAGATATCGCTCTGGGGATCAAACATGTCATTCTGGCGTGGTTGCCAAGCGGCACCATCCTGAGTGGTTTGACTGAAATGATTTTTCCTACCGGTTGGGAATCCCAAGGCTTCAGAAACGGCACCTTCGTGTTTGAGCCGTCTCTTTTGGTGGGGCAATCTTTGGGATCGGCGGGCTTTTTACACTTTCAAGGTGGTAGCGAAATCCCCCTGGAGAGCAACCCGACTGCCGAAGGATTTTGGAGACTGGTCTATGGCAAATCTTTTACTCAAGGATTGTTCGGTCGAGTATGGTCTCCCATGCTGGGAGTGCTCGGATCGATGGAGCTCAGCTCGGGAGCCAAAGCCCACTGGGATTTGGTACCGCAAGTTCAGGTATCGCTCAGCACCCGCCAACACATCATGTTGGGTCTGGCAACCCGCATTCCCCTGGAACCGGACAACCATCGATCCGTAAGCGGATGGATGTATCTTCTGTGGGAGTGGTTTGACGGCGGTCTGATGGAAGGATGGTAAGCATGCAAATCATGATACGATTTGGAGTGATGGCAGCCGGACTCTTACTCGTGGTGTTCAAAGCACCACCGATCAACTCGGCGCAACCATCTGGACCGCTCTCCAACGACCCGGCTCAACTCTTCACTTCTTCCGCCGACTGTCTTGCTTGTCACAACAACCTCATGGATGCAAGCGGTATGGATTTGTCCATCGGAACCGATTGGCGATCCACGATGATGGCCAATTCGGCCCGCGATCCATATTGGCAGGCGGCCGTAAGAAGAGAGATCCTCGATCATCCCGATGCGGCTTTGCATGTCGAAGACGAATGCTCGATATGTCACATGCCCATGGCCCGTTACACCGACAACACCAACGGCCGACCAGCCAAAATTTTTTCGCATCTTGAACCCACTTCCCCATCATCGCTCGCTCCCTTGGCTCTTGACGGCGTATCCTGCACAGTTTGTCACCAAATCGCCGATGCCAACCTCGACAACCTCGACGGTTTTGTCGGCCGATTTACAATCGATACCCAAACTCCGACCGGCAATCGCCGTGTTTTCGGTCCTTACGACACCGATACCGGACGCAATCTCATCATGCGCTCGGCCTCTCAATTTGAACCTCAAAAAGCGCGGCACATACGCGCGTCGAGACTTTGCGCAAGCTGTCACACCCTGTATACACAGGCACTCGATCCAAACGGCAAGCCTGTCGGCAGGCTGCCCGAACAAACACCCTACCTAGAATGGCTTCACAGCAGATATACCCAATCCAGATCCTGCCAAGCCTGTCATATGTTGCCGGCTCAAAATCAGGTGCATGCAACCAGTGTATGGGGCAAACCCCGTGACGATTTCAAACGGCACGTTTTCCGCGGCGGAAATTTCCTCATGCCGCTCGTATTCAACCGCAACCGCAAAGATCTGGGGATTACCGCCACACCCAAAGAGCTGCAAGCCACCTCCAACTCGGCCAAAGAAAATCTCGGCCTACATGCCGCACGCCTGCGTTTTCAAAAAGTCAATATCAGCCCCACACATCTGGATATTCAGCTCGAGGTCAAAAATCTGGCCGGTCACAAGCTTCCCAGCGCCTATCCCTCTCGAAGAAGTTGGATCCATATTGTGGTGCGCGACGCCCGAGGCAAGCCGATCTTCGAATCCGGCAGATACCTCGAGGATGGTTCCATTATGGGCAACGACAACGACACCGACCCGACGGCCTTTGAGCCCCACTACTCCATCATCACCTCTTCAGATCAAGTGCAAATCTACGAACCCATATTGGGAGACAGGCATGGCGCGGTCACCACGGGACTTTTGACCGCTTCCGGTTACCTAAAAGACAATCGGCTTCTTCCGGCCGGTTTTGACAAATCCACCGCTCATGCCGACATTGCCGTTTGGGGCCAAGCGATGAAAGATGACGATTTTCAAAGTGGCGGCGACGAGATTGTATATCGGATCAGCCTCGATAACACTTCAAAACCCTATACGATCGAGGCAAAGCTGCTCTATCAACCCATCGGCTACCGCTGGGCTCACAACCTCAAGGCATATCCTTCCGCCGAGACGCAACGTTTTGTAAGGTATTTTTCACAAGCCGCGCGCGACTCAAGCATTGTTTTGGATAAAAGTACTCATCGCACTCCGTAAGGGCGGTAGATCCAAAATACAATGTTTTAACCAAAGGCTCGATGGGTGTTGTGACCCGAAATGCTTGAGCTGGTACGAGTTGGATCGCCCACCCGAAAAAAATCAAATTTTTGATCTTCTTTTCTTTACACGAAGGCTGTATATTGTGTTCAGCTTATGAATTTTCTCTATGTACAAAGAAACCGTCGAACCTGAAAGCGGAGCCGTTCGGACGATGAGAACAACCAAACTGTCAATTTTTGTGATTTTCTGCGCGAGCTTTTTGGTCGGCATTGCTTCCGGATTGGGAGGGTATACGTTCTATTACGCCCAGGGCACGTCCTACCTCACCGATGATCCGACCGCATGCGCCAATTGTCACATCATGCAGGCCTTTTTCGACGGATGGCAAAAATCGACCCACCACGCCGTGGCGGTATGCAACGATTGCCATGCACCCTCGGGTGTGATTAGTAGTTTTTTCAACAAGGCCGTCAACGGGTACCATCATTCCAAAGCATTTACCACCGGTGATTTTCATGAACCCATACGCATCACCGAAGACAATCGACATATTACCGAGCGTCAATGCCGCCGTTGCCACCAAGAGATCAGCGGCATGTTAAATGGTTGGCGAAATGATCTCGAATCAGTATCCTGCACGCGATGTCACCGATCTGTGGGTCACTTGTATTGACGCATTGCGAATCGGAGCATCCCGCATGACAATGGCGTGATTGCGTGCAACCGAAAACGGGAGTAAACCGAACATGACAGAAAACCAAAAATCCAATCGGCCCAACCGAACCAATCCAGTGTTTGTTGCGATTATCGCTCTGCTGGCAGCCGGTATGGCGGTCGCCGCGGCGTTCATGCTCGTCAACATCAAGGAAAGAAAACACGAGCAGGGCAACCCGTTTTTTAAAGTGGTTGAAATACATGATGACACCCAGGATCCCGCCGTTTGGGGAAAGAACTTTCCCCTTCAATACGACGGATACCTTCGCACCACCGACATGCAAAGAACCCGCTACGGGGGCAGCGAGGCAATGCCCCGCACACCATCGCAGGTTGATCCGCGTTCCACCGTCGCCCAATCCAAACTGGAAGAAGATTCACGCCTGAAAACCATGTGGGCAGGGTACGCTTTTTCAGTGGATTTTCGAGAAGAACGAGGTCACGCCTACATGCTCGAAGATCAAACTCTCACCGAAAGACAGCGGGTGGTTACTCAACCCGGCACATGTATCCACTGCCACGCATCCACATACCTCGCCTACAAGCAGCTCGGTGACGGCGACATCACCTTGGGGTTTGAAAAGCTCAACCAAATGCCATATTCCGAGGCCCGCAAGCATGTCACCCATCCGGTCGCCTGCATCGATTGCCACGACCCCCTCAGCATGTCGTTGCGGGTAACCCGACCGGCCTTTATTGAAGGAATGCGGGCCTGGAAGGCCTCTCAAGGCATCGTGGATTACGACGTCAACCAGGATGCCTCCCGCCAGGAAATGCGTACCTATGTTTGCGGTCAATGTCACGTGGAGTACTATTTCCAAGGCAGCCAAAAACGCCTGGTGTACCCCTGGGCCGACGGCATCAAGGTCGAAGACATCATGGAGTACTACGATCGGCAGAAATTTAAAGATTGGACCCATAAAAATTCTTCTGCCCAGACCCTCAAAGCCCAACACCCGGAGTTTGAAATGTGGAACCAGGGGATCCACGCTCGCTCGGGTGTAGCGTGTGCGGATTGTCACATGCCCTACCGCCGGGTAGGTGCTCAAAAAATCAGTGAGCATCACGTAAAAAGTCCCCTGCTCAGCATCAACAGATCTTGTCAAACCTGTCACCATTTCAGTGAGCAAGAAATCAAGGCACGGGTCGAATCGATTCAAACCCGGACTTACAACCTGCGTAATCTCGCCATGGACGCTCTGGTATCCCTCATCACCGACATCCAAACCATCCAAGCCGTAAACCCCAATCACCCAGGTTTGCCAACTGCTCGTTACCTGCAGCGCCGGGCCCAATTCTATTTGGATTTCGTTGAAGCAGAAAATTCCACCGGCTTTCACGCGCCCTCCGAAGCCGTGCGCATTTTAGCCGAATCCATCGATTACGCCAGACAAGGACAGATCGTATTGCGGGATGCGTCCTACACACCCAACGTATCCATAGTGGCAATCGAGCAATAGGCGTTGATGAGAAAAACCAACCCTGATACAAAAACCGTCTTACGCTACTGCCTGCTCCAGTTACCCGGGTTGACCTTGATGCTGGTACTTCTTTGGGTTTTACACTCCTGGACACATTGGCCGAAAACCATACTATGGACCATAGGCATCCTCTGGATCATAAAAGATATCATCATGTTTCCATTTGTATGGAAATCCTTCGCCGACAACCAATCCGGGTACTCCTACAACCCAATCGGACAGTCTGCCCGAGCCATCGGACCGCTCTCACCTCGCGGCCGTGTCAAAGTCAACGGCATCATTTGGCCCGCCGAGTTGCTGGATGCCGGCACTTCGGTCCAAGCCGGCAGTCTACTTCGTGTCATGGACATGCAAGGACTGACATTGAAAGTACAACCCCAAGAAGCTCCCCCGGTAGACCAAGCCTGGAAACCAAAAGGTTCATGATCGAAAAGATCACCATATGGATCATGCAGGTCGCGATTCGAACCCGATTACCTCAAAGCGGCGGTAATCGAACACTGCAACTCTAAGCCAATTTATAACGCTCCATGGCTGCCAGAAACAAATCGTTGGATTTCAGACCTAGATCTTCTTCAATTGCAATCAAGAACGTATTCATCTTTCTACGGCGTTTTCCCGGTTTGGTTGGAGAGTATATCCGCAGCACCGCAGCCATGCGCGTGCCATGAAAATCTCCAATGACATATTTCGGGTCCACTTCCCCTTCCAGCGCCACTTCCGTCAACAAACCTTTTTGAATTCTTTCCAATGTAAATGTGGCAAACTCCCCAAATCGGCCCAATCCCAATATTCTGGTCATGCCCACCATGTTTCGTTGGGTATATCGGGTCGTATGACACACCACCACATGCGGCCAGGCCAACACATCGCCTTCCTTACCGGTAATCGGGCGGGTGGAATCTCGAATGTTTTTCCAAACCGAGTTCTCTTCGTCTTCATCCCGCAACCCAAACTCTTTTCGACAGGCAACGAAATACATACGCGGCTCGGAGAGACATACCGACAAACATGAGCTGAGCCTCGTACGTGCACCATAAGGCGGATCCAAATAGGTCGGAACATGACTGCGGGTAATATGATCGGATGTCACCCGAACAGGGGGATTGGTCTCGAGAGACGGGCTTCGCTTCATCGCGGCCTGCTTGTGAACCAGCATGGTAGCAGCCACATCCGCAAAAAACCCATTATCCAAGTTGACACCTTTTACCATATCACTCTCGAACAACAATGTAGCGTTATCTTGCCGCATTGCTTCGCGGACTTTTACTCGAAGCTCTTCGTTGCTCAAAAGGCCCTGGATGTTGCGTTGGATTGGTTTTCTATCGCTGTCGTTGAACACCAGACCGCCAGGGACAAATAAAGCGCCTTTGTTGTCGAATACACCCGTAGCCCCCTCTTCCATCGGTCCGGGTTGACGCCCTTGCTGGGCAAGGAAGATCATTTTCCACATGCTGTCGATTCGGATGGAGACGATTTCCTTCATCAGTATACTATCGAGAATTCTCGGCGCCTTCATGCGTTATCTCATTTCGTTCTTTTTTCAGGCAAACGCGTACCGACCAACTCGCAATCGGACTCCCACCCTATTTCCATCGTACCCATCATACACATCCGAAGCAAGAAACCTTCCGTTTTTATAGAATAAATTTTTCGCAACCGTTCACCCTGAAGTAATGGCGACTCTTTCGATTTCTGCAAAACTCTTAGGGTTTACAGGCGATCAAAAATCGATTGCTTGTATACCCTGCTCAGACAAGTCCTCGAAATCTCAAGAGTCACCGCTACACCAGTTGAATGGTTACAATTTTTCAGATACGGCCGAGTTGCCCGTGGGATACAATTTCCGGCAAGATACATCGATTTTTCATCATATCTGCGGTAGATTTTTTCTACTCCTTTGGTTTCACGCTTCGCTTGCTCCCGGAGGGAGTGGAGACGATGTCGGCGATCACGTTGGCGGCTTCCGTCACCACGACCCGTTGGGTGGTTTTATCAGATAATTTGTTTTTGGCCTTAGAGGCCGCCTTGGCAGAAAGCTTGACCAGTTTTCCGATAACCAGCTTCTGTTGGCTTGCGTCCAGAAAATCAGCTGCGCGAATCGAGCCTTTTTCGGCCAACTTCCTAATCTGGGCCACGGATAGTTTTTTGGGTCCTTTTGAGCCGCCTTCGATCAAATCTTTGATTTCATCTTCGGTAAGCTCGAATTCTACCTTGATCTTGTTGCTCCGCGGAGCTCTTGCCTTTTTTTCCACCATGTTTGGTCTCCTTTCGATTCTTGGTCGATAATCACGGCATTCACTCTACATTTACTCTCCAGACAATCAGATAATCCTCATCCAACGACTGAAATCGCCGATGAATCTCGCCTTTTAGAATTTGCGCATCCACTCCCGGATGCCTCGTGCAGATCATATCTACGATCTCGGCGTGGGTGAGCTTTCCGGATGAAAGCTCGGTGATCACCCCCTCGATCGCATCCAACTCCCTGACCTCACCCGAGAGAGTCTGAACCAAATATCGTGACTCTTTCGAAGGACCGTAATCAAAAGTCCTAAATGGATACGCGCCGCCGAAATCTTTTTCCCGGGCGCTTTTGAAGCTCAACGCAGATCCGTTTTCAATGGAGGTAAAATAGCCGAATACCGGTAGTTCGTCGCATAACGCACTAAACCACTCGGTATCCAAGTTCCAGCGATAATTTGCCTGCACGTGTTTCTCAATCAACTGTCGCGGAAGCTTTTTGAGGTGCTCTCGAATGGCTCGATCTACAGTTTTTTCAAACCTACATCCAAGCTCCAAGATCTCGAGCCTGGTAAGCTCCTGCGTCCTACATACTACATGGTGATCTCCTTGACTGGTTACCCCGTGCTGATCCACGATCTGAATACCGAATGCAGAGGGTTGCTCGGCCATGGCGGTTCCGGGATATGGAGTAAAAAATGATGATCCCACCGCCAAGCAACCTGGGGCCGCATCCAACAACGCCAGCGCCAAATCCTCGGTCGCCTGGTAAGTTTGCCTGGTCTCAAAGGCACCACCTACAATAAAATTGGCAAACAACGACAACAATCCGTGCTTCTTCGCCTGTTGCACCACGTTTTGGAGTTGCTCAACCGTAGTGCCCTTTCGGTATGCATCCAAGACGTGTTGGGAACCGGATTCTGCACCAATCTGCAACCGCAACAACCCTGCTTCGATCATCATAGGTAAGAGTTGCGGTTGTTTGGTAAGCGTATCCACTCTGGCCTCGCAAAACCATTTCACCGAATCACCGAATCGCTTTACCACCCGACTGCAAAATTCTTCCGCCCTTTTGGGGCTGCTTACAAAAGTGTCATCAAGGATACAAATATATTGATTCGGGTATTGCTCAACCAAATATGCAAATTCTTCAATACATCTTTCCACCGAATGCAACCGCAGGCGTTTGCCCGAAGTCGGTTTGCGACTCTCGAAACAAAATGCACATCTTCCCATACACCCTCGGCCCGCTATCATGAGCGGCTGAGGTTTTTCGGCCGGATCGACATTGAATTTTTCTCTTCTGGGGATGGAGAGCCGATCGAGAGGTTCTATCGGGGATCGCGGTGGGTTTTGTACCAGGTTTCCATCCCGCACTTTGTATATGATCCCTCGACAGTTCATCAGGTCATCTGGATCAAACGAATCCTGAGACAGCAATTCAACGAAAGTCTCTTCGCCTTCACCAATTACGGCGCAATCCGCCTGGGGAAGTTTTTCCAGGGTGCCTTTTGGATCGGCGGTCACCTGAGGGCCACCCAAAATGATTCGCAAGCCGGGGCGGTTGTTCTTCAGCACCGGAAGCAGCCGGCGCACATCCCAAAGATTGTCTTGATCAACATAAAATCCGATCAAGTAGCATGAGTTTTCCCTCAGGATACGTTGGGTCCGCCTGATTAAGTGATCATTGGCAGAAACACAATCGACCCCCACCTTGAAACCAGCGTCAGCGGCGTGTTGCGCAAGATAATACAATCCAAGCTGGGTACGTCTCGAAATCTGCCACGGATAAGATGCTCCTTCGATATACACCAACAATGCATCCAAGTGTATATTCTCATCCCCTGCACTATGCGGCTCGTCTACCAATGCGCGGGTTTCCTCCCTCATTACGCTCCTCACCATCCGATAGGGGTTTTCTTTTGCCTATCGCCATATCAAAAAGACAGTTTCGAGACGGCGACGATTTCAGCAAGCGATATTCATATTAAGCATAAAATGCAATTGTAGTGTCAAGGATCCGATTCGTCAACTCATAGACACAGGATCGATAAAAAAATATCCGACTCATACCATCGCCGGCAACGTCCAACCAGTCTTTATCAAGAATCTCTCGATTTGGGCCAAATCGGTTGGCACGCCTATGAAGTCAATGATAGGGTACGCGGCAAGGCGGTATGGGAGCCCCGACAAACCAATCATGCTTTGATACGAGGTGTATCGTTGGTCGACAAACTGATTCGGATCGAAGGAGTACGCAAATCATATGATCTGGGGAAAAGCTTCGTGGTGGACTCCATCCATCTGGATATCGAACGGGGCGAGCTCATGGTCTTGCTGGGGGAATCGGGATGCGGAAAGACAACCACCCTCAAAATGATCAACCGATTGATTGAGCCCACCACAGGAACAATCCACATCGACAATCAAGATACCCAAAAGCTCAATCCGGTCGATCTGCGGCGCCGAATTGGATATGTCATACAAAATGTCGGTCTTTTCCCACATATGACGGTCTGCGAAAACATGGCGGTGGTGCCCGAGTTGCTCGGTTGGCCGCAGACCAAGATACATACCCGCACCAACGAGCTTTTCGATCTCATAGGTATGCCACCCGAAGCGTACAGCTTTCGTTATCCCCGGGAGCTTTCGGGCGGACAGCAACAACGAATAGGCTTGGCGCGCGCATTGGCGGCCAAACCCCGCATCATGCTGATGGACGAGCCGTTCGGCGCATTGGATCCTCTGACCCGCGATGACCTACGCGAAGAATATCTCAAGATTCACCGCAAACTCGAGCTCACCACCATCATGGTAACCCACGACATTACGGAGGCACTATTGTTGGCCGATCGGATAGCCGTGATTGCCGCAGGCCGCATTCTTTGCGTCGGCACCCCTCATACCCTTTTGAGACAACCCGGTGATGCGTATGTCGAGCGCCTCATGGAGATGCCGAAACGTCAGGCTGACCGAGTCGAAATGTTGCTTGGAAAAACCGGAGGCGCATCAACATGAGCCCCAACGTGATCGAACGACTCCATGAGTTACCCGGAAACTTGTCAAACCACCTCATGATCACCGTGATTGCTCTATGTGTGGGTGTATCGATAAGCATTCCCTTGGCTGTATGGCTGGTCAGACGCAAGCATCTACGCTACCCGATCCTTACCGGTGCAGGCGTCCTGCAAACCATCCCCAGTCTGGCTCTGCTGGCCTTGATGGTTCCCATTTTGGATCGCACCGCGGGCCTTGGATTGGGTTTGTCCGCCTTTGGATTTCCCCCCGCAGTCATCGCGCTGACCCTTTACAGCATTTTACCTGTCCTGCGTAACACGGTCACCGGTATCCTCAATGTGGATCCGGCCTTGACCGAAGCGGCTTTGGGCATGGGCATGACCCGGATGCAGGTACTATGGAAAGTAGAACTGCCGCTTTCAGCCCCGGTCATTATCGCGGGTATACGCACTGCCACCACCTGGGTGGTGGGGATCGCCACCTTGGCCACCCCGGTCGGTCAAAGATGTTTAGGAAATTACATCTTTACCGGACTGCAAACCCGCAATTGGGTCATGGTGTTATTTGGAGTGATTTTAGCGGCCATGCTGGCCATACTACTGGATTTACTCATCGGCGGGCTGCAAAAAGCAGTCGAAAACCGAAATCGTATCCTCGGCACTCTATCAACCGTAGGACTCATCGTGGTGGTGGCAGGCGGGCTTTTTGCCCCTCTCCTGGCTCGAAAAACAACCCTGCCGACACAGACTCCCCGGCAACCGGCCGTCGAGTTATCCGATCCTTCTTCCAGCTGCCACAGAATCATGCGCATCGGAGGTAAAACTTTCACCGAGCAGTACATTCTCACTTCCTTGATTGCCAAGCAGCTACAGAAATCCGGATTTCAAACCCGGCAAATCAGAAGCCTGGGATCGACCATTGTGTTCGACGCCTTATGCGCCGGTGATCTGGACATCTACGTGGATTATTCGGGCACCGTGTGGGCCAATTACATGCGGAAGCAAAAGACACTGCCTTCCTGGCAAGTGCTTTCAAGTATCGGCGCATGGCTGTCCGAGCGGCACGCCGTGCGCTTGCTTGGTGCCCTGGGATTTGAAAACGCCTATGCCATAGCTATGCCGAGCCACCGAGCCAAGAAACTGGAAATCGAATCCTTGACCGATTTGGCCACTCACGCACCCAATATGAAAATCGGAGGAGACTACGAGTTTTTCGGCCGACCCGAATGGACCGCGTTACGTCACAGTTATGGATTGAGCTTTATGGAACAAACCAGCTATGACTCGAGCTTCATGTATGCCGCCGTCACGGAAGGTCAAGTGGATGTCATTGCCGCTTTCTCTTCGGATGGTAGGATCGAAGCATCTCACTTGTTGTTGCTCGAAGATCCGCTCGAAATCATTCCACCCTACGAAGCCGTTTTGTTGCTTGGACCGCAGGTATCAGGCTGCGAGCCGCTCGTCCAAGCTTTATCCCCTCTACTTGGCGCCATTTCGGTCGAACGCATGCGGCACGCCAATCTCATGGTGGATCGATCCCAAGACAAAAAAACCGTCATGCAGGCGGCCGAATGGTTGTATGATCAGGTATCCCATCCAAAACCGACCCGGTAACTGCGTATCCATCCGGTAGAGCACCCGAATCATTCACGTATTTGGTTGTATTCAGTGGCTCGTCACGAGACCCACACGCTTACTTATCTATATGCAATCCCTTGTTTTTGTTCCTCCCGGGGCTTCGCGCGGGAAACATCGGTGTAGGGTTGATTCGGGTACGCTCGGAGCCCGGGTCCGCACCTGTCGTTATATGATGATTGTCCGGATTTCTGCCGGTGTATAATGCGATTGACACGAAATCATATATTATGCTTGACTATCTTCTCAAACTTATAAAAACGAATCGCACTCGACGGAACATCATTGGAACATTCCAAGTAGTTCAGAAAGGGGGTCGTGACCCATGTGGGTGAAATCAACCGGCACTTTGTGTATTGTTTTTACTTTATCGTTTCAGACGAATCCTGCAATGGTCTTAGCCCAGCAGTACTGGGAAGAGGATTCCTTCGATGAACTGAGCTTGGGTGACCTGCACGGCCAACATGGTTGGATGAGCGCAAACGGTCGAAAAAGCGCTCAAGTCGTTGGCTGGCCCGAACCCGAGCATGGCCAGGTTCTGGAGATTCGGGGAGAGCCTGATCATCCCATCATTATGGGCAAGCATGTATCGGCACCTACTTCTGGCATCCAAGTTATCGAATTTGAAGTACTTTTAAGAAACGCCGAATTCCCATCGCTGGCCAAAATCGAAGTACAAACCAATCCGCGCCCGAATGAGACTGGAAAATGGGCAAATAAGAAATTTCAAATCTACTTTGGTTCTTCGATTCGCATCAATTATGGACCCAGTGGGGATGCTGTTTTGCTGGTGCCCAATACGGTCAACGAACGTTGGTATCACGTGCGGGCCGAGTTTAGCCTGCAAGACGAAGTCGTGTCAGTGATTGTCGATGGCTCAACGGTTGTCTCCGGATTGCCCATCGGTAAGGGACCTTTGGTATCTTTGGGATTGTCGGGCTGGGATCGTACCGACGAGGATCCCGATCCACAAGATGGCAGCGGATGGGTCTTTCTTGATAATCTTTACGGCTATGCGATAGAGCCACCAGATCCTCGAGATGTCTGGTGTGTGCATCCCAATGTCGCCAAGACCGGACCACCCTGCAAAAACGAATATGCTTTTGCTACGATTCAACAAGCCATTGATGCGGCTTCTCACAACGACGAAGTTCGATTGGCTGTCGGCAGGCATGTCGGCACGGGATCGGCGGTGGCAGGCACTGCCAAGAACCTCATGTTCACAGGCGGTTATCTCAGTCGAGTCGATGGCTGGAAAAATGTGTACAGTGTTAACCCCGACAGCACCGTCGTCGACGGCCAGGTGACCCGTTGGGCTTTCCATATTTTGGATGAGGCGATTGTGACCCTACGCAATCTAAGTCTGCAGGGAGGAGGCGTCAACAATCCCTCAGGGCAGGTATTGATCCATACCTACAACGTCCATCTGGGCCAGAACGGCTCTAGCAACGGTCGATTTGCGATAACTTCGGATCTTGTGTTCAAGGCGGCGCACACTCTAACCGACGGTACGTATGTCACTGGATCCGGCTTTGTTCGAGTCGCTGGCGGCTATGCCGACATTGCAGGTGTCGTCTCTGCCCGTCATTGGAATTTGCTCCAGGGCGCGATCACCGGATCCGGTACATTGGTGATAAAACGTTTGTTCAACTGGACCGGCGGAACGATGAACGGCAGTGGCCTGACCGCTCTCGAATCGACTGCGCAAGGAAGGTTGTCCGGCAATGCAACGAAATATCTAAATCAACGTTATCTTGACAACCAAGGCATATTGACCTGGATGGACGCAGGCCATATCGGGGCATACAACGGCGCGGTGCTCGGCAATCAGGGATTGTTCGATATCCAAAATGACGCCAGATTTTTTCGTTACGGCAACACCGGGCAGATGCCTTCCTTTATCAATACCGGGACCGTTCGTAAAAGCGGCGGCAGCGGCAACACCACAATGGAGATCGCGTTTTCCGGTGGTTTGGTGGAAGTCGACTCCGGTACTTTTTTCCTATCGGCAAACAACACGCTAACCGGCAGCACCCATTTTCAAGTGCAAAGCGGAGCCGTTGTCGACCTCAACCACGGAACCAGCCACACCTATTCAGGGACCCTGAGCGGCAGCGGCAGCGGTTTGGTGCGCATGCTGGGAGGCATGCTTACCGGGGACGACTTGACAATCGACATGCCCGGCTCTTTGCTGCAGGTAAGCGGAGGAACTTT
>JBFFBT010000130.1:0-15666 GCA_041560255.1 Myxococcota bacterium | reverse complement strand
TCCAGAGCTTCCTTCAGACAATCCCTCGCGAGATCGCCCTTGCCTTCGGCTAGTACTTTTGGTAACAATTTTGTTGTTACCAGGGTTTACGTACAGGGGACTTTCACCCCATGAGGTTATGCCCATGCCGGGCGTACACAACAGCTTCCAGCGGACGCCTAAGGGCGCGCGCTGAAGCTGGGCGTTGGTATTCATAGTATAGGTTGACATATCACGATAGCCGTGCTACCGTGATATAATGATACGGTCGTTCGGCAACCAAGGTACAGAGGATATCTTTGATGGAAAAAATAGTAAATTTGCACGAAAAACTTGTTCCCAGTCTCTATGGAGGATTGCCGGGCGAAAGCTTGAACAGATCGACTCAGTTATATTACTGAACGATCTAAAAATACCGCCAGGCAATAAGCTAGAAGCACTGTCTGGTGATCGTTTAGGGCAATTCAGTATCAGGATAAATGATCAATATCGCGTTTGTTTTAAATGGAGTGATGGACATGCAGACGGTGTAGAAATTGTCGACTACCATAGATAGGAATATAGTCGGAGGAAATTATGGTAAGAGTACCAAAATACCGAGAACCAACTCATCCAGGCGAAATGTTGCTTGAGGAGTTCCTTGTACCCATGTCGATATCTCAAAGAGAATTATCCGTAGCGATTCGCGTTCCATACCAGAGGATCAATGAAATCGTGAACGGCCGAAGGGGCATAACACCAAGTACAGCGCTACGTTTATCAAAATATTTTGGAGTAACTGAAGATTTTTGGATGAATTTGCAGTTGCGCTGGGATTTGTATCGCACACGTCAATCAGAAGAAAAGGAGTTGAAAACTATCAAACCTTGCTCTTGTGTTGAACAGATTCTTCAATAAAAATCGCTTTATATAGACCCAAGTTGCGATATGATACCAACAATCGCATCCACCGGGATTGTAAACCGCTGGCGCGATTTACAATCCCGGTGATGCAAGTCGTTGGATGACTAACACTCGCCCGGCTTACTGATGAAAAAAGTTTATTGACAAATTGTAGCCACATGGCTACAATTGATCGATGATTGAAATTCGCAAAACTGGGACTTTTGCTAAATGAGTTGATGGGTTAAGTGATATACGTGCTCGTGCACGGATCTTAGTAAGAATTGAAAGATTGGCATTGGGAAATCCTGGCAATGTCAAACCAGTGGGAGAAGGTGTTTCAGAGTTGAGAATCGATTACGGACCTGGTTATCGGGTTTACTATAAAAAACGCAGTCGATCAGTGGTGATATTGTTGGCTGGTGGCGATAAACGCAGCCAGACCAGGGATATTAAGACTGCTTTGCGACTAGCAAAAAATATTTAGGAGTATATCATGGCAAAAATCGTCACTACCAAATACGATGTTTCCGAACATCTTCGTACCCCGGAGGAAATGGCAGCATATCTTGAAGCATGGCTTGAAGAGGCAAATGGTGATGCTACGTTGATTGCTAAAGCAATTGGTGATATTGCCAAGGCTAAAGGAATGTCTAGGGTAGCGCGTGATGCTGGGTTGTCTCGGGAAAGCCTTTACAAAGCATTATCTGGAGAAAGAAGTCCAGGTTTTGATACAATCCTGAGGGTACTGAGTGCACTCGGTTTGAAACTCCATGCAGAAGCAGTAGAAGTAATCAGCTAGGAATACAGCTGAATTTAAATAAAACGATCCAACAATCGGGTAAGGACGGGTATTTGCCAATCAATCTTAGAACACGTTTGTCACGGATTCTTTTGGCAACCCGACACATCAGGACATCGTGCTGCACCACGGAACTTCGCTTTCATCCAGTGAGGCTATAGTCATGAGAATATGTATGTTGCGTATTAATACAGTTAATGGTACAAGTAAATGTACGCATGGAGGTACGTCTAATGGTGAAAATGCCCGAAATAGTCCCTGTGTCTGATTTGCGACAGGATTCAGCTGCTGTTCTTAGAAGACTTAAAAGATCTCGGGTTCCTTTTGTGATCACGCAACGCGGCCGAGCAACTGCAGTTCTTCTCAGTGTCGATGCTTATGAACGTTCTCAACAAGAGAATGAGTTGCTTAGATTGCTCGCAACAGGTGAGAAGGAAATTCTTAATTCCAAAGGCCATACATTGGATAGTGTTCTTAGTGAAGCCGATGCCTTGCTTGAGAGCGATGAGTCTTGAGAGTTCTTTTCACTCCATCTGCCAGACGGCATTTTTTAGAGGCTCTGAGATACATTCAAAGAGACAATCCATCAGCAGCACGCGATTTTAGAATGAAAGCAGAAGCTATTCTACGCCGTCTTGAAAAATTTCCTGAGTCAGGTCGTAGGATACCCGAATTTCTGGACCTTCCTCATCGTGAAGTGATTATTCGACCATATCGTTTCTTTTACAGAATTGAAAAAAAAACTGTATGGGTGGTTGCGGTTTGGCATGGTGCACAGCGAGTATCAAAACCAACTAGGTCGCCACGCTAAAGAAAAGAATGGGTGAGAAGTTTCATAATCGGGTAATGGATTTTCACCCACAAGTCTTTCACAGACGGCAGACCTTTTAGAGGATATACCACTCACCGCACATTTCTTCTGCGGGAAAGAACCAAAAGGCCGACAGAACCCAACCAAATCATCAACATGCCGTTGGGTTGGCCGTTGGTCCCGCATCCATCGCAGTCGATATGCGGATCGTCCGGGCAACCGTCGTCACTTTGCACTTCGCAACCGTTGGTAAGGTCCGCATCGCAATCATGGAAACCCGGATCACAAGACTCGAAAGAGCATACCCCATCAAGGCACCTTGCCGCAGCATTCAGAAAATCACAAACCTCGTCACAGGCGCCACAGTTGTTTGGATCCGTATCGGTATTTACCTCACATCCATCCTGGGCCTGTTGGTTGCAGTCTTGATGGGTTTCATTGCATGCCGCGATCCGACATTCACCTTGCTCACATTCCGACGAAGCATGCGCAAGCTCGCAAACCACATCACAAGCACCGCAATGATCCGCATCGGCGCTCAAATCCACTTCACATCCGTCGGTCGGATCCTGATTGCAATCTTCGTATCCCGCAATGCATGCTTCAATTTGACATTGACCCTGCACACATAGGCCGGCGGCGTTGTCATATCGGCACACATTTCCACAGGCGCCACAATGGTTGGGGTCATCCAGAAGCCCAACTTCACAACCATCGGATGCATTGTGGTTGCAGTCGGCAAATCCCTCCATACATTCTATCATCATACAACCACCGAATAGACATGCCCCGAATGCATTCGGAAAGACACACACATTGCCACAGGCGCCACAATTGTCGTTGTCCATGAACAAATAGGTTTCACACCCGTTACGCTCATCGGCGTCACACATGCCCCAACCATCTTCACACGCCTGGATCACACAAACTCCATCCGTACAGCTCACATCCTTCGCATGGGGGACATCGCAATCCAGTCCGCAGGCGCCGCAATTTTCATTATCGGACAAAACATCGATCTCACATCCATTTTCGGCCGCCCCATCGCAATCTTCCCACCCAAAGGAGCACCCGGGACCCATACACGCTTTGTACCAATCGATAATGAGACCCAAGCGGGATTCAGACGAATTGGAATGGAACACTACCCGAACGGTGTCGCCCGTTACGGGATCCGACCAAAACGGCATCTTTGCACCACAATACGTTGCAACCAGCTGGTCGTCGCCGGCATAGAGACGCACATAATCGCTTTCGCACGCTTCGGAATCTTCCAACTCGAACAAATCAAAGTGCACCTGCATTTGGGCTGCGCCCGGATGCGAGATGACCCATTCCAGATCTGTATCGTTATCGTAGGGATGGGTCGTCTCGAGACACTCGGTAACGACTTGACAATCTCCCATGGCGCACTGACCGCCTTCGCAATATACATGCTCGACATTCGGGAAACTGCACACATTGCCGCAGCCGTTACAATTATCGGCGTCATTACCAAGGTTGATCTCGCAACCATCCACATCATCCTGGTTGCAATCGTCGTATCCATCATAGCAAATACCCATGGAGCACGCCCCGGCCTGACATACACCCATGGCATTGTCGTACCGACAAGCAACCCCACAGGTAGCGCAATTTTCCGGATCAGAGCTCAGGTCGGCCTCACAACCGTTTCCTAGATCCGCATCACAGTCTTCAAACCCGCTCAGACAGACATCTCCGGGTTGACAAATTCCATCATTGCATTGGTTGTTCATGTTGGGAGCTCCACAAAATTCACCGCAGGCTCCACAGTTGCTCACATCTGAGATCAAGTGGGTCTCGCAACCGGTTTCGATCGTCATATCGCAATCGTCCCAACCGGGATCACATGCCGAAAGTATACAGCCACCACCCATACATCCCGGTGTGGCGTGATCGAAAGGACCGCACACCACACTGCAACCTCCACAGTTGACAGGATCGTCGGCCAAACCGGTTTCACATCCATCTCGACCTTGCGCGTTACAATCCCCCCAGTGCTCATCGCAGCTATGCACCTCACAGACAAACCCCATGCAGGCACCGGTCGCATGCTGGAATACACACGGGTCATCGCAAGCACCGCAGTTGTTCACATCAGAAGAGAGATCCGCTTCACAACCGTTTTCGACCACGCCGTCACAATCGCCCCATCCGAACATACAACCCGTTCCAATGCATCCTTTTGACCAATCAATCACAAAACCATCATATGCTATGATAACATCAGACTCGAACACCACCCGAACGGTATCCCCCGGAATAGGCGCGGATACAAAAGGATCCTTGATCCCGGTATATGTGGCAACCAAATTATCGTCTTGGTCGTAAAGATATACATAATCCCATCCGCTCTCCACTTCAAACAGAGCAAAATGCACTTGTACAGATGAAGCCCCCGGATGATGAATGCTCCACTCCAAATGCATATTATTCTCGTAGGGGTGCGGGGTTTCGATTTGTCGGGGCTCGACCTGACAATCACCGAGCATGCAGACCCCCATCTCACAATATGCATGCTCTACCTGGGGAAAACTACAAACATTGCCACATGCACCGCAATGATCGACTTCTGTGGCGGTATTTTGCTCGCAACCATCGGCGATATCACCGTTACAGTCATCCCAACCCGACTCACAAGCACCAATCGCACAAATGCCTTCCACGCAGCCCGCAGTCGCGTTGGGGTAAGGACCACAGATATTTGCGCATTGACCACAATTGATTGGATCGATCAGCAGATCGGTCTCACAACCATTTTCCGGATCACCATCGCAGTCGGTCCAGCCCGCCTCGCAATCCACGATCTCGCAAACCCCGGCCACGCAGGTTTCCGAGGCATTCGGCAAATCGCATACCTGCCCGCATCCTCCACAATTGAGCATATCGTCCGACGTGCCGGTCTCACATCCACCCTGTCCCGTCCGGGGATCATCGTCACAATCAGCCAACCCGATCGGACAGCTCGAGACATCACACCACCAAACGTTATCGATGATAAAGCCTTCCTTGGTGACGGAGTAATCCGAAGTAAAGCGGATCTTGAGGGTATCACCCTCCACGGCCATGCTGTTGAAGGCGCCCAGATCTCCATCGTAGATCGCCACGACTTCGTCCTCAGCATTCATAATCCGGACAAAATCGTAACCTCCTTCGGTAACGAAAGCCGAAAAATGTACTCCGACGACCAGCGCGCCCGGTATGTTCACGGTCCAAGTCCGATCCTCGTTATTATCGTAGGGGTGATCCGTCTCGATCGGCGGGGATTGCTCCGTCAAGTTCATGACATGCACCCGAGCCCGATCAGGCTCGGAGACCAATCCACCGTCGTCTTCGACCGTCAAAAACGCCTGATACCGACCACAAACATCGGCAATGAAGGTAGGAGCCACGCCGGTCGTATCCGACAGTTTGGCCCCGCTTGCGGCTGGAGGATAGAACTCCCACTGAAACGTCAAGGGATCCTGGTTGGGGTCGAAGGAATTGCTCCCATCCAAAGTAATCTGATCACCCGTCACAGCGAGTTGATCTCCACCTGCCAGCGCCACGGGCGGCAAAGGAACTCCGGAAGCCGCCTGCAACATCTTGTGTACATTAATACGTCCACCGGTTACGGTAAGCCCTTGTAAATCCGGGATCGGATCAATGGTCGTAAATAGAAAATTCCGAATCTCTGCAACCGAAAGCTCGGGACGTATCGATTTGATCAAAGCTACGGCCCCGGCAACGTGGGGAGTGGCCATCGACGTGCCCGATCCCAACTCGTATCCTCCCCCCATGCTGGTCGAAAGAATATCCATCCCGGGCGCACCCACATCCACCGTGGTGAGCCCCCAATTGGAAAAATACGCCCGTCCGTCATTGTGGTTGGTGGCCGCTACTGCGATGATGTTGTCATAAGGCCACTCGGAGGGCCAATGATGGTAGTTGGGGTCGTCATCATCCCGGTTGTCGTTACCGGCGGCAGCGACCAGGATCACACCCTGTTGATCCGCATAGACCACCGCATCTTCGAGGGTCTCACTATAATGTTGAATCGTCCACCACGAGCAGCTCATGATATGCGCGCCATTGTCCACCGCATATTTGATGCCTTCGGCCGCATCCAAACAAAACGTAGGTTTATCTTGATTGCCGATAATCATCAAAGGCATGATGGACACCCGCCAGTTGACTCCGGCGACTCCGACACTATTGTTGCCGACCGCACCGATGGTGCCTGCGCAGTGGGTGCCGTGCCCATACCAGTCCGCCGGATCATTGGTCTCGTTTTCGAAGTTCCAGCCACGCACATCGTCGACATATCCGTTGTTGTCGTCATCAATCCCATTGCCTTCGATCTCATCCTGATTTATCCACATATTATCTTTTAAATCAGGGTGGTTGTAGTCCACACCGGTATCCAAAACCGCCACGATCACATCCCGGGAACCAACCGCTATACCCCAGGCTTCTAGGGCATCGATATCGGCATCCGCTGTTCCGCCTGTCTGGCCGGTGTTGTTCATCCCCCACAACTCTCCATATAAAGGATCATTGGGTTCAGCCAGCAATCCGATTTCGTAGTTCGGCTCAGCATAAACAACCTGGGGATGAGCCGAAATGCGCCGGGCGGCTTCGGGCACGGTTTCCCGAGGGTTGCCGGCAAGCGCCAATCTTTCAACCCCTACCGAACTGGTGGGTTGAATGCGACGCAAACCCAATTGAGCAACCGTTGCCTCAAGCCTCGATCTCTCAAGAGTTTTTCGAAACTTCACCAAGACGATCCCGGGCTCAAAACGCTCGCGTGTAGTCGGTGTTTTACCCATGGTCCACAAATTGCGATGGTTGGGCGCAGGATGAGACAGTTTGGGAGCCGATAACAATCGGGGTTGATCATTCGAATCGGCCGGCTCGATGGTTTTTATGTCACCCTCCCGGCAACCCACATACAAGGCCGCAATGGTGAAAGAAAACACAACCCCACGCACACAAAAGCTCTTTCCCCTCATGATATACCTCGCTGTTTGGTTGAACTGATTTACACTATAGTTGAATGGGTAGTGAACTGAAAGGAAAAATCGTTTCATAAAATCGGAAATTTTTTTTCTCGGTTCAGATTCATCCATCATGCAGAGAGCTTTTCTCCAGAACAACAGATCCTAATATCATTCAATGAGTTGAACGCTACTTTAATATAGTTATTGACATGCCGGAAAAAGTGTCGCATAACCTGCCGACCAAATTAAAAACAATTCGTAAGTTTATGCGTGACATGGAAAGATTTTTTTTCAAACGACGGAAGAAGAATGCACAAACCATGTTTTTTCACCAAATGATAAAAATTACTAATCGGAGTCGATGATTTTATTTTTATTATGATAATAGCAGTATTTTGAAACTTTGTTAGGATTCATACCAAGAAGGAGAAACAAGATGAAGCTCGACCCCAAAATATCCGTATCCACAAAACGACGCATGGGCAGTCTATCGCGATTGTTCTTTGCAACCGGTCTCAGCCTGCTGGCCGGCTGTCAAGGCGCTTCGGGACCGCAAGGAGACCAGGGAACGGACGGTGTGCACTGTTGGGATCTGAACACCAACGGCGTCTGCGATCCGGTGTCCGAAGATCACAACAATGATGGAGCCTGCACTGTGGCAGACTGCCAGGGTGAATCCAGCGTTACCGAAGGAACCATCACCGGAACCGTAACCAATGTCTTGACCCAAAAACCGATAGCCGGAGTACAAATCTCTTTGGATCCCGCGATCCCGGGTGTGAGCCTGACAACCGACGACACCGGCGTGTACAAAACCACGCTACCCTTCGGCGCATATTCACTTTTATTTGAAAAATCCAACTTCGCGGCCGTGAACGTTTCTGCCAACCTCGCTTCTTCGACCACGACCACCAAAAACATCGCCATGACGCCCAACAGCCAGGTCATTGTAAACGCCGGAGCGGATCTGATCGCGGAGGTAGGTGGCACCACCCAGCTGAAAGCTACGATAGAAATCATGGACGGCAGCACGCTCTCCAAGACCACCTGGGAGCAAACCGCGGGCGCAACCGCATCCATCGATGACCCCGGCAAAGATATCACCCAGATTACCCTTCCCAATACCGAAAGCTACAAGCAAGAGCTCATCCAAAAGCTTCAGTACCCCAACCGTCTCATGGTGGTCGGTATCAATCCGGATGCCCTTGCAAAGGCCCGCACGGCTTCTTTTACAGTCACGGCAACCACCTCGAGTGGGACATACCAACATACAGTCGATGTAACCGTGGATCTGCCGTACAGCCCGAGCACGGGTCTGCAAAACGTACCCAAAAACGTACCCGTCATGGTGCAAGGCAAATCCATCGATGCCTACGCCTCTTTCAACTGGACGTTGGTATCGCCGGACAACTCACAGGCCGCCTTGGACCACCCAACCTCCCCCGCGCCGGTGTTCACTCCGGACTTAGGCGGAAAATATGTCCTTACAGACACAATCACCAATCAGTCCATTCATATCTATGCCGAAGACTGGTGGGGCGGGATCAAGACACAGGACGAAAACGGGCGTCCGGTCATGGGTTGCGGAACCACCATGTCTTGTCACAACAACAATTCCAAAGTAAAAAAGGACGAATATTTTACGGTATGGGCCCAATCCGGGCATGCCGAGATCTTTATCGACAACCTCAACCACGCACCCTACCAGAAAGAGTCCTGCCTGGCCTGCCATGCGGTCGGTTACGACAAATCAGCCGCCAACAACGGTATTGACGATGCCGGCGATTTTGATGACTTTACTGCCTCCGGCATGATGTCCAACCCCGATCCAAACAACTGGACCAACATGCTTGCAAATTATAAAGGCACCGCCGCGCTTACCAACGTTCAGTGCGAAAGCTGTCATGGACCGATGAAGCTCACTGGAGTGCATGGAAATGACACGGTTGGAGACCCGGAATGCGTAAGCATCCGTTCGGACGTCTGCGCCATGTGTCACGGCCAGAACGGACGCTACGGGCGCCACCAACAATGGCAAAAAAGCGGTCATGGCTCGTACGCCGGCGCCATCTCCTACGGAGCTTCTCCATATGGAGCCTCCGACTGCGGACGTTGTCACGCGGGTCAAGGCTTTTTGGCCTGGATCGCTCAAGGAGATTTGACCCAGACAATCTTGGCAGACACCGAAACCATCGGTCTTACTCCCGATGAAGTCCACCCCATCACATGTACCGCGTGTCACGATCCGCACGCGGTGGGCAACACCACGGGCATCACCAACGATGCAACCGTGAGAATATCGGGTGATACCCCCATGCTGCCCGCCGGAGTTACGGCCATCGGAGCGGGTCGCGGGGCCGTATGCTTTGTGTGTCACAACAGCGCCAAGGGATTGCACAACGACTCCGCCGGCGATCTTGCCGATTGGAGCGCGCCGCACGCCGCCCAAGGAGATCTCATGCTCGGTGAGAACGCATATTTTGTAAGCCCCGGCACGCTGCGCTCCCCCCATCTCTACAGCATCAAAGACTCCTGTACGGCCTGTCACATGCGTCTCACTCCGCCACCACAAGAACCTGGAGACATTGGAGATAGCACCAACCATGCATTTGTCGCCGACATGGCCATCTGCGCCAAATGCCACGGGGACTACGACTGGCAGGAGCTTAGATCCGGGCATCAAGCGCAGCTTGCCTCCCTCGCGGACAAAATTAAAGATGACGCTATAGCATCATTGAACAGCCTCACCGTCCGAGTGCGCGCGTATGATCCGGAGTCGGGATTGTTTTCCTCGGCTTCCTACCCGCCGCCCGCTGCAAGCAACATCGTCATCGATCTTGCAACCAACCCAATCGTGGACATCCAACCCTATGTTATCTGGAACGATCTGGCATTTCTCATCACCCTGCAGGACGCCGTTTCGATCGACTGGGTTTCAAAGACAGGTGAGATCACCACCACCACCAACCACTTCGGTGTTCAGCTCGAATCTTTGAAAAACGAGGATGATCTCGTGATCTTCGACTTGTCCAGCAACATGTCCAAAGCCCTCTGGAATTATCTGCTGATCGAAAGCGACCGAAGCGATGGAATCCATAACACTCGATTCTCTTATCAAGTCATCTTTGAAACCATACTTCAAGATCTATCCAGGTAGCACGCGTAACAAAGCTTTGTTTTAATGCTTCGAAACCACGAAAAAGATCCACAACCATAATCTGCAAGTGTTGTACAACCTGAAAAATATCTGCTTGATTGTTGTATTGGTTTGTAGTAGCTTGATGGATTAAAATCATTTCACTGTGGTTGATCATCCGGACGGGGAAGTCGTTCTGTCGATGTGCAAAGCACCTCTCGGACAGTGAAACCAACTTTTCTTGAGGGGAGATTACAATGACACTGAAGCTTCAAAAGACAGTCAAGCTGTCTGAAAAATCGAAAGCATTCATCAAGAAGCGAACAGATGTCTGGTACGCAGGCAAAGAGACCGGCAAGCTCATACGGTTCGACGACAATCTGCCTGCCGACCAAGACATCGAAGAGGTCGTTTTTCCCGATTTTTCGATCGCAGACGGCGGGATGACACAACGCGAAGAAAAAATCTATACGGCAACCGCCAAAGACAGACGACTTTATGTCACCGACACGAAGAAAAAAGTACGTCGTGAAGTTCTGGATTTCAAAACCATTCCGGGTGGTGTCAATGCAGTCGCGGTTCGGGCCGACAACAGTGAAATAGCGGATATCGCCTGGCATGACGACACCCTCTGGGTGGCGGTAGCGGCTGGCTATTCGAGCTGCATCATGCAAGTCGACGTGAAGAAAAAGAAAATTCTCAAGGACTTTTGGTCGCCGGGTCCCAAGCCATATGGATTGGATTTCGACAGCCAAAACCGACTATGGGTCTTGGACGGGCGGATGAACACCCTGGTGCGAGGCGATCAAAACGGTGCATGGAACGTAGAGGCAGAGCGCCTCCCCATATCGGATGTACGTTATCTGAGCATCGACGCAAACGACGACTTCTGGACCACCGACAGCCATAAATCGCGGATTTTTTGCGTTCGTAAGGAGGGGTAAGTCATGGGACAACGTTATGCCGTAATCATTTCGTCGAGCGCATCGCCGTTTTACCCTGAGTTCTTCTTCGATGTGGTCAATATGCGCCAGACGCTGCTCAATTATGGATTTTCGGCGGGCAATATATTTACATTGTATGGAGGCGGGACAGACTATAGCTCGGCTTCCTACCCGGCAGCCAAGTACAATCCCAGTCCGGCAATCACCGACATGGCGGCCACCATCACCAATATTCAACAGATATTCTCAGATCTGGCCGCCGGTACGAACGGCTTTCCGCAAATCACCGACCAAGATCTTCTGTTCATCTACACGTTCGATCATGGATCATATGACACGGTCGGCGGCGGAACGATAAGCACCTTGTGTCTCAACGACGGAAATATGCGGGCGGATGCTTTCGCCACCGCCGTCAACCAAGTCAATTATGCCTATCGAATTGTTTGCATGCAGCAATGCTTCAGCGGCGGATTCATCTCCCATCTGACCAACGATCGCACGGTTATACTTACTGCCGCTCGGGACAACGAAACCTCCCATCCGACAGATACCGAGACCGAGACCATCAACGATCCCACCCTGGGAGCCGTAAGCTACCCCCACGGAGAGTTCAACTGGCACTTGTTTGCAGCTCTGGACGGGCAGACCCTGAACGGTACCCCGGTCAACGCCGACGCCGACGCCAACACTTTTTTGAGCATGCATGAAGTGTTCAATTACATTGCATCCATCGAGTCTCGTTCTGAAACTCCACAATACGATCACGGCAACCGCAATCTGGGCGACAAACTGCACTTGAGTTTCGCCGACCTGTGTTTGCGCGACAATCTCTCGGATGTGGGCATCGAACCGACCGGCGGCGGTAGTCTTTGCCGGAGTCCGGACATCTGCCACTACCGAAACCAGCTGCTTGATCCCAACGCAACCCTTCTTTCGGCCTCGGCATTAAACCAAGACACCTTGTTCGAAAACATCGAAAGAGGCCAAAGCAACTGGATATATCTTAGGATACGCAACCGAGGATACTCAGCCGCCTCCGCCAATGTCGACATCTACTGGACTCGGCCATCCACCCTGCCGACTCCGGTCAGTTGGAATTTAATCGGAACGGTCAATGTTCCTTCCACCAATCCCGACCAATGGATGGTTGCCGGTCCGCTCGAGTGGCCGTCGGACCAACTCCCCAGCTCCAAACATTGCTGTTTCGTCGGCATCCTGTACAACCCCCAGGATCCCGCTCCAAACTTGAGCAGCGTGACCGACTCGGCCAGCTTTCAGCAATTGATTCGAAACAACAACAATGTCGTCTGGAAAAACTTCGATGTGGAAGACATGTTTGGAGGCAGTTACGTCCACGTCGAGTTCCAGGTACAAGGCTGGCCGCGGGTGCATTGCAAAAGCGACCTGGAGTTGGATCTATCCGCCCTACCACAAGGCACCGAGGGATATCTCAAAATCGTAAAGAGGATTTCCGAGTCTTCCAGTCAACACAACATGACCAAGCAGGACGAAAGCCAGCTGTACCTCGGATATAAAGTGGATTGCAACAACACAGCCGCATTGAGACAAATGCCGCTTGAACCCAGTGACAACACCGAGGCGACCCTGACCATTCAGCTGCCAGAAAACGCGCCGGACGGAGTGTATGACATCTGGATTCGCCAGGTAATCGACAACCAAGAAGTCGGCAGAATTTCACGCCGGATAGCCATCGGAGAGCACCCCTATGTAGGCAATCGCAACACCAAAGAGCTTCACTTGCGGGGTCAATGCGACTGGGAAAAGAAGATGAGCGCGAAAAACCGGGTCGCGTTCAAAGATCCGACCATCGCCGTCAACCAGGGATACAATGGGTGCGCAAACTGCATGCCGGAAATAGATACAGACCGTAAAAAATAACTTTGTATTCAGGTAATGACCCCGCGCTCCTTACAGGGTTATAAAAACCCACTGATGTATCTTCGTACCCCGGCCCAACGACCTACTTTGAGGCGATCTCACATCGAACGCAACCCTTCCCAAATCCGCCGATCCAACCTAAAACATTGAAATACCGAATCAACTGCTGTAATCTGCTCTTCCAAAGAAGATTCGGAGTCATTCGACGACAGCATAAAGAAATAAAACAATGGAATGTAGGAGATCAACGGAAGGTTTGGGTCATCGGGATCGTCCCCCTGTCATGAAAAAGGAGTGGTACACGTGCTCAATACCAAATCACTGAAAGAGCAGGTCTATGAATATTTAAAAGAGCAGATCCATATGCAACAAATCAAACCGGGTGAAAAAATCGATATGAACATCATCAGCACAAAGCTGGGTATCAGCAAAACACCTCTCCGGGATGCGCTCATTCAATTGGAAGTTGAAAACTTTGTAAGCATTTACCCACGGCGCGGAATTTATGTCAATGCCGTTACCATCGACGAGATCAAAAACAATTACCAAATCATCGGCGCCTTGGAGGCCACGGCTTTGAGAAGCTCCATGCAACGCATCACACCCGAAGACATAGAAAACATGAAAAGAACCAACCAAACCATCATCGAGCTATTCGATCGAGGTCAATACGAGCTGTATTACGAAAAAAATCTGAAATTTCATGATATTTATATCAAACCATGTGGAAACCCACGCCTTGTATCAATCGTCGACAATCTCAAAAAACGCCTGTACGATTTTGCCCATCAAAAAAAATGGAGTCAGGCATGGACCGAAAGGACTTCGAAAGAACATCAAGATCTGGTCTCTGCAATCGAGAAAAGAGATATCGAGGCAGCCGTCCATATCATAAAAAACATACATTGGTCCTTTGAAACCCAAGAAAAATATGTCGAAATGTATTATTTTAACCCCAACAAGTAGAAAACATCACCCCTTGGCATGCAGCTTTTTCCACCAGCTCTCGGCCATACCCCATGTCCAGGGATCGGAAAACTCAATACCCCCAAGCTGCGTATCCAGCTCGACAACCGATTGCGGCCGATTTTGAGGAGACTTCTCCAGGCAGGCATGAACCGCATGCTCCAAACCGAGCGGTATGTCAAACTCGGATCGTGAAGACAATGAAACCGGTTTTTCGTGTACATGGGCAAAGATGGTTTTCATGACGGTGGCTTCATCAAAAACCAGATGACCCGTGAGCAACCAATAGGATACACAACCCAACGAATACACATCCGCCCGGTGATCCACTTGTTTTTCCCCCATGACCATTTCGGGCGCCATAAACGAAGGTGTACCGGTGATCACACCTTCCATGGTCAATTGCTCATCCCGCTCAACATCCTCCATGACGCTTTTCACCAAACCAAAATCCAACACTTTTACGAAATCGTAACGCAGACCGCGTTTGCAGACAAAAATATTGGATGGTTTGATGTCCCGATGAATAAGTCCATTGTGGTGGGCTTCGGCCAACGATTGACAAACCTGTCTGATGATATGCACAACCCTTTGAGGCGGCAACGGGCCATATCGGGTGACCAAATCATCCAAGCTCAAGCCTTCGAGCAATTCCATAACATAAAAAAAGATACCATCCGGCGTGACCCCGAAATCATACAGTTGAACCGTATGCTCACAACCCAACATGGCGGTTGCTTGGGCTTCACGCTCGAACCGCTGCAGGTCCGAAACCCGTTGCTGATCTGTTTGGTTCATCCCCGAACGAGGCGATATGAGCTTGACCGCGGCCGGTCTGGCCAGCAAAGCATGCTCACCCAGCCAAACCTCTCCCATTCCCCCTTTACCGATGCACCGCACCAATTTGTAGCCACCCATCTGCTTGGCCTCGTAAATGTCTTTTCCCATCCGATAGATGACCCGGGATACATAGTAGGAAAGTATGACGGTAAAAAATGTCGGGAAAAACATATGCTGCAGCAAATCAGGAGACGGCCAGGGATTGCCTCTCATAATCGAAATCATCAATCCCAAAGGATCCATGAGCGCCGAAATCGAAGCGGCCAAAAGTATTTTCCAGGGGTGATTGGGGATAAACACCGAAAACATAAAGATCCAAACCGAGACCTCCGACCAATCCCGGTTGAAATCCTGTTCCCATACGAAAAAATGCCGCGACCAACCGATGCTAAACGCAACCAAAATTT
>JBFFBT010000129.1:0-15668 GCA_041560255.1 Myxococcota bacterium | reverse complement strand
CTGGATCTGGCCCCCGAGAAAACCCTCAACCACGTCGAGCTTGCCAATGATTATGGTGTCAGCCGCAACCCCATCATCATCGCCTTGACCCGACTGGATGCGGAAAAATGGGTGGTTCGTCACGGCTCCCACTACGTGGTAAGTCCCCTTACAGTGGAAAGAATGCGTGAAATCACAGAAATCCGCTCGATCATCGAGGTTCAGGCGGTGATCTGGTCTATGAATCGCATGTCCAGGCAAGGACACCAAGCCCTCAACACACTGAAAAACGAAATCGAACACCTGGACAAAGGCGTCGGCAACAAACAATTGGTCGAATTTGATCTCAGGTTTCACCAGGTACTGTACCAAGAGACCCACAACAGCCAACTGGTCGAGCTGTTGGAAAATATGCTGTGTCATTACATGCGGTTTTGGTTGGCGGGTCCCACAAAAATCGATCGTCGGCCCTTCTTTGCTCAGACGATGGAAATCATACGGGCGATCGAGGAAAAAGACGAGGTCAGGCTTCGTTCGGCATGCATGGAGCACATCAAGGTCTCGATGGACGAAATTATGGGCATTCCGAAACCCTTCAATCCAAAGAGCAATCCCGTAGAAGAAGGCTCCGATTGTTGAAACTCTACAAACCATATTCGTTGGCATTTCATCAATCGTGATCCCGGTCTTTATAGAGCCAAAGCCATAGGATTGCGACCCAGACAACCCTATGCCCGCCAGGCAGGATAGCAACCCAACAACCGGCAAGAAACCGTCGATGACTCTACCCGCATCAATGCATCCAGGACGCTTTTGTCCTGATCAGAGCCTTCGAAATCCAACAAAAATGAGTGGTTTTCGATATTCTGAGGAATCGGCCGGGAGGCGATCCGGGTGAGATTGATGTTGTGTTTGGCAAAAATATCCAGCACGCGCATCAAGGCGCCCGGCTCATGTTTGGCAACCAGCACAAGCGAGCATTTGTCGCCTTGGATTTGGTTTTTCGTCTTTCCTATGATGACAAATCGGGTTGCGTTGGCCGGGTGGTCTTCGATGTTGCTTTTGACGACCTGTAGATTGTATATGGACGCACAAATGTCGTTGGCGATGGCGGCGGCGCCGGCGGGTCTTTGCTCGCCGAGCATCTTGGCCGCACCCGCGGTATCGTAATAGGGCCTGGGCTCCAACTTGTGCCGTTCTAGAAATGATCTGCATTGCCCCAACGCCTGGGGATGAGAATACACGACTCGGATTTCACGATACTCCGTATCCGGCAACGTGATCAGGCTATGGTGTATAGGCAGATAGATCTCTGCAATGATTTTTAGGGATCGTTCCACCAACAAATCACTGACTTGGTTTACGGCGCCTTCCAGGGTGTTTTCCACCGGTACAATCCCAACATCCAAGGATCCTTCTTCCACCCCACGAAATACATCTGAAAACTTGAGACAAGGAATGCTTACCCATCCAGGATCATATGTTCGGGCGGCCAGATCTCCATAGGCGCCATGTTCACCCTGAAACCCAACCAATTTAACTTCTTTCTCTTGCAGTTTCTCACTTTCGGCAATCAGGCCCTGGTATAAACTTGTGTAAAATTCCGCACCCAGGTGGTTCATCGGAAAAGATTGTGCAAAAGACAATACTTTTTGCACGACCTGCTGCCTTCTATGCATGTCCGTAATCTCCTTTTTGTGCTTTTTGGTTCGAAGCGCAAGCTCCAGGCGATCATTGATGAGTCTTACCAATTGAATATCGATTCGATCGATTGCTTTTCTAAGCTCGGACAAGCTCATATCGTACCTCCGGATGTATCCGTGCAATCCACTCGGGCTGTGGATTCATTGACTTGATCGGATGCCTTGGAATTTACTCCATCTCTTTGAGATAGTAGGAAGGCTCGTAGAGACAACGATTTTTCTGCCAAGCGTTCAAATTGCGCAGGCGTCAGCGCTTGTTCTTTATCGCAAAGAGCCTCTTGAGGTTGATGATGCACCTCCACCATGATTCCGTCCGCTCCGGCAGCCACGCCCGATAACGCCATGGGCAGAATCAAGCTCTGTTTACCGGTGGCATGAGCCGGATCGACCACAATGGGATATGCCGACAGCTCCTTGATGGCCGGTACGGCGGTCAGGTCGAGGGTGTTGCGCGTATAGGTCTCGATGGTTCGAATGCCGCGTTCACACAGAACCACGAGTTGATTGCCCCCATCCAACACATAGGCGGCCGATTGCAACCATTCTTGTAAGGTGGCATGCATGCCTCTTTTCAGCAACACAGGCGTGCGGGTTTTTCCGATTTCCTTCAACAGCGAGAAGTTTTGCATGTTGCGCGCCCCTATCTGAACCATATCCGCATACTCACACACCCATGCAACATCCCGCGGATCCAAAACTTCGGTTACGACCACCAAGCCGGTCTCCCGTCGCACCCGATCCAATATTTTCAAGCCTTCCATTCCCAAACCCTGAAAAGATTTCGGTGATGTCCGGGGTTTGAACGCTCCTGCACGAAATATATTTGCGCCCGCCTGCCTTACCGAAAATGCAATGCGCATGGTTTGGGATTCGCTCTCAACCGCGCATGGCCCGGCAATCAAAGCAAAATCCCGTCCAATGACAACATCTCCCACGGGAACCAGGTTGGTCGGCTTCAATGATTGATCCATGTCTCCACCTCCAATGTTTTTAGAAACGAAAAAGGCCCACCAACTTGAAAGTTGGTGGGCCTTGTGAGGATCGCTTCTGTCAGCTTTTAAGAAGGTCCATACAGGCCCCCGGTGCTAAACAAACAAAACAACCCCAAAAAACCACCCAGGCACACAGACCGCAGCATCAAATTTTGAATGACTATGGATGGAGTAGATATCATCAATACAATCCTCTACAAGCTAACCAACCTATTATTCTATACGGATATGTGCTCGTCAAGTCAAAACCACAATCCATACAGCCATCCCAAACCATGTCTGTCAACTCCAAGAGACTATAAAACTATCGATTCGAGCCCGGGCTCTGCAATACCGGGTTACCATCAAGGATTTTATGATTACAACATAATTGTTGTCATTTTGAATAAAACCGGTATTCATAAAGTCTGAAAGGAGTGAAGGAGCGAACTGAAAAATGGGCAGAATGGTTGCCAACAAGGGCAATGGTGATTGTATCTCTGGTGCGGATCCCATCACCTGTGCGCCCATGCCTTTGGATGTCGTCTTGATCCCCGCACCACCCGGCCCTCCGCTGCCGACCCCGTTTGTCAACACCGCAAAGCTGGCCGACGCCACCCAAACCATCGACAATGTCAGGGTCAACGGCAAACCCATCGTAGTGCGAAGAAGTGTGATACCTACCTCATCAGGCGCTCCCAACAATGCCATCAAGGGTATCATTTCGCCGCCGCCTGCCAACAACCGGTGCAACTTCGTCACTTCGAGCGCCACCGTGTTCGCCGGCGGCTACCCGATTGAACGCCATCGCGACGTAACCGCTCAGAACGCCGGCAACTGCCCAGGATTGGTGAAATTGAAAGAAGCTTTTGTCCTGGATGGATCGGGTATCGCCATAGATCCAAACATGAACGCTGCTCAGCGTGAAGCCATCCTGTCAAATCTGGAGCGACTGGCCGAAAGACCCAGAACCCGCGAGCTGCTCAACACGCTCAGAAATGACTACCAAAACCGTATTTCAGCCGGACAACCCGGCCAATTGATTACGGTCAGCGCCAACACCACCAGCGGTGCGGTCTGTGCCCCGGGTCAAGCCGCCCAAACACCTCTGGGACCCGGAGCAAATGATTACAATGGCGTAGGAAATCCATCCTGGATTCAATTTGATCCCAACCAATCGCTCAACGTGCCGGGCTATTCGGCAGCTATGCCTTCGGAGCTGGTCTTGGCCCACGAGCTGGTGCATGCCTTACACAGCGCTCGAGGCACCACGTTGGCGGGATCGGCGGTCGGCACCTTACCGAACGGATCGGCCGCTCCGGCGGCCATGCAGAACTGGGAGCAACAAGCCATGGGAATCGGCACCGAGTCCAACTCGAGATTGGCCGAATCCCGCTTTGCAGAAGAGCGCGGCATGCCGGTGCGCACGACCCACGGTCCTTCGGAAGGTCACTTTGGGCACAACCCAAACCCTGCCAGTGTTGCCCCGGTTGGTTTTGCGACCGGAGCCGGAGGAGAGCATTTTGTATATTGCAATCGATAAAACCCATTTTTTTATCTGCGCATCGTTGATCCTACTCATTTTCTCGGAGGCCGCCATGTCCCAATCTCGTCTTTCGATGGTAGAATATGAAAATCCACCACAAATCAAATTCGAGGTGAAGCCGGATCCGAAGCAACCGTGTTTGGTGCTGGAATACTCGGTAAAAAATACCTCCAAGGAACCCATGTATGTCTTCCAGGCCGAGCCTCCCTTTGTGCGTATCCGCCCGGATGGACAGGTATACTTCATGAGCTTGATGCCCGAGCTTACCCCCTGGAGTCGTCCGGTAGCCCCGACCATACCTGCGGTTGTAAGGCTCGACGCCGGAGAATCGTTCGAGGGAAAAGCCGAGTATAAACTGCCCTTGATCGACAATCATCCGTATCCGGCAAGTCCGGTGAAAGAAGTACCCATTCCAACGGAAAAATCCCTGAGCACCGGATTTTGCTTCCAAATAGGATATTTCCCCGAAAAAGACGCGAACACCCTCTTCGAAGGATCGAAACCAGGCGAAAAAGTACCCAGCTATTACGAGCTCAAGAGACAGTATGTCACCACGCAAAAACGCAGCGAACCGACTTGTGCGATCCAAAAGCCAATATGATTGCCCGGCTCGATTATCCGATTCTCTTTACAACTTCTTGTACATGAAATATCGACAGTAACCTTCGGGGTAATCGTCGAGCAGCGCAAAAACCCGGTATCCCAAGGATTCGTAAAAAGGCTTGGCCTGGAAGCTGAATGTATCCAAATGAGCCCTATTGCAACCTTTGACCCGCGCGCTCTTCTCGAGACACTCCATGATTTGCTTCCCGTATCCCCGGCCTCGCAGTTCGATTTGCACCCACAAATGAGATACATAGAGCCAATTCCAAATCACTTTACCGGTCGCGCCGCCAACCAACTTTCCGATCTCATCCCGCATCAATACGCAGATCCCGACAAAAGCATCTTGATTCCCGACATATATCCCGGCATGCTCGGAAAGTCCTTTCGAGATGAGATCCAAATCTTTCGAGCTCGGATTTGTTTCCATATATATTTTATACATGTATCCTCCGCTTACCACCACACCGAAGCTCTTCGTCTCTCATAAGGAACCGGCAGTCGATGAATCGTTATAAAACCGATAATTCCGGCCTCAATCTTATATTCTACGGGTGAATTCTTTTCAATTGACTCCAAATCACTTTCTGCACCATCAGATTGTTTATAAAATAAGTCATTTTCAGGCAAGAAAATCCATTTTTCCACCCGATTTTTTATCTCGGAGCACTTAATGTTTTAGAAAGAAAGACACATTGAGCCATCCCCAGCAACTTGACACATATTCTAAAGGGTTTGAATTTTGGACCACAATCGCAAAACTATTTACAAGAAAGGAGAATTTCTTAATGAAATCGACACATAAATGCTCTTTGAGCGCATGTTGCTTTGTCATCGTCATTTCGTTGTGTACTGTGTCGCTGTCCTGGTCCGCACGAGCTTTCGAGCTAAGGTTTGTCGTCATGTCAGACTGCCACTATCCAGCAGGCGCGGATCGGCTGGAAACCATCATGGATCAAATTATGAACGAGTATGTTGATTTAATTGTCGTTACCGGAGACATGACAAGCTCCGACAATGAATCCGGGTTGAGAAGCTGGTTTGATTTCATGCGAGGATATCTTGAGGGCTCGTGGACAAAGCTTCTCGTGGTGCGTGGAAATCACGAACTTCCCATCCCCAAAGATCGCTGGATCAAAGTTTTACAGGATAACGGCGATCTGCTCGCCGCACGGCCTACAAACATCAACAAATTAAATTATCACCACTATTTTCTGGAAATCTACAACTTTGTTATGCTCGATTTGGCTGGTGTAAACCCAGAATTTGCCATCGATACGTTCTGGGGAGATCTATTCGAGGGCATGACGCCGCATTTCTTCTTCGGCCATGCACCCATTTATGCAGGATATTATGGCACGAATGCCACCGTATCGAACGGTGGTGAGTTGCTCGACGTATTGTATACGACAAAAGAATGGGCAGGTTTTGGAGGCTATTATTTTTGCGGGCACGAGCATTTTTTCAATCATCTAGAGTTGGCTCTTTCAAGCGAATCTTATCCTTCCGCATTTCAGGTAGTAAACCTACCTTCGGGTGGAACCTTGCGAACCAAACAACATCCCTATTACTCTCAAAACACCCAAGGATGGAAAGTACTGCGTGATGACGTAGAAGGTCGAAAAAGCGGCTATGTTCTGGTTAGGGTCGATGAGCTTACCAACGAAATCATCGTAACGCCGAAATCCCCCTCCTACCCTTAGACCTCATAGTCTATTTTCTTGGCTGTAAATCTCACCGACGCATTTCATTTTCGATAACGATTCGACCCTAGCCACACTCATTTGGGTACGTTTTCGAAATTTCCAAATTGGTAATCAACATTCGGGTTGTCGGTCAGTCTTCCGGTTATCCCATCCAACAGCCGGTAGGCATAGATCTGGTATCTCCCCGAACAGTTCGAATCGTAAAGTATCAAATCGCCGTCCGGGCTCCATCTTGGATACTCAACGATACAACCGGGATCATATTTGGTGATGGCAACCGGGTTTTTCACCACCAAATCATCACCCATGACAAAATCGGCAAAGTAAAGCACAACGTCCTCATAGGTACTCATGTCGTCATCGTTGTCGAGCATGTAGGCCACTTTGGTTTCATCTGGAGACACACTCAATTTATGCCACATTTTTTCAGTCGGCCTGATGATCTCCTCATACTCACCAATCTCTTTGGGTTTGGGTTTGAGCAGGTAGGAGCGCACTGTGGGTTTTGGATCCGTGAAAAAATCCACCCAATCAACAAACAAACGACCGTCTTTCAGGCCGCAAAAGACCCACTCGAAACTATGATCTGGATGAGAGAGCAATATTTCATCGCCGATATCACCCGTAGGAGAAATCATATAGATGAGATTGTTGGAGGGATCGTCTTTGGCATATCGGTTGAAAAGCACCATATTTGTGCCGTCGCGGGTCCAGGTCGGATTGAAATCCGCATAAGATCCATCGCTCAATTCGCGAAATCCACTTCCGTCAACGTTGATAACACAAAGCTTGGTCTTCCACATGTGAAATGCGCTACCGTATTTGATCAATCGGAAAAAAGTAAGCATCGATCCGGTCTTCGACCAAGATGGCTTGAAATCATAGTTGCCTTGGGTCAATTCGATGCTGTCTTGATCCTGCTGATGAATCACGATTTTCAAATCTGTCGATGAAGCCCAGCGTGCATCGGTCATCTTCATCCACGGTACTTCGGGGTTTGTATTCGACTCATTGCATCCCAGGTAAACAGATACGGATAATATCATCAATGTCGACAGACCGCTCCACTTCATACCTACCTCCGTTCTTTCTATTCCAGCTCCCTGTGGCACCACGATGCCAAACCATCGCCGAAGTAATTCTGTGTCATACATCGCATCCAAATGATTTGTTCTGCACAGCTGCAACGGCATCGATCTCGACTTGAAAACCAAAATGTAATTCCCTGGTTGGAACGATCGCCCTGGCGGGTCGGTGATCTCCAAAAAATCGGGCGTATACGGTATTCACCCGATCCCAAAGAGCAATGTCCGATATGTATACGGTCACTTTTAATACATGATTTTTACTACTACCGGCTTCTTGTAAAATCCCTTCGAGATTAAGCAATGCTCGTTCTGTTTGCTCTTCAATGCTCCCGACACGTTTTTCGTTGTTTTTTGGATCTATCGGCAGTTGACCGGATACATATACGAGACCGTTATGTTCAATGGCTTGAGAATAGTGTCCGGCAGGTTGTGGGGCGGCATGAGACCGTATTTCTTGCATACATCTCTCCTTCCGTCGTCGAATCATACCATACGTAAACCGGCCTTGGATTGTCGATACACACACACCTCATTTCCCCAGAATTTACTGATGGATTTCCATGGCAATATATTGGGCCGTTCGAATCTTTTCCATACTTCCGAAGCCGAAACTCCTCGCACTTCTATGCTTTTCAGGGACACCGGCAGAAATCCCGCCTTTTGAGCCCAGAAGAAAGTGGGTACTTCCCAGGGTCCAAACCCCATCAAAGCGGCTCCCACCATATCAGTGGCCAACGGATTAGTGCCCGCGATGATAAGGTTCATCTTCACCAACGACCCCTCGGTGGGTCCCTGACCCTGCATGGCGGTCGATGCATCAATCACAACCAAACCCAATTTGTTAGTTTTCAACAGATCCACCAGGACAGAATCCGTACCGGTGCTTTCCACTTCCGAGGCCACATCATGAACATGCGCCCTCACTGTGCCATAGACCGTTCCAGGCAGAAGACCTATCAGGTTTTTTATCCCCAATGTCACGGTTGCAAGAGCATGGGTTTTCATCATAGGCACGGAGCACAACATATCGGTTTCGACGAGCGAGCGACTCAGAGTCAATTGTTGATAGGCATAACCATCAGGCACCGGGAGCGTAACCATCTCGCCAGTATGAAGATTGACCAAAGGAGCATCAATATCTTGAGATATCATTTTGTAGCCGGTTTTTTCAAATACGTATTCCTGCATCTGATTGAGCTTTTCTTCGTCCGACAAACGACATACATTGCCGTTTTCGTCGGCGTTATAGAGCCACGCCGCCGCCGATCCTTCAGCAATGGAGACTTCTTTGCCCGCGGCTTTCATGATGCGACCCAAAGATTTCACAACCCGGGGGTTGGTAATGGACTTTAAATCCTCGCTGACCAAATTGGGCTTGAGCATGATACGATTTTTTCCCTCAGTCACAGAATGGATACCACCCAACAAATCAATAGCCTCTTCGACGGCCCCGTCGATATCATCATTGACGATACTCACAACGCTTACGACGTCTGTTTTTTGTGTAACCGTATCACCCAGCTCATCGATAAATCCAGGCCTACCCGGACTGTCCCCACAAGACGACAGCACCATGGGCGTAATCCATCTCCCTCCGGCAAATAATCCAATACTGCAGCGAAGGAACTCTTTTCGAGTCAGTTTGAAATCTTTCATCACGACTCCCTTTTACGTAACCCATCATTCCCGAGATCTTAAATGAAGTCCAAGAGATGATCACGAGCTAAAACAAATGAGGAACCACCCTCAAACTCGACTCCGATTGTCGCCGCATCGATAATTTCTTCTTTCGTCGCTCCGGCCGAAAACGCATTGTTTCGGTGTTAAATTGTAGCATATATTCTTATGACTCATGCACATATATTTCAATTACACCTGCTTTGCAACGAGTTCTTCACGGATGACCCGATCCAGTGACATGAAAAAATTTTTGTTGATCTTATTTTCTTGGAGTTTTTATTTAGAACACATGAAATACAAGCAACACTGACCCTGACCCATCTCGATCAAACTTCTCAATCCCGCTATCAAACCTTTTACAATGCAAAACCACATACCAGATATGCTTCGATGCGCCAGGCATAGCTGGGTGCCGCAGCGTTGTCCCCGTGCGCGTGGGTCCTCCAGCCGTTTCCGGTTGGGCGGCTTTCGGTCATCATGGCGTCCACATTGGTGGAGTTGTTGGCCGCCACAAGCCGATAACCCCCAGAGTAAGGAAACTTACCGGCGCTGCAGGTTGTAGTGCGGGTAAGTTGAAACGTATTGACCGTACTGGTTGACGAGGTTTTGACCTCCCGGCCGGTTACAGAGTTGCTACAAATCGTGTAGGCCTCGATGCGCCAGGCGTAGCTGGGAGCCGAAGCGTTGTCTCCGTGCGCGTGGATCCTCCAGCCGTTGCTCAGCGGGCGGCTTTCGGTCACCATGGCGTCTACATTGATGGAGTTGTTGGCCGCCACCAACCGGAAACCCCCGCCCACCGGGAGTTTACCAGCGCTGCAGCTCGCGGTGCGACTATGTTGAAAAGTGTTGACCGTACTGGTTGACGAGGTCTGCACCTCACGGCCCGAGCTGCTGCCACATATCACCCAACCCTCGACGCGCCAGGCGTAGCTGGGAACCGAAGCGTTGTCTCCGTGCGCATGGATCCTCCAGCCGTTTGCGGTAGGACGGCTTTCGGTCACCATGGCGTCCACATTGGTGGAATTGTTGGCTGCCACCAACCGATAACCTCCACCGTACGGGACATCGTTGCCATTGCAACGCAACGTGAGAGTATGCTGGAACGTCTCGAGGGTATAGGTAGCTCCGATAACGACGGCATTCGAACCGGTACCATACAGCTCATTTAGAGCAACCATGTCACTGGCGGTCCATTCTCCCGTACTGCCTGCATTGTAGCAAGAATTCATGATCGAGCCATCGTAGACGGCGTTACTGGGCGTATTGGGGATATGCACCGCACCGATTCCGGCTTGGCCTTCATTGCCTCCCGCGCCACAACTAATCGAGCGATTGTAGTAGTCCGTATGTCGAAGACCGATGCAATGCCCCAACTCGTGGGTAATGACGTGGGTGGCGACATCGACACCATAGCCCGCAACTCCAGAACCTATGTTGATGGTATCATAGGGCAACCCAGAGGCCGGAAACCCGGCGGATCCCCCGCTCCCACCGATCTGGTTGGCCGTAATCAAAGCATCACAATCAGGGCCGTCACCGGTGGTTCTGGTCATTTCAAAAGTCAGCTGCCTGGAGTTGTAGTTATTGATCGAATTGTTGAGAGCGTTGCTCAGTGTACCGGTAAAATCAGACCCATCGATGCATATGTTTTCTACCGTTGCAGCCACCAGGTTGTTGGTACGGTAGTGAAATACCGCGTTCTCCTCAGTAACCATCTCGCGGGAAGCTTGAAGGCTGACATGCGCATCCCCGCCAACCATGACGGTACCATCCGCATTGACTTGTATCTCATTATCTGGATATCCGGCCGACCGAAGGTTTTCGACAATTTCGTGAATGGAGTCCCAGTCTAGCTTGGCTTCTCGTTCTTCACCTGGAAAACAGGCAGTCAAAACAACACCGCCCAACACGAGCAAGACAGACCCAACTTTTGAGATTTGTTTGGTTTTCGATTTCGATGTGATCATGGTTTTTCCTTTTTTTATCATGTTTTTATAAGATATTGGAAAAACCTCTCAAGACCTGACAAATTTTTTCTTTTGGACACCTCGAATCGGTTTTGTCAGTCAGTCAATGTGGACCTGCAACCACTGGGCGTGAATATTACGAGTCTCAACAGGAGTGGTTTTTTCCGCAACAGCTACCGTGACCGGAGCAACCGGTCGTACTTGGGTCGCCTCCACAACAAGCCGTATCACCAAGACCCGATGCAGCTGCTTTCGTAGCACCCGAATAAGAGGAGTGCGCCGAAAGAAGTTTTTTCATGCTCTTGCTGCGACATGCCAAACATTGCGGAACATCCGCCGGATCTCGTATCAAAAGCTCGCTCGTCTCACCGCAATCCGAACAAAGATACTCGTACAACGGCATGGTGTATCAACCTCCGTCAGGTTAACGTCAATTTGCATCCTGTACGACCACACACTCAAAGATATATCACAGCAGTTTTGCTCACTTCAAATTATGCGATCCCGAGCAAATCCATGATTTCGATCGCTTTTCTCGCCCACGGATACGTAACCGAAACCAAACATCAGGTGTCCCGATGAACCGTGCTTGGGTGAAATGCCGGGCAACAAACAGCGATGTACTTCGCCCCGTCCTTAAAGGGCGTACTGTACTGCACCCACTCGCCTGCAGCCACAATGACGGCTTGCCCGGTACAAACATCAAAAACATTCTCTTTTGTTTTCACACGCAATACACCTTCTAGGACGACCGTATACTCCTCGAATTGAGGCGTTTGCCCGGGCTCCTGCCACCCCGGGGGACTTTTCATTTGTGCAATACTCAGCTTCGAGGTGTCCGAGCTTAACCTACCGATGAATTCCTCAATGATTTTTGGTTTATTTCCGGATGCTTGCACTATTGTGGGTTTTTCGATTTGCTTTGCCATGACGAACTCTCGCTCACAATTTTTAACATTCTTTACACTCTTTTCCAAAACAAATCCACAGAAGGATAGATATGGAATTTCTTATCTTGTACAATGGCGTCAAAAATTACTATCCTATTGTACTCGAGAAACAAATGTAAGCAATCCTCGTTATCCCGGAGGTTAGATTGCAAAAATCCATGTCCTATCTCATCCGATTTTCCTTTCTTGGCTTATTGGGTTGCCAATGCATAGCGCCTGGTATCCGAAACGACCCAGGCGCAGGCTCTGCTCACCCTGCCGAACTTGGAGCACGACCTTGGCACAAACCAGATATCGACAAAGTGCTGGATGCTTTTCATCTGGCGGCCTCTAGGGCTGATCTCCAGGAATATTTCGAACTCCTGGCTCCGGACGTAATCTTTATGGGAACCGCGGCGGAAGAAAGATGGACGCTGGAGGAGTTTCGCAATTACGTCATGCCGTATTTCTCGAAAGGTATCGGGTGGACCTACGTCCCTTCCGACCGGCATATATCTTTCACCAAAGACGGTCAATACGCCTGGTTTGACGAACGTCTTTCCAGCCACAAATACGGCGAGCTTCGAGGAAGCGGTGTGCTGCGTAGGGAATATGGTGTTTGGAAAATCGTATTTTACAACATGATGTTTCCGATCCCCAATGATATGACCAAAAAAGTCGTACACATCATTCGCAATAAAACCGAAAAGCCCGCACCTCCGGAAATTCTCGAGTGAGCGATCTACTCGGCACGCTTGCAGCCACTCAAATCATTGTAACAGGAGATACCTGCAAAAAAAGCATCATCAAAGACAAACTTCATCATAGACCTACACCGCTTTCTCCGAGATTTGGAATTGAAGAGAAAGATGCTATATTTAGGTTTGGTGACACGGGGGAGAACGCCGGGAGGAGGCTATGCGAGCCAAGCTCATTTTATCCAACATATTGATCTTTGTGGTTTTTGGATGCTGGGGATGTTCGAGTCAAGACCAGTTGGATCGGCATACGAAGCTGTGCGACTGGATGAGTAAAAATTGGGTGGGAGTGCATATTCTCTATGATGGACCTCAGGATTTTCTCTCTGCTTGTCATGATATTTCTTATTCCACCGAGATGGATTTGATCCAAAAGATCAGAAAACTAGCGCCAGACGGTCATTTCGATATCTTTTTGACATCCAACCATCCAGAAAACACCGCGGATATGATCTGGCAGGCATCCAAGATCGTTCGACTGGTGGTGACCGACAGCTTGGACGGAGTCACCATTGTAAAAAACACAGACGCGCTCGACGCCCTGGGCCTAAAAAAAGGCAACTTGATCCTTAAAATCAATGGCAAAGATGTGGATGATTGGATTTTACAAATCATGGAGATGTTTCCCCAGTCAAGCATCCAAGAATCCCGCGAAGAAGCGCTCAAAGGCTTATTCAGCACCTGCTGGAAATTTTGGGCCTGGCCGGACCGGATTGATGTGCCTTTGTTTGACGGCGATCATTTGGAAATTACCTATCAAGATACCCAAACAATGCAGATACATACGGTGCATGCGCCGTTTGAGCAAATGGGTGATTGGGAGATTCCTCAAGAGTATGATTTTACTTTCACCTATCAAGGACATTATGGAACCATCCAGGACTATTATGTTGTAGATGATGAATCGAACCGATGTGTATCACAAATCGAGCATGCAACCTTAAAGGATATCGATGGAGAAAAATGGTTGATTTATTACATTCGAGGATTTATTGACCCTAATCCCGACACACCCATGAAAGACAAGCTCTCATGCTATGTAAAGCTGGCCCCTCGAGCAGATAGGTTCGTATTGGATCTTCGGGATTCTTATGGGGGCGGCGGGCTGATACCCATCATGTTTTACATCCTGCAGGCAGATACCCGATGGGTCGGCAACAACAAGTTTTGGATAAACGGTAAATTTTATACCACCCATACGGACGAAGGTCAGTCTCTAGATGAGCAGACCGTTTTTGAGCCTCAGGCAGCCGAAGGCATCGTACCCATCAGTCGAGATGTCCCCGTATATATTTGGCCCAATTCGGTTTGTGGCAGTGGTTGCGACTTGTTCAATTTGGGAATACAAAGCAGAACCAAACCGGTTGACGACAACATCGTCACCATCGGCAAAAAGACCGCCGGTAGAATCATGGGAGTAGAACGAAAAGAGTATAATGATTACGCAATCTACGCCCCCAGCTGGGGACTATACAAAGAAAACGGCCAACCCTGGGAAGGCACATATGCCGCACCTGACCATGAGTTTGATGTGAAAGCTACTGATTATCAAAGCGCGGATCGTGTGTTTTTACGTCTGGTCGAGTTTATCAAGCAAAACAACTTGTAATTACCCGCCGGTCCCCTCCTGTCCGAGATAAGAAGTTCTGCCAAAAAATGTCGATCACATCCGTCATCCTCACACCTTATCAGGATCCACCCCCCCCCCGACCGGCTCTGTGCTACAATCTTTTTTTCTTATTTGATCAAATGAGAAATCATTTGACAATAGAACTCCGGACTCATAACATCAATGCGCACAGGGAATAATGTAGTGGGCATTTAGGGGGGCGTCTTTACGTTTGTAAAGCACGCATACAATCATTTCAATCAAATTCCAAGAGGGGGTAAACCATGGATCTCGACATGCATTACTACAGTGTTTATGTTGCGGCGTTATACGTAGGATATAATCCGGATGAGGCCCAAACGATTGCGCATGCATCTGAGTATGTTGATGATGCGACTTCCAAAGAAATCGAGGCGAAGACCTTTTATCTTGAAAACAACAAACCGGTTGTATTTGACTCAATTACAACCTTCACCTCAGATGATCGGATTGCAAAGGATTTTATCTTTGAATCTGAAGAAGAAATGGCTGCGTTGAGAATGATGTACTCCCCTTTTCACTTTTTACCTGGAAATTATTCATCCAAGACCACCAACGATCCCCATGCGCAGCAAAGAGTTTTGCCATATACCGGACCCAAATCATACCAGGGCTTTTTTCATAATTGGAAATATGGCCCACGCACCGAATGGGAATTTAAATTGATGTGTCTACCCAGAAGTCCATTAGTTGAAGCCATGATTAACGATACGATAGACAATCACCGAGACAAACCTTATGAAAAATACTTAATCGGCGCCAGAATGCATGTACTCATGGACACCTGGTCCCACATGTATTACTCGGGTTCTCCTTGCTGGAGTGTGAACGATGTCTTTGGCAATGTATACAACACTACCCGCGGTCAAAAAGCACTGGTGCATTGGGGATTAGGTCCTGGATGCGAGTTTTGTGCGCCTGCCAATCCGGATTATTACTCGATTGCCTATGCCGGGCATGCCCGGATGGGACACCTGCCCGACTATCCTTGGATTACGTTCAATTATCATCCCCAGTGGTCCAAAGACCCCATAACCAAAGTAACCTCAGAGGCCTTTCTAACCGGCTTTACCCAAATGATAACCGCCTT
>JBFFBT010000128.1:0-15730 GCA_041560255.1 Myxococcota bacterium | reverse complement strand
GGAGACGAGCGCGCTGATCGCCGGAGCGGATCTTACCCTGCAGGGGATGTCGGTCCTGACCTCGCCCGGGCAAACGGATCTGGTTTGGCAGGCGCTGGATGTAACCTGTGCGGGTAGAGTACTCGTCACCGGCGGGGCTGCCATCGACGTAAGCGGTAAGGGATATACGGCGAGACGCACGTTGAACAATGTAGAGCACCGCTCGTATGGAGGCAGCCACGCAGGTGTGGGTGGTGAGGCCAATCCGGACAGCACCATACCCACATACGGAGATTATTTGCATCCCGGGCTTCCCGGTTCGGGTGGTGATTGCTCGGATGCAAAAAAATGTGCGGGCGGAGGCGTCGTAACAATCCGGGCGGCCGGGTTGGAGCTTTCGGATGGCGGCATCAAGGCCGACGGAATGTTATTTGGTTCGGGCTCCGGAGCCGGAGGAAGCATCCTCATCGAGGTTGCTACGCTTACCGGTGTGGGGAGTACGGGCCGGATCGAGGCCGACGGGGCCGGTGATTGGGCCAGGAACCTCTACACCGGAGGCGGAGGCCGGGTGGCGGTGTATTATGAGCAAAGCATCGGTTTGGACGACAGTTTCGTCACCGCCCGAGCCGGAGGAAGATCGACCGCCACCAACCCGAACGCCTATGGCAGCGCGGGTACGGTGTATATGAAAAAATCGGGTGAGCTCGGAAAGCTCAAAATATCCAACTTTGATCCGCATACCAGCAATCGGGCCGAATCGCCCCATACCACCAACTTTGAAACCATCGGCCGTCATCGCATCAACTCTGTCGAAAACGTTGTGGTGGACGGAGTGTCTCATTGGATCCTGAGTTTGCCCGCCGGTGCGCTGACAGGGCATCGCGACTATGTGGATTACCGGCTGGATCTCAACGCCGCCGATACCGAAGGTCCCTTCTACATCATACAGTCCGCCGATACGCAAAACCATATCCTCACGATCGTGACCACCGACGATCTCGGACTGATGGTCGGCAACGACCTGCTTGGAGTGCATGAGTTGTTGGAGTTCGAGTATGGGCCGGTTGAGCTTTGGGACGCGGGTGACGACCGATTGATCGTCCATACACCCTGATCTCGGGAGGAAAGGAGCTGACGTTGAAAACTGCAAGCGCATGGTTGACGGTAGTATTGGTCTCGACGGGTTTTTTGGGCTGTACGGGTGGAGACGAGATCGCCTCGGTCAACGGAAGATCCATCCAAAAAGCCGAATTTGAAGCCTTTATGAAGTTCAAGCGGCATGCGGTCAAGGATCCGCAAAAGTACGCCGGGCTTTTGGATCAGTACCTCGAGCGTGAAGCGCTTGCGGATATCATCGTGAAGGAAAAGCTTTTGGATCCGCAGGCGGTGCAAGTCGAGCTCAACGAGTTTCGCAAGGATCTGTTGATTAATCGATATTTTCAAACGTTTTTGGATCAAAAAACCGATCAGCAGTCCATCGGCGCCTATTACCAAGAGCACGCCTCGGAGTTTGAGGAAAAAAAGATCAAAGTCGCCCACGTGTTGATCCGGGCCAATAAAAAAATGGATGCGACCGAAAAACAAGCCAAACTGACCAAAGCGAGAGAGGCTTACTCCAAGCTGCGCGGTGGGGAGGACTTTGCCAAAGTGGCCGAATTGTACTCGGAAGATAAAACCACCGCCAAAAAGGGGGGAGAGTTGGGCTGGTTGAAAGAAAACAGTGTGGACCCGGTTTTTTCACAAAAGGTTTTCGGCATGCGCGCAGGTGAAATCTCCGAGCCGTTTGAAACCCCTTTTGGTTATCACGTGGTGAAAATATTGGAGGATCCCAAAGCGGCCAAACAGCCCCTTCAGGCCGTAGAGGGCGTCATCCGCTATCGGTTGCGAACCCAGGCGAAAGAAACAGAAATGCAGCGCCTGTTGAAAAAAACCGAGATCGAAAAGATGGAGATCCGCGATGAGCAATAAGTTGTTGGCGTTGGGTATGACCCTCATGGTGGCACTGGCCGCTTGCAGCCGGGATCAGAAAAAAACCAGCCCGCTCAAAGGAGACGGCGAAGTGTTGGCCCTGGTCGAAGGCCGGGAAATCACCCGTTACGATCTCGAAAACACCATCTATACCAGCTATGGCAAGGTCGCAGTGGAACAGCTTGATGATCAGGCCAGAAAGAGCGTGCTGGAAAGCCTGGTACAAAGTCGGGCGATTGCCAAAGCGCGTGAGAAGGAGCTTTCTGTTATCGAGTCGGCTGCGCTCGAGAAACGGGTGCAGGCCTATCGAGAAAATCTGTTGGTCAAGCAATATCTGGCCAAACACGCTCCGCCCAAACCGGTAACCCGAAAGATGATCGAAGCCTATTACGAAGCCCACCAAGAAAGGTATGGGGGTAAAAAGACCAAAACCTATGAAATGCTTTTTACCCAAAGAAGTGTGGCCGCAGGCGAACGAAACCGTCTGATGACCAAGCTTTCCAATCCGGAAAAAATTTCGGATTGGAAGAGTTGGGTCAAAGAGCTTCAAAAGGCGGGCTTGCCGCTGCAGTATCGCTCCGGGCCGGTGCAGGCAGGGCTTTTGCATCCCAAGCTGGCTCATATGATGGATGGGCTCAAAGCGGGCGAGACCTCCAAGCTGAGCTTCGTCGACGGGAAGGCCTACATTGTGCGGGTTCAGGAGGAACCGGACAAAACCATGCGGGCATTGTCCGATGTGCAGGAAGAAATCCGGGAGATTTTGCGCCGACAGGAACTGGCCCAAGCGATCAAGAAGATCTCCGAGCAGATCTTGCAAAAGGCCGAAGTCGAATATCGATAGATCGCAGTTGCATGAAAACATGGATTGTTGGTGGAAACCAGGTTTGAACGATCGGTGGTGACGATAATGAAAGCAAGCATGAGACGAAATGGTTATGTCATGGCGGGCGCCAAGCAGATCTTGATCATATGGTTGTTGTGGATTTCTGCCTGCACACAAAAAGAAGCCCCATCCGAAAAGCACCGATTGGGTCGAACCGAGCAAGCCGCCACAGTGGACCTGGACGGGTCGTATGTCGTGATGGGAGATCAATCCGTCCTGATTTCACAAGAGGTAACGGTACATGCCGGCAATATTGCAGTCAACCAGGCCGGACAAACGCTCGAGGTGGGCAAAGATGTCAACGCCGTCCAGGGGACGAAGTTGGTGGCAGACAGACTGCACCTGGAAAAAAAGGTCAAGGTATCAAAAGTATTTTATCAAAGCGAGTTGCTTGCCGATCCGAGCGCGGTGATTGACGAGACCATCCAGGTCACGGGGGCATACTTTCCGGTATTTCCAAAGTTGCCGGCGACCAAGGCGGCCGTACCCGGTACGGACGAGCAGGGAAATCCCGATGGGTCGATGGTCGTTTTGCATCACGAACAGCTATGCCTGGAACCGGGCGTATATGGAAGCATCCGGTTGGATCAACATGCGGTGTTGAGGCTTGCCTATGATTGTGATAACCCCGCCGATACCACCCAAGGTTCGTACGAGCTTCGGGATTTGGAAGTCGGCACCGCAAGCCGGGTGATCATGGGTCCCGGATCGGTCGTCATGCGGGATCTCAAGCTCGCAAGCCAGGCTGAGCTGCGATTTCCGGGGCCGATGCTCAAAGTGCGCAACTATGTCGGATCGCAACACAGCACATTGATATTGGGTGTCGGGGAAGCTCATTTTAGAAATTTTCTCACTGAGCACACAACCGTGACCAGCTTCGAGCAGCCCGACACGCCCATCGATATCCATATCAAGGACCGATTTCAGCTCGAGCATCACAATGAGTTCAACGCCAAGCTGCCGGACGTCGAACCTGTGACGTCGTCTCCAAAACTGGTTCGGGTGCATGCAGGGGGCATGGATGGCGACTGCCCGTTTATCTATGAGCAACCTCTCATGGTCTACCCGTGCACGACCGATAAAGCCGTCAAGATCGGCGACCATTCGGAAATCCGAGCGAGCATCTTGGCGCTGGATGACGCTGCCGATGCTGCCACCATACATATAGATGATCACAGCATTGCGGTTGGATCCTATTTTGCGGATCGAATCGTGGTTGGGTTCAAGGTGCAGTTGACCCACCGGGACGGGCTTTTGGATCCGGGCTATACGGAAGGCGATCTGGACAATGACGGCGTGGGTAACGAGTTGGATAACTGCCCCGCGGATCCCAACCCGGGCCAAGAAGATCAAGACGCTGATTTGGTGGGCGACGCCTGCGACAACTGCCCGGCCATACCCAATCCGAAACAAGAAAGAGCCTTTCCGGACGGAGATGCAAACGACATCGGGGCTGCCTGCACCGATCCGCCCATGGCCTATTGTGCAGACGGAGTGGTCCAGCCGGAAAACGCGGAAGAGTGCGACGACGGATTTGAACAAAACGGACCGGATAAGCCCTGCGGTCGTTTGTGTCATCTCAATCCGCCTCGGATCACCCTCCAGCCCCAAGACACAGCGGTGGTGCAAAGCACGCCGGCGGGTTTCAGCCTGCAGGCTGTCGGTCATTACCTCCAGTACCAATGGGTGCGGGATGGGCAGAATATACCGGGTGCCTACCAGGCCGCCTATCAGATCGGGCAGACCGAGCTGGCTGACAACGGTGCGGTGTTTCGATGTGTCGTATCCAACAGTGCCGGAAGTGTGATCAGTGATCCCGCGATCCTTACGGTATGGGAGTGCGACGAAACCTATCAAACCCAGTCGACCGAGTGTGGGGTGGGCGCCTGTTACGCGACCGGGACGACCTCCTGTATTGAACATGTGATTGTGGACGATTGCACCCCGGGCTCGCCCGCGCCCGACGATACGCAGTGCGACGGGATCGACAACGACTGCAACGGGGAGGTGGATGAAGACTATGCGCCCCAGAGTACGAGCTGCGGAGTAGGAGCGTGCGCGGCGGTCGGAGTAACGGCGTGTACAAGCGGGCTGGTAACCGATAGTTGCACCCCGGGCGCGCCCGCGCCCGACGATACGCAATGCGACGGGATCGACAACGACTGCAACGGGGAGGTGGATGAAGATTACCAACCGGCAGGCACGGCCTGCGGAGTGGGGACTTGTTTTGCAAACGGAGCGACATCTTGTTTGAATGGACAGATCGAGGACAACTGTACGCCAGGTATCCCCGCGGCGGACGATCAAACCTGTGATGGTTTGGATGACGACTGTGACGATTTGACCGACGAAGAGTATGAATCGAGAGTAACCCATTGTGGTACCGGAGCTTGTACGGCAACCGGCACGACCTCGTGTGTCGATGGTCAGATCTATGACAGCTGCGTTCCGAAAGCGCCCGGCGCAAATGATCAGACCTGTGACGGTGTGGACGATGATTGCGATGGGCTTGTGGATGAAGAGTATGTTTCGCAAAGCACCACATGCGGTGTCGGCGCCTGCGCAGCCGGTGGGAGCACAGCCTGTGTTGAAGGGACGGTGACAGACAGTTGCGCCCCGGGGACGCCGGCCTCAGACGACGCCACCTGCGACGGTACGGATGACGATTGTGACAACGCCTACGACGAGGACTATGTCACCCAGGCCACCACCTGCGGAGTTGGAGCCTGTGCGTCCACGGGTGTCAAGATCTGCGAAAACGGAGCCGAAAAAGACACCTGCCTGCCCGGAGAGCCCGGGACGGACGATACCACCTGCAACCAGATCGACGAGGACTGCAACGGGGTGGCCGACGACGGATATGTCGCACAAACCACTACCTGTGGGATTGGGGCGTGCGCATCGACCGGAGCAACCTCGTGTGTGGATGGACAAGTGGTAGACGGTTGCACCCCGGGGACGCCGGCCTCAGACGATTCGAACTGCAACGGAGTGGATGACGATTGTGACGGGGAGATTGATGAGGGTTGTGCGCCTGCCATCCTCACGCACCCACAGAGTGTTACGGTCTCTCAGGGTAAACCCATTACCCTGACGGTAGTGGCTTCGGGTGCCGGTCTCACGTACCAATGGCAGCGCTTTGAGCAAAATATCCAAGACGCCGACGGTCCTTCATACAGCAAGACAGCGGTATTTTCGGATAATGGAGCGGTATACCGATGTATCGTGACCAATCCCGGCGGCACCCTGGTAAGCAACTCGGCCACAGTCGAAGTGATTGACGATCTGCCTCCGGATTTGGAGCTGGACGGACCGGACGAAAGAACCACCCAAAAAGATTTCGTTACCATCACGGGGATGGCCTCAGATACCGGATCGGGTCTGCAGGGTGTGGTGGTGGCAAGAGATCCGGCCGGCACGGGCGCTGTGGGCGCCGTCGTGAGTCCCCATGGGATGTTCAGCGCCGAAGTGCCCCTGGAAATCGGTAAAAACCAACTGTATGTGATTGCAAAAGACGTCGCCGGCAACCAGGCGGTACGTGCTTTGGTGGTTGGACTGACGCTTTCGAAGCTGCCCAGGATGGTGATTACAGAGCCTGTATCCGCAAGTGTCGTCTCGCAGCGCAAGGTCGACGTCAAGGGATACGTGCGCTCCAGCCTGCCTGCGGAGCAAATCAGGTTGGTGTTGGGTGAACGGGTTGGATTTCCCACCGGGGTCAACGGAGAGTACCAGTTTGCCTTTGGAGATGTACCCTTGGTGGTGGGGTTAAACCGATTGGTGGTGCGGGCCGAGACGAGTGTCGGCAGTGTGTCGGAAAGTGTTGCGTTGACCGTACGGGACGAAGACTATCAAGTCGGTGAGGGCCCGCGGATTGAGCTGAATTTTTCGAGTAGCAACGTATACCTCAAAGACGATCTGATTCGGGTATCGGGTACCGTGAAAGCTCCGTCGGGGGTCGAGTCAATCTATGTAAACTCTCAATCCGTGCCGTTTGTGGGTTCGGGCGAGGTGGTGGGATTTTCGACGCAATTGAGCTTTTCCGCCTTGGGAGTCGATCAGACACAAATCGTCGTCAAGGCGTATGCCAACGACGCAACCTTCAACCAAGTGAGCCTGACTGTACATTATGACCCGGATGCGCCCGAGCTCGACGTGGTGGGATTGCAACCGGAGCCCGAGATAAACAATCTTACCGAGACGCCTTTCGAGTTGTCGGGCAACCTGCGGGAAGCCAACCTGGCAGGCCTCATGGTCAACAACCAGAGTGTGCCGGTAACCCCGGGGGTTGGTGCGGACAACTGGAGCTTTAAAGCATCGCTGCATTTGGTGCGTCAAGAAACCAAGACATTGCAGGTGCTCGCGTGGGATTTGGCCGGAAACCACGTGCAGAAAAAATATCTGATCAAATTGGACGCCGATTTGGATATCGAAATCATCAAACCCAAACCCGGCGCCGAATTTGTGGTTGTAGAGCCGGTCTTGCCGCTGGAAATCGCTGTGCGTATTCCGGGGCTTGCGGCGGGAGACCGGGTGGTTGCGGCCATCGATGCGGGCGTGGATTTCGAGCTTACGCTATCGGGTAACACGGCCGTCGCGACCAGCAATATCTTGGTGGACGATAAGCAGCATAAGATTACCATCAAAGTGCTCGATGAAGCTCAAACCGTCTTGGCGGCTCAGACAACGGAGTTTCAGGTAAAAAACGCCGCCAATCTGCCGTTGTCCCTGGTTCGGCAGGAGCCGGCCGATCAATCCCAAGGTAATGAAGCCAACCTGCCGTTGGTGTTGTACTTCAATCGTCCGTTCGATCCGGATAGGTTGCAGGTGACTGTGACCGAGACGGCCCACGGGATGATCTACCAGGCGCCCGAAGCCGCGGACCTAAGCAACCTGAGCAAGGTGGAGCTGACCCGTATCGAGCGAAACAACCAGCCGGTGCCGGGAGGATTGTCGTACGTGCCGGGCAACCGCATGGTGGCCTTTTATGGGGATAGGGATTTTGCGTACGGCGGAAGCGTGTTTGTGGATATCGCCTACGATCAAAACGGCACCCTGCAGCCGGTGGCCAGAAGCTCTTTCGGTATCCGCCCGCAGCATACGCTGTTGCAGGGTTTTGTAAGCGATCATCAAATGAACCCGCTGGCGGGGATCGTGGTGCGGTTGCCGGGTTTTGGATACAGTACCAAGACGGACAGAGAAGGAGCCTTTTACTTTGGGTACGGCGAGCCGGTGGAAAAGACCATACCGCCGGGTCGTCATCGGATGATTGTCAATCCGGACAGGCTCATGCCCAACGTCGGGACGGTAGAACGCAACGTCTACATCACGGCCGAGCGCATCAACCGGACCGGCATGGTGTTGTTGCCGCGTTTGGATACGGATGAGCCATATCGACGGGTAAGCTCGGGGGACGCAAATGTCTTGCTGGCGGGCGGAGAGCTGTCTTTGGATCTGTCCGGCGCGACCATATACTTTCCGGACGGTAACTCGGCGGGAGAGGTCCACGTCCAAAAGCTTACCTCAGCGCAACTGGCTTATATGGCTCAGCCTCCGTTTATCCCATCCTTCTCCTATGTCGTCCAGCCGGCGGGCATCGAGATACATGGTGATTGGAAGGTAGCCATCAAGCTGCCCGCGATAGAGGGAAGCTGGGATTATCTCGAGTGGCTGCCCAAGCTTGCGCTGTTGATGAGTCTGGATAAAGAGACCTTGATGCTGAAACCGGTGGGATTGGGGCGGGTGGATAAAGAGCAAAAAACCGTAGTCAACACAGAGCCGCTTCGAGCTTCGAGGATTGATTGTCTCACCTTTGCAATCGTACGCGCCGGCAGCCAGCATCATCTGGAAGCATATGAAAAAGGTGAAATTGGATTTGAACAGATGATTTCACTCATAGCCTCGGATCAGTAGATCTGTGCAGATGGATCGAGGGAACCCATGAATATGTCGATAGCGAATACATACCACGGTCAAGGCAAAGCCTTGGTCGGACTGATGCTGTTTGCGTGGATGACGGTTTGCGGCATGGATGCGTTTGCACAAGGTGACTGCGTGCCGATTTCATCGGTAGATGCCACCTGCAACGGGGTCGATGACGACTGTGACGGGGTCAATGACGAAGATTTCAAGGGAAACGCCACGACCTGCGGTGAAGGCGCTTGTGCCGGTACGGGTCGGACCGTTTGCGCAAACGGGAAAGTCGTCGATACATGCATGGAGAGCAGAAGCGAAGAGTGTGTGCAGCAACAAAAAGAGCAATATTATGAGACAATGGCTCTGCAATATCTTGGAGAACAATGCGCGCATTCGCATTGTTATCAGGGCAAGGCGTTGGACGGCAATTGTTCGCCGTGTGTGTACCGCATTTGTCAAAATGTAGCCAAGTGTTGTGATGTTGAAAACGGGGTTTGGGACAGCACCTGTGTCATGGCTGCACGATCCATCGGAGAATGTGGGTCCTGTTGGAGCTCGAGTAAATTTAGTGGATATATTGCCGCCCGAGGTCCGGTTTTGGATGCCGGCAACCACCGTACTTGGTGCAAATATGACAACAAAGGTAATTGCATCCAAGAGATCTGCATCGACGGCCCCGAGGGATGCCCGAATACCACGGTGATATCGGTGGAGGATTTCAAGAGGATCAACCCGGAGCAAGCCAAGTATCTTACTATCGATCAAGGCAGTGTGTTGTACGATGTGGTTACAAAAACGATCATAGATGTATCGGCCGGATCCATCGCATACAAATCGGGCTTCATGGAGTCGATGTTGAACGATACCGGCAGGCCCTATTGCTCGGCGGAGCTTTATCGGGATCAGACCAACCGCGTCAACGAGCAGGATCACGATCGAGAGCTGTACAACTTTTTGTTTTGCCCGACCAAAAACATCAAGAGAGTTTATTCGCCCGTCGAGGGCGCTTTTATTTCGGCGATAAGCGGTTTTTCGGAGAGTCACAACCGTTCGGATGAGCGCGGATATTTTACCATCAACTACGGGGGCACCACCGATAGGATTATGTCTTGGCCTACGGGATCGTCTTTGGGTAGTGATTTGTCGACGTTTGTCGAAAAACCTTTCCGCTATTATGACTCGTGTGGTGATTGGCCCAGCTTTACCATCAATGCCGAAGTGGCTTTTTATCCCTTCAACCCCCGAAACAGGGCTTCCCGCTACTACCATATGTCCGTGGCGGCCAGCGCATGTCATGAAAATGATTGGGGCAATTTCCCCATCGATGTGCTCATGATGGGGGGCGTGGCATGCATGTCGAATATCACGGACGAAAACAATCTTTACGAGTGGTTGTCGAAAGATGCCTGCCTGGAGAGATCTAAGGATGGTCTTCAGGTGCAGGACAGATTTGTCAAGGTGGTCAATTACAATCTCGATCCGGAAGCAAACCATCACGACGATCGTGATTTGCAGATACAACCGCCTGAAGGAGCAACCATCTATGATCATGAGTACATGCCCGATCCGAGCCAAACCCCCGATCCCGACGCCACGCCTGCTCCGGAACAAGAATTTCGGGATAAAGGATTGCTCAAGCAAATCAGCGTCAATGATTTGAAAGATACGGATATCTATGTATTTCGAAACACGACCGGTCAGCTCGTCGCGTCCAGACAGAGGGTGCCCGCCTGGGAGTTGGGATATAATTTTTTTGGTGACACGCTGAGCACTGCACAGGCTGAACAAAAACAGAAGCTGATCGAGCAAGGTTTGGTCGACAGAGCCAGGATCCGGTATACGGCGCTGGTACGAGGTCCGGGAGCCGGGGCGGTCACCAAGTATAGGGTCAATGCGGCCGAAAGCTTGGCGATGACAAAAAGTGAGATAGATGGAGATACCCAGTACCTGCAACCGGGAGAAAAGGTCAAAGTGGTGATGATCAACCGAGCCACCGGCTATATCGGCACCGCAAACGGCATAGCGGCTCCGTCATGGGATCCGGTAGGCTTGCATGTCAAGCCCATCGTCATGAGACCGCCCAACCTGCGAATACAGGTGGCCAGATCGCCCAAAGGCCAGGGAAGCGGCTTTTGCGATATGGCGGCATCGGCGTCGGGCGAAAAGACTTATGTGATTGGATTTCAGGGTAAAGCCCTGACCAGTGATTCGTGCATCACGATATCGACGCAATGGTTCGATTGGGACGGATCGCTTTTGCCCGAAGGGTTGCCGGGATATACCGGAAGATTGGCGAGAGTGGGTGATGGAGTAGGGTATGATCGTTTGTTGGATGCGGCCATGGGCGACGACCTGGCGCATTTTTCCATCAAACCGGGCGGGCCGCACCTCAAGGTGTTCAAGATTCCGCAAAGAGATGTGGATAATGGGCATTACTATTTTCATATCGATGGAGATCCGATAGACCGCAATGCAAATTTCAAGTCATTCGATGTATTGAGCAACGAAATGGGTGATCCGGGAGCCGGTGAAGGAGCTTTACGGTATCGGCCATACCATTATGTGCCTTTTAAGGTTCCGTTTTTTGACAAGCAAGCCACGCGGGAGAGATACGTTGAGGAAATTCAAGAGATCAAACAAAGCTGGAAAATCGGGGATCCGATTCCGGTTTTAAAAATAAAGCCGATATACAAGTATATGTATCGACCGGAATACCAATTCAGCTTATTGGAGCTGGAAGACCAGAAAATCGAGCTTCATACGGAGTATGATACCTTCGCGGGGCAGAGCTCGACGGATGTAGAGATAAGCTGGGATCTGGAAACGCCGAAAGAGCAACCCCTGCCTTGGATTGATGAAAATGGAGAGTTGAGATGGGGTATGGGTTACGCCGAGAGTGAGGATCCGTTGGACGGCCAAACGGGAGATCAGAGCGCATCACTTGGTGACGATTTTCGAGATCAAGACGGCAATCCGGTCGAAGATTTGGAAGAGCTGTTGGAACAAGGCCCTACTGAGTTTGATTCGGCGATCGATCAAAGTCTTGGGGAAGAAAAAAGACTCTCTCTGAGGCTGTTTTCGGATAATGATGCCGCAAATCCGCTGCTCGAGATAGCGGACGTACCGTTGGTGTTGGCCAAACCACGCCCGTTGGTCATCAAGCGCACCCATGTACATGCCTCGTTTGGAGCCGGTGTCAATCCTCTGCCGAAATATCTGGATCAGTATAAAAAGATATCTTTTTCTCTTACTCGACCTGCCTTTGTCAAGGTGGTGCTGTTGACCGGATGGAAAACCGAGATTGCCACCGTAGTAAAGGAGACCCTGTTGGGAGCGGCAGGCGATGTCGGTGATGAATTTAATTTTATGGTGCATCATGGTTTGATTCGAGATCTCGGGATCGATCCGAAGGTCAATGGAGAGTTTTATCTGCGTATCGAAGCTCGAAACCAAGATGGCGATGTCGTGCAACATGTCGTCTATCCGGGTAGGCTTGTGGATACGAGAACCAACTTTCAAATGGGCGTCATGCTGCAAAACAATGTTTTTCTTCAAGATGGTTCTTTGAGTTTAATCCAAAAGGTATTGAGTTTTTTGGGAAAGGGTCCCTCGATACAGTTTGAAAGATCCTACAACAACCTGGCTCCAAATACGGACAACTGCCCGATGGGATGCGGTTGGTCCAACAACTTTGATAATCGTTTGGATCCGGTTGCCGAAGGCGAAATAAGCGCTGGGCAAACTGTGCCGGATTGGGTTCTCGAAATGGAACAGAAAGGATTTGTCGGTACATTTGACGTTCCGATAGATGGTCGGGAATGGAGCGCGGTGGCGGTCAATGGGACGTTGTTTCGAAAAATGAATGAGCTTTGGTACGCGCAACGCGGTAGAAAGGGAACCTTGACCGAGGACGGTGATTCGTTCATCTATGACTCCAAATGTGGTGAAAAGTATCATTATGACGGCATTCCTTTTTACGATCCCAACGCGATGATCTACATGCGGGTTGATAACGCCTTGTTTTACAGTTTGGGGATATCCGCCGAAGAGCTCTATCTTTATGGCGTAAAAGAGGAAGTCGACGAGAGATTTGTAGAGGATAGAAGACCGAGGCTGACCAAGATAGAGGATCGCAACGGCAATGAAATCATTTTGGGTTACAAGTCGTCTTCCAGCGAGGATCCCGAAGAAAAAGAAAATTACACCGATATAAAAGATGAAAACGATAACGGTTTGAAGTTGGTATACAAAGACGTCAACACCCAGCCGTGGGGGAAACAACAACGCTTGATGCGAATTGAGACCGAGAACGGCGAAGTGTTGGTTGAGTATGATTATGATGTAAACGGAAATCTCATAGAAGAAATCCGGCCCTTGGGCGCAACGAAGAAGTATGAGTACAAGCCCCAGAAGCCCGGCGGTATGTTTACCGATTTCAATTTAACCAAAGTCATCGACGCCAACAACCACGCCACAGAGTATATCTATGAAGAATCAGGAGAAATTACCTATGAGGGGGTCGATGTCGAGCCGGAAGATGCGATTAAATCGATAAAGTACCCGGACGGCACGACTGTTGGGTTTGCCTACAACGGCAATGACAGGGTTGTGACGGATCAAAGGGGCAATGTGACTACGACCACCATCAATCAATATGGAAACCCGGTTAAAATCGTGGAGCCGCAGGTAGAAGGTCAAGCCAAGATCACCACGATGGAATGGTCGATTGACAAGGGTCTTTTGGACAATGATATGGTATCAAAAACAGTGGAAAACCATACCCCGCAAGGCATACAAACCAGAACCACGACGTATGCATACAATTACGAACATGCAGAAAACGCCTGGTCGAAAACCGAGACGGATCCGTACGGCAACCAAATAGTCACGGTATATGACAACAAATACAATAAACCATTGCAGCGGACCGATCGAAACGGCCATACGGAGACCTGGGAGTACGACGGAAACGGTAATTTGTTGCGGCATACGGACGCAGATCTCAAGACCACAGTGTATACGTACAACGCCTTCGGAGAGATCGAAACCGAAACTCTGCCCGGTACTACGAAACCCACCCGATATACCTACGACGCCAACGGCAACCTGGCCGCAGTGATGCATCCGGAAGGTGGGACGACGAGTTATGTAAACGACAACAGGGGTCGAGTGATACAAAAAACCGATATTCACGGAAACACCGAAAACTATACCTATGACCAACTGGGCAGACTGATCGAGGTGGCGTACCAACCCAAAGATCTGCAATCCATAAAACTCGCCGGAGGAGAACAGCATTTGGTTTTGAAAAAAACCTATGAATACGATCCGGTCGGCAACAAGCTCAAAGAAAACGATATGGACGGATTGGTGATTCGCTACACCTACACCAAGCTCGGGCAGGTGAGTACCGCAACCAGATATGTAAACGGAGAAAACAAGGGTCAAAAATCATACACCTATGATGGTATTGGAAACATATTGACCGAAACCGATTGGTTGGGCAGGCCGACAATCCATACATATGACGAGAGAAACCGCAAGATCAGCACCACCAACCGGCTAGACCAGACCATGCAAATGAAATATGACACCGTAGGAAATCTTGTCCAGGTCACCGATTATGCGGGCAATGTGACCAACTACACCTATGATATGCTTGATCGGGAAACCAGCAAACAAGTGGTGGGCGACGGTGGTGGTACGACATATACAACCTATTACAAAGAAGCCGACGCGGGCCGAAATCTCAAAACCCATACCGATCAAATGGGAAACATCACGACCTATGAGTACAATGGAAGATACTTGGTGACAAAAATTATAGATCCCGTACAAGCCGCCGCCAGTGGACCGGGAAGATTGTACGAGTACGATGATCGGGGAAATAAGATAAAAGAAACGGACACCGAGGGCAATACGACCGAGTATGTATACGACCAGCAAAATAGACTGGTTATGATGGAAAAAATCAAATCCGGAGGCGGTGTAAAAACAAGCTATGATTACTCAGAGTATGTAAGCTCCAATATGATGAAGGTCGTCGACCCGATGGGTAAGACCACGAGGACGTATTACGACGCATTCGGACGCGCGAGCAGAATCGTGGATTCTCATGGCAACGAGAGGCAGACTTGGTACGATGGAAAGGGGAACGTTGTTCGGACAAAAGACGCCAGAGGTGCAGTCAAAAAATGGGTGAGAGATCAACGAGGGTTGGTGCAGGAGTATTATGACTCCGAAGCGGACGGCAACCCGACCTACAAATACGGCTACAGCCAGAACGACAAGTTGACCAATAAATACCGTATCCGTAGTGATGGTACGGGTTATGTGGAGTTCGAAATCCAGTATGACAATGAAGATCGTGAGCAACTGATCATCGAAGCCAAAGGCGCGCCCGAGGAAAGAAGAAAAACCTTCGTAAGCCGGGATGGGATGGGTAACCCATTGGAAGTACTGGATTACAACAACAATAAAACGACATACGAATACAATGCCGTCTACAATGTAGCCAAACAGATCGATAGCAAGAACAACGTAATGGAGTACGAATATTACCCGACCGGAAAGATTCATCGTCAGATCGACAAGCGTAAGTCAACCGAGCCGAGGACGACAACCTATACATATGATGAGCTACAGAGGGTAGTCAAAGTGGCTGATGCGCTGAATCAGTCCGTCGAGACGACCTACGATGGTGAAGGTAATATATTGACAGTAAAAGACAAACGAGGCATCCTGACCGAGTATCAGTACGATAGCATGTACAGACGGACAAAAACCATACGGGCAGGTCAACAAGTGTGGCGCAAGGTCTACAATGACATCGGAAACGTTACCCATGAGTATGATGCAGACGACCGGTTGGTAAGAGAGTACGCATACAACGACGCCCACATGCTGTCAAAAACCACATTCCATAATGACGACGGGCCCAACACCGAGGAAATCAGATCGTATGATCCAAATGGAAATCTTGTAACG
>JBFFBT010000127.1:0-15986 GCA_041560255.1 Myxococcota bacterium | reverse complement strand
GGGAGTTGGTGTACTCCACACCGACAGCCATATCTACGCCGGCGTTGATTTCCCAATCCAAGGAGCTTCCATACGTTGTGCCCATCTGCTGGCCGCAGTTGTACGAACCAAGTCCGGAAGCGCTGCCCATCTTCGAAGACACCTGTTGGGATTTGCTGTGGGTCGAGCTTTTGTCGCAATGTGGGTAGAGGTAAAAACCTCCGAACGTATGGGCATCGAGGATGCCTTCGATGCCGTTTTGCTTGATGAAGCTGGTATACGCCTTGATGCCCTTGGAAGACATGTTGGTGAAATCGCGGTTCATGTCGGTGCCGTTGGCATTGGTTCTCGAGTTGGGGTATCCATCCACATTGAGGATGGGGATGACCCAGAAGTTTTTGCTCGAGTTGTTGAGCAGATACATCGCTACCACCGCGCCGACTTTCTCGTTGCCGTGGATGCAACCCGTAAACAGGGCTTTACCGCCGCCGCCTTTACCGAAAGCGTAGATGGTACGGCCGTTCTCGCTGGTTCCGATGGATCTGAGGGTGCCCTTGCCCTGGCTTTCCATTTGTTTGAGCTCTTGCACCATGCCGTCATACGTCGGGTAGGTCAAATACGAACCCGAAGTGTCATAGAAATTGCGCATGGACTCTTCGTGGGTCTGGTAAATTTCGATTTTTACCTCTCCAGCCGCGATTTGATCGGAAAATTCGGTGGCCAGTTGGCGGTACTCGGTCTCGGTAACATATAGATACGCAGTGTTGCCGCGAACCAGGTCGACCGGATAATCATTGACGAACGACTCATCGATGGTACGGGTGGGGAACTCGATTTTGATTGTCGCCGGAAAGGTCCCTTCTTCCCCTGGGCCTACTTCTTCCTGATTCGACAATCCGTTGGGGCCGCAGGCGCCCAAAAACAGCACGGGCACTGCAAGCACGACAAAGAGTATGGACTTCCAACAACACTTGGACCCTCGCTTCATTTCGCTCCTCCTAAGGTTTATTGTCACTCCGATCATGATTTAGAACACATCTACCTATATTTTGTCAATTGATATATTGGAATAACATAATATTATTAATGGAGGTTTATGCCTAACTTGATAATTGATAACAAATCAATGAGTTGTTTGTTAGGAAGATGTACTGATAGGTGCCATAATGTTGGATCAATACGTATATAAAACATATATTTTTCAATAATATGATGATTAATTCGGAAGGATGGATCTGGGAGGCCGGGTAAAAGTTGGTTGAGCTTTCCTTCTAACAGAACTGATCATAATCCGCGCAGCAGTCGCCGTATTGCTTGCAGTAGTTGTCACACCAGCAACTGCCCGACTTTTGACCACATTTACCTTGACAAGAGTCTCCCGGAGTCGGAGTCGGGTTGGGGGTCGGAGTCGGGTTGGGGCCCGGGGTCGGAGTCGGGTTGGGGTTGTTGCCGCAGAACTGATCATAGTCGGCGCAGCAATCACCGTACTGCTTGCACGAGGTATCACACCAGCAACTACCCGATTTTTGTCCGCACTTGCCTTGGCAAGAATCGCCCGGAGTCGGAGTTGGGTTGGGGCCCGGGGTCGGAGTGGGTGTGGGATTGGGGCCCGGGGTAGGGGTCGGGTTGGGTCCAGGTCCACCTCCGGCTTCGTTGACCAATACCTCGAAGCCCTTGAATGCGCCCGAGGCGATCGAATCCAATTGGCTGGTGGCGGGCGAGTGGGAGTTGGCATACTCGACGCCTACCGGGATGTCGACGCCCGCATTGATATGCCAGTCGATTGAGCTGCCATAGGTGGTGCCCATTTGCTGGGCGCAATTGTAGGAACCGTAACCCTGCGCGCTACCCATCTTTTGGGCCACTTGCTGCCCTTTGGAGTGGGTTTGGCTCTTGTCACAGTGACCGTACAAGTAAAAGCTTCCAAAAGTATGCGCGTCCAAAATACCCTCGATGCTGTTTTGCTTGACGAAGTTGGTGTACGCCTGGATGCCTTTGGACGACATGTTGCTGAAATCACGGTTCATGTCGGTTCCGTTGGCATTGCCGCGCGAGTTGGGATAGCCGTCCACGTTGAGGATGGGGATGACCCAGAAGTTTTTGCTGGAGTTGTTGAGCAGATACATCGCTACCACCGCGCCGACTTTCTCGTTGCCGTGGATGCATCCAGTAAACAAGGCCTTGCCGCCGCCGCCTTTGCCGAAAGCGTAGATCGTTTTGCCGTTTTCGCTGGTGCCGATGGATCTGAGGGTGCCCTTGCCCTGGCTTTCCATCTGTTTGAGCTCTTGCACCATGCTGTCGTAGGTGGGATAGGAAAGGTACGAACCCGACGTGTCGTAGAAATTACGCATGGATTCTTCGTGGGTTTGGATTATCTCGAGCTTCACGCTGCCCGAGGCGATAAAGTCTGAAAATTCCACGGAAAACTGACGGTACTCGTCTTCGGTCATGTACATAAAGACCCCGTCCCGGCGTACCAGATCCACAGGATATTCTTCGGCGATCGAAGGAACGAGCCGCTCGGGACATTGCGCCCGAACGGTCGCCGGAAAGACAACCTCTTGACCGGCGTTCGACTCTTCGTTGCTCGATAACCCATTTGGGCCGCAAGCCGAGAGGGTGAAGAGCAAAACGGGCAGGCCGAAGAACACAAAATTCCTGCCTAAAGATTTTATACGTTGTTTCATGCCACTCCTCCTTTTTTGGTAAACGCTCCATGTTTACAAAAGTTAAGGAAATAATACATAATACCAAATATTAGTCAATATAAAAATTAATATTCATAATTATGTATTAAAACTACGTCGGCTTATAATATTTTTTTATGCGTATTCATGTATGCTGATGCATCCGTTTCTGCTGTAACTTTAGGTTTTTCTATGATAATTGGAATAACGCTTATTAAATTCAGCTCATTCGGCCCGATCTCAGTACAAAATGAGGAAGTTTGAGCCGGGAGTCGTGGAAACATAGAAATAGATTTCCAATAGATTTCCGATAAGTTGACGATTCGAGTTGGACGATCATAACATTGTAAGAAATATTCCTGGCGAAACCAAGACGATCGAACCCGAGTGAATTGTATAGCGGTTGGATTTGCTTCGTGGTTTTGAAAGCTTTGGTTTTTGAATAGGCGTGAGTCGATGCCTAAATGGGGATGGTCTTCGGCATCATAAGGCAGAATGGAAATGTGAACAATCTACATACAGGGAGGTGGTTGCATGTTCGTATGTGTATTGAAAAAGATTGTGTACATGGTTGGGTTGTTGGTCATTGTGCCCTTTTCCTTGCAAGCGGAGCCAAAGCAACCCAAGAGAGCAGAAAATAAGCAGATCGACCAGGCCTCGGCGCAAACCAAACAAGATGCCGTAGGCAAGGAGGAGAAGAGCAAGGACGAAAAGAGCAGAGACGAAAAAGGCAAAGACGAAAAAGGCAAAGACGAAAAAGGCAAAGACGAAAAAGATAAGGGTGATAAAGATGATGGGACGAAATCGTGGTTGATGTTGATCTACGTGCTTTGCGTGGTGGTGCCTTTGTTGGCGATTCATCTCTATGACAGCTACAAAGCCTACGGTGGCTCGCGTCTCATAAAAAGGGTGCTTCGAAATCTTCAGAAGAATGCCAGCCCGCAGGAAATGGTCAATCTGATTCGGGAGCTTCGAAGTCTGCAGAGTCGCCCGATTGGGATTTCGGGTACGACCCGTTCGATATTCTCATATATGTTGCTTCTCATTTTGGCCATAGCCGTATTTCATCTTCTGACCATTTCTTCGGACAGCGAGTCGCTTGCTGTAGCCGATAAGACCATTGCGGTTCTTTCGGGTGCGGTCGCGACGATCATAGGATTTTACTTCGGAGCCAAAGCAACCGCCGAGGCTCCCAAAAGTCAACCGGAAGCGCCGGCTCCGACGCCTCCGGGTCAAATTTCAAGCATCACGCCGGCAAGCGCGCCGGTCGGCTCGAAAATTGCCATCAAAGGGAAGGGTTTTGGAGACGAACGTGGAAGTGTAAAATTTGGAAATCTCTCCGCGCAGGATAATGAAATCGATCAGTGGTCGGATACCTGTGTCACGGTCAAAGTCCCCCAGACCTGCCCGCCGGGCAAGGTGGTAGTCTGCGTCAATCCAACCCAAGGAAAGGCCGTTTCGTTTTCGGAGGATGGGTTTGAAGTGACAACCTCCTCGTTGTCTGCCTAATTGCCGAAAAAAGGCCTGGTATGGCTTACTCAGGTAAAACCGGCTTGGGAAAGACGACGATGGATCCATTTCGCAACGCAGCGCAGATACGCCCGTCGATGGGATGGACATCGATGGCGTCGACGGCTACTTTTTCTCCCAGCTCGAGTTTTCCTGCCCGGGTCCAGGATTCTGGACGATATACCAGGATCTCGCCCTTATGGGTGCCAACCAGTAAGTATTTGTCGTCCATTCCGAAATGCAGGCAGAAATGGTATCCTCCCACCAGCACCCGTTTGAGAAAGGAGCCTTGCGCGCTGAAAACCGAGAAAGCCAGGCTTCCATCGGCGGCGATGATGTATTTTCCGCGCTGATCGAAAGCCAGATAGTGAGCGTCGCGTACTTCGTCGCCGTACACACCGATCAGGTTGCCTTCTTCGTCCCAGAATTTTAGATAGGTCACTCCGTCGTCCATGCAGCCTGCCGAGCTTGCCCATCCGGACGCATCGGTTCTGCGATATACACTGCGTTGTCTGCATCCATCATCTTTGAAATGCTTGATTTTTTTACCTGTGGATACATCCCAGATTTTGAGACTGAAATCATCACTGGCGGTAATGACTTGTTTCCCGTCCGGACTGAAAGCCGCCCAGTTCATATGGGCCGGGGGCATTTGATGATAGGCCAGTTCTTCTTCTTCGGTCATTTTGGCCGGGGGTTTGTCTTTGAGGATCTGAAGGGACTTGCCGCTGCCGAGATCCCAGATTCGAGCGGTCAGATCCGTCGAAGTGCTCACCAACAGTTTGCTGTCCGGTGAGAAAGCGGCCATCATGACCTTGTCTTGATGGCCTGGAAGGCTTTTGAGCAAGGTCAGGTTTTCTGCATCCCAAATCTTGATGAGCTTGTCTTGCCCGGTGCTTGCAAGCAACTTTCCGTTCGGGGAAAATCCCACATGGTATGCGGATTTGTCGTGGATTCCCACTTTGGAAGGGCCGAGGCTCAAGAAAGGGTTTTCGGCCTGGCCGGCTTTCTTTATGACGGGAGGCGTGGCTGTGGGTGACGGATGTGCAGAAGAATTTTTTTTGGAGCAGCCGGGCAGGATTGCCCAGATAAGGAGTGTGATGTAGATGATCTGTCTTGTCATGGTTTCTCCTAGGTTTTGTCATTGTCTTTCGCGGTATACGGTTTGAATGTGCATGGTTCGATTTCTCTATAAAACAACTTGAAGCCTCCGATTCGTCGTCATTCGGTAAGCTTGATGTTGGTCTCCCGAAGCCGCTTACACAATGTTCGGACAAAAACAGTCAGCACTCGAACCGCCAGCCTAGGGTTGGAGTCGAGAAAACGTAGAAAGCGATCCCGGGAGATCTCGAATACATCGAGTTGATCCTCGGCAATAACTCGGGCCGAGGTCGGGCTTTCATCAATGAGTGACATTTCACCGAAGTGATCACCACGATGCAATACGGCAATGTTGGTGGGTTTGGTATCTTCGATCCGCTGAACCAAAGCCTTTCCGGTATGGATGACATACAACGCGAGACCGGGCTCGCCTTGCTCGATGACGCGTTCTGCGTCTTGAAAGACACGCCGGGAGCAGATGTGATAGAGCGACTTCATGTCCTGGAGCGCCAGATCCCGAAAAAGCGAAACATTGCGCAAAAAGTCGAAACCTTCCAAAAAACTTACGATCTTGACGTTGGGTTGCGCGGTTTGATCAAATCGAAAATCATCGGAGTTCCGATTTTTTATGAGCTCTTTAATTTTATGTCTGGCCTCCGCGTGCCCCGGATCGGACGGTGGTATGTTTTGCAAAAGATCGAGGGTTTTGTGAAAGTTGCCCAACTTGTGGTATAGGTCGGCGCTCAATTGGAAGCTTTGATCTTTTTCATAGTTCAAGGCGGCTTTGGAAAAATTTTTCACCAGCAGGTACTGCTCGGCGGCTTTCCCGGGTTTTTGGCATTGCTCCAACATCTCGGCGGCTTTTGCGTGGTTTTTGCAATGCAGGTACAATTGAGCAGCCTTGTGATGATCGTCGTTGTACTCAAAAAGCAAAGCGGCCTTTTCCAGATCACCCAGGGATTGGCAGCATAAGGCGGCTTTTTCAAAATCCCGGGCCCGGTAAAACATATTCGCGGCTGCCTTGAATAGTCTGCGATCGGACTTGACCCGCTCGATCAACGCAAGCCCCACATCTTGTTGACAATGTGCATACAGATCCGCCGCCTCGGCTCCGTTGCCGGCATCGAGCTTGGTGATGATTTCCTGGATGACATGGGTTGATAGACGAAGGGTTTTTTCCAAGGAGATTGAAGGGGGGCTGGATGGATTTTGTGTCATTTCATGGTCCTGGGTTGAATGTTTCATTGACTCGCCGGCGTTGTAAGCATAGCATGGGGGGTCATGAACGACAACCATGATAACGGTGTAGATCAACAGAGACGGGCTTACCCTCGGGTAGGTTTTTCCAAACTGGTCAAGATCGTCGTACCGGATGACGATACCGCTATAGATGTGGTAGCCAGCAACGTGAGCCGTGACGGGATTTTTATAAAAACCACCCAGCCGCTCGACAAGGGTAAAAAAATGACATTAGAATTTGACATAAAAAACGAAAAAATAAGAGTTGAAGAAGGAGAGGTTATTTGGACAAAGAGCATAGATCACGTGGATGAATCGGATGCGGGTATGGGGATTCGTTTCAACAACCTCTCAGAAGGATCCAGAAAAAAAATCGAATCGTTTATTCAGGAAGAGTTGAAAAAAAAGCCGTCCCAAGCAGACGGACACAGTGTCAGGTTCTCGTTGCATCCCAAGCCGGAAGAACCTGCAGGCGCAAGGGATGTTTCGGAGGAATTTTTTGACGAACGGCTGGCCGGATCGTTTTTCACGAAAAAATTGCATGGGTCCTCGGAAAGCCAAGGCACCTCGGGTCCGTCCGAGTGGGGCAGCGGTGTTACCCAAAGAGATAGCATGTATGAATATACAGAAGACCCAAGGGGTTTGGGCAACCAAGGAGGAATGCGTATGACATCCAGAGCTTCGCCTCCCCGCTCACGTTGGTTGTTGTTCGGGGTGTTTGTATGTATTGTGGCGGTGGTGACCTTTCTGACTCTTTACTTGATTAAACCTATCGGAAGCCATAAACAGGCTAAGTTTGTGACGTCGTCGCCTGAAGATTCACTCCCGGTGGATGCCTCGATGCAGGCAAAGACCGACCGGAAGGACTCGGAAAATACCTTGCCGGCGGATGCAAAACCAAGTGTCGGTGTGGATAAAACCGCCGAAACCGATCAAAAGGCAATCCCGAATGCCTCCTCGCGACCAGTTGAAAAATCGACTTCTGCGGCCGACACCGTGAGCAAACCTGGAGGTGATGTCCCTGCGCCGGCGACCGGAGCTTTGGGTTTGTCGATTCAAGATCCCGAGTTCAAGAAAACCTCTCAGGGTTGGCAAATGGAAGTGCGGGCTACATCTGATGTGAAAATCAAACATTTCGAGCTGAAAAGCCCACCCAGATTGGTGATTGATTTCGAAAAAGCCGAGTATGCCGGCAAAGAAACCAGCCTGGAGAGTCCCATGCCGGCCATAATTCGAGTTCGGGTCGGCGAAGACCCGAGTCACACCCGCATCGTATTGGACTTCAAAGGAACCGTGATTCCGGCCTATCGGATGGATATTCAAAAGTCGGCGCTACGCATACATTTTTGATCCATTTTAAAAAGAATCTACAACACGGTTGCAGACGTAGTTTTTGCCATCGAGAGCTAAAGTCATGTTTGGAAGATGCAATCATAGACAGTATTCGAAGTTTCAATACACCGAATTTGAAATAGTGGCTACCCTTAGGGCTTTAGACCTGCGCTGGAGTGCGGCAGCTTGGATTTGCGAGGGTCGGATTGGTTTTTTCGGATTGAGGTGATTTTTTCGTCCCAAAAGGCCTTGTTCTTATATCCGATGATCACTTCTCCGGCCACTTGAAACATGGGTGTGGCGAAACCTTTACCCATCTTTACACATTCTTTGGCTACCTTCTGGCACTTGCGAATATCGTCTCGCACCTTTTGCTCGGCGCTGATGGACTGCATACAGTATCTGAATAGCTCGAGCTGCATGCCCAGGTTTTGCGCCAGCATGGCCAAACCGTTGGCGTCCAAATTGCACTGGCGCACAAACAGCGCATCGTTCATCTGCCAAAAACGGCCCTGCTCGTCGGCGCAGACGGCTGCTCTGGCGCAATTGCAGGCGTTCGGGTGGAAAGGTTTCGTGATCATGGGATTGCAATTGTGATCCAGGGGCACATGCACATGCACAATTCTCAATTGATCTTTTTGTTCTCTGACTAATTGCCGGACCACTTCATGAGCCATACGACAGAAAGGACACTGGTAATCCGAATACTCTGTTATGGTGATTTCCGGCTCCAAGGCTCCAATCCAGTTGTGTCCATCTTCGGTTTTTCCAAAGTGGATATCCTGCACACCCTCGGCGATGAATTGGCTGTCATCAAAGACCGTTTTGGGGGCAAACAGCAAAACCGCTAGTGCCAGGCAGAAAAAAAGCAGACTGAACACAGCGGCTTTTTTCGGACGCTCGAGCAATGTGCGCACGTCCTGCCAGGCGCGGATCGGGAAACCCGTCCAGGTCCTGGGCGATCCTTTGCGAAGAAGGAAAATCCACACACCGGTGAGGAGCAACCATACGAGCCAGAGCACTCTCGCCTCGAATGCGGTTGTGGAAAATCCGACCGAAAAGATGGTAAACCCCAATTGAGGCCCGAGCATCCAGAAACCCGCCGCGCTCGATTTCGACACTCCGTCCGGCCGGGGCCCCAGGATCCATACCAAACCGGTCAGCACGTTGATCAGGGACAGACATACGCAGTATATGCAAAAAGATTGTATGATGAGCTCGGAAATCAACAAGAGAATCACGGATACGAACACCGAGAAGAGATTCAGTATACCTATCAACCCAAGCGGCCAATGGCTCTTTTTTTCGAGCAAGCCCAGGACGCATAGTGCGATCAGCATGATGTAATACAGTCCCGTCCAGACAGAGTTGGAGATCCCTGCCAATACGGTCGAATAACGGCTGAGCGCCACCGTGTCGCAATTGATTTTTTGGTTGATGGCGCATCCGCTCGAATGACCGGGAAGATTGTGAACGCTCCAGTGCACATAGCTCAGATACATGGATGCTAAAAGACCCAACAAAGAAAGTGCGATGATGATCAAAAGCCATGTGCGAGCATGAGATGATTTTTGCTCAGAAGATTCTAATCTGTTCATTGCCGTTGCTCCATAGATTGTTCGTATCCACAAGCTCCGGTCGCCCGATTTTCTTTACATGCTTTTTGGCCGCTTGGCAAGCTTGCCGGAAAGCGGTGCTGAAAGAGGTATCAGAATTGACAGCTTTGTTTTTCATCTAATAGACTGAAACCATGACGACCTCCATGTTGTCGATCACGGTGATTTTGTATTTTTTGGGCCAATCGGTCCAAGCCTCCGATCCGGCTGATAAAATCGGATGGTTGGAGTTTGTCGGGCATGATGTTCCGGCTCACCTGTCACGCGGCATCAAAGAGGTGTGGGATGCCATGGCCGGGTTGCCGCAAACGATTACCGCGGAGCGGGAGTTGAAAGATTTTTTGGAGGAGAAAGATAAAGAGTCCGGAAGGTTGGATGAATCTGAGCGATTGTTCACGAAAGGTCGCACGCTGACCTTGGGACTTCAGCTCGAAGAGGCTGCGTCGGTGTACATACAGGCGATAGAGACGCTCAAAGACAGCTATGTGTTGATTCATAATCCAGATCTTTTAGCCCAATTATGGCTTTATCTGGGGGTCAATCGTTCCCAGGCAGGAAAAAAGGAACCCGCCAAAGACGCTTTTCGCCGCGCCCTTGCTATGGTTCCCGATTTGGAGCTTTCGAGCGGCTATTTCAGCCCTCGTGTTCGAGAGTTGTTTTTAGAAGTTCGCAACCATACCGGGCATCGTGGCCCCAGCGTGCCGGAGGTATCCATATTGGCAAGAGTTTGTTTGGTGGCGCGACTGCAAGGAATCATTATCGTGTCGCGAGATGTCCTGGCGGATAAAGAAGTTTTGAGATGGGCTTGGTTTGATGCCGAAAAGCAAGATTTTACCAGAATTGAGATCATGGTGGTGGGAGACAAAGATCCGGCTTTCAGCGCTCATCGCATATCGAAGCAACTCATCCGCTCAGTGCCGGGACAATCGGCTGGGATGCTTCATGCCGAGATTGCGCCCGGGATATCAAAAGCAGACTCTAAAGATGCCGCCGGAGAGAAAGCCGAGCCTTGGTACCGCAAACACTGGTGGGTTTGGCCCGTCGCGGCAGTGGTGGTCACAGTGGGCATAGCGTTGCCTTTGGCGATATCGAAAAGTGATGTGGCCTATCTCAGAGTGCATCATTAAAGTTTTTATAAAATAATTGGTTAGTGCTACATGCTCAAGTATTACTTTATGAATTGCCTGTTTTTAGATACCCGTAGGCTGCTGGGGTGGTGGATGGTTGTCTGCATGGGCATGACTGCTTTGGCCTGCAGCGGGTATGTCGGCACGGTAGACCTTCAGCTGGTCTATACCTCCGATCTGCATCTCAATCCGCTCAGCGAGGATTTGATAAAGACCCTGAAAATCAGCATCCGGGGCGATGGCATGCGGGTCATGGAGTCTGAGTTTGAAATTGAGGATTCTGATGGGGCCGGTTTATCCGACATACCAGTGGGTAAAAACCGAGTCGTGGTGGTCGCAGGGTACAATTCGGCGAGAGAGTTGGTTTCCAGGGGTGAGTCGCTGCCTTTTGAGATCGGATCCGGTGATGTGAAGGTCTTTTTGTATATGAGCTTGGTGGGGCGGTTTTCACCACCCCCTTCGGGTCTGAATGATCCTGAATGGTTCGAAAATTATCGGGTTCGCATGTCCACTACGCGTGCGTTTCATGATGCGGTCGAATTGCCCGATGGAAAAGTACTGATCACCGGTGGTACCTTGGCGCCTGTAAGTGCTGATTTGCTTTCCCGAATCGCGGATGAAGATGCAAGCGATCCGGCCCTGAGAAGCATGGAAAGGTTTGATGCAACCACGGCGGCATTTGTGACAGAAACGCAACCCGCGGATTGTGGACAAGGCTTGCAGTGTCTGCGTGCCGCTCGGGCTTTCCATTGCTCGCACCTCACTTCGGACGGGCAGCTCGTATTGTTGACAGGCGGAGAGCCGCTGGACGAGGGCTGGCCGGCAGAGTACTACCGTGTGCAAACCAACTCATTTGAGACCAAAGAACAAACCCTTCCCCGGACCCGGCATGCTTGTACAACTATCAGTGGCCCTGCCGGAGAAGGGATTTTGGTCGCCGGTGGAATGGGAGCCACGCCGGAGACGATGCTCGCGGATGTGACCATCATTGGATCTGGATCCAGCTTTGTGATGCCTTTGTTGAGTCTGGCCCGCGCGCAGGCCCGGGCGGTAGGCCTGCACAATGCCGTGCTGGTTGTAGGTGGATGGGAACAATGGACCCCCCGGACTCCGAGCGATCGAATCGACTACTTCAAATTTGATCTTCAAGGCAACGTAACTGGCAGTTGGTTTGCCTTGCAGCGCAAGCGAGTATGTCACACAGCCGTACCTTTGAAGGATCGGCTTGGATTTGAAAAAGTGCTCGTTTGCGGCGGCCTTTCTGTGGATGGCGACGGAAAATTGGTGGTCGAGAGCAGCTGCGAAATCATCGATCCCGAGTCCGGCTCAAGCAGCCTCATGGAGGGTTTTTCAGAGCCGTTTTGGGGACATACCGCAACGGTTTTGAAGAATGGAAGCGTTTTGCTGGCAGGTGGTTTCGATACCTATGGACCGACCATGTTGGCCAAAAATTATTCTATCTTGTTGAACAATCCACTGGAAAACCGCAATAAGAAATTGGTTCCCATGATTGCAAAGCGGGCTTTTCATACCGCGACGTTGCTTCCAAACGGCTTGGTCCTCTTGGTAGGAGGCATGGGCGGAGTGGTGCCTCCGCTGGTGGAAATGGCAACCCAGGATTACGAGATCTACAACGCAGAGCCCTCAAGCCTACAGAGCGGTTTCGCTCCTTGATGGGTTATGGGAAGCCCCCGGCGGATTGAAGCTGTCGGGATTGATTTTTCAACGACCTTGCTCATTCATCAAACGTATGATGGTGCCGTTGACACCGGTGAAAAACACCTCGACCGGATCACAGACCACCTCGGTTCCATCGGGTGATGTGCGCTCGGCTTCGCTTCTGGGGGTTGTACCCCATATGCCTTCGATTCTTTGGATGTCAAATTGCCCGAAAGGACAAACCAGCTTGTCGTGCAACAAGTACAACTTTCTGTCCCATCCGGCGAAAAATCCCCAGGATGTGTCGGTTGGATCGGTTTGCCCTTCTGGGATCGGACCACATTTGGTTTGGTAAAAAGCCCATGAAGATCGAAGGTAGACGGACGGGACCGCAAAATGTCCGCCGTTGCCGGCTGCAATTGCTTTTAGATTCTCCCAAACGCCTGAGCTGTTTCTGCGCATGATGGTGCCGGCGGTGCCTACCGCGAACACCTCTTGAGATCCCCGGCCCCATACACCGTTGAGGTGGGTGGTGAATCCAGGAATCAATATGCGTTGCCAACTGTCGGCATTGAGCTCCATGATGGTGCCGTTGTTTCCCACCACGATAAAGGATCCTGATTGGGACGCAAAGACGCCACCGAGTCTTTCCGGACTCCAACGTATGTAACGTGTTCGGGTGCAGGTGCCGGTATCGCATGGATACTCAAAACTCTCCGCCCGGCGCATCTCTCTGAATTCCGCTACGGAGGCTTCCCATTTAACGATGAGACCGTTTGCGCCGACTGCAATGACGGTTGGATGTTGATCCGGATTGGGGCCGGAGGCCGCCACACCCCATATCGCATGCAGTGAGTCAATTACCGGTTGTGGATCGGGATCTTGAGGGTCCGGATCACTGATAACCGGTTGGGCCTGCCAGGCCGTGCCGTCGTAGCGCAGGATGGTGCCTTTGTCTCCGGCCGCAAACACATCGATTCGAGTTGTCTCTCCCTGCTCGTCGTAAAGAGCGTATCCCCAGATGCCTTGGATGTCTTCGTCGGTTGTAGACTCCATGCGTGTCCAGGTCTCACCGTCGAAATGGAGGATCATACCTTCGAATCCGACTGCAAAAATATTGTCCCGGGCGGTGCCCCATATATCCGTGATGTTGGTTTCGGGAGTAGGTCCTTGGAGCGATACGGTTTCGATCCTGGTTTTCCAGATCTGGCGCCATTCGTCCGCTACCTGTTTACATGGGTCGTCGTCGATCGGATCGGGGCCGGGTTGATTGTCTGGATCGGAAGAGCCGGTGGATGGATTGCATGCGATCGACGAGGTTGCCAGGCAAGCAATCGTCATCACTACCGAGATCCGTCGCACGGCTCTTCGAAATACTCCACCACCGCCTACTTTGAGCGGATCGTCCGAGATGAATCGATTTGGAAAAAACTTTGATCCTAGCGTCGATTTATACAGATAGAAAAACATGCTATAAACTCCTTGGACCGCATGGCAATCCGGATTGGGCCGCGGGGTCCCAATTCCTTTGGGTTTACATGGGATGATTGTCTCACAACTGACCGTCTCGAATCCAAACATTTCTTTGTCGCTGCCTCGAAACCTCATGTGTCAACGCTACCCTTTAAGTGAACGCCTGCATAGCGCAACTGTTGGTTTGAAATTACGGTTCGGTCAAACTGATGCTGACTGTTTTGGTACGCTGTGGAAACACCCAGACCGTAATGGTTTTTTCCAGATTGATTTCTGGATTGAAAAATCGCAGCTTGTGCCGGCCCGCCCGCACGCGGATATTAAACAGAGGGGTGTGCCGCTCGAGTCGCTTGCCGTCCAACTCGACCAGCGCCCAAGGATCGGCGTTGAGGTGTAATGTCCCGAAGCGGACCGGCTCGGGTGTATTCACCGGGCTGGAGGTTTGCACGCCTTGAATCCGCGTGGAGTGAGCTTGCACATCGTTTTCGAGGCTTTCGGGCGAAACCTTGGTTTTCGGCTCTTCGGTTGAGTCCGGGATAGGGGGTGGCACCGCAGGGCTTACCGCATCTTTGTTGCGGCCGAGCAGATCATCAAATGAAAGCGGCAGTTCCCATTGGGTTATGGCGATCAGGGTTGCGAGAACAATCAGTATGGGAAGTGCCGCAATGAGAAATCCACGGGATTTGCGGCGTTGAGCCTCGGGAGGTTTTTTGGGTATGATGACGGTCTTCATCTTTAAAATTTCTTCTCGGCTCAATGCCGGCTCGGCAGCAACCCGGGTATCGTCGTCGACTGGATGGTTTTTGGGTCGAATCACCTGTCCGAGCCAATCGGATAGTGTATAGGAGGAGTAATCCGGTGCCAGGGAGCGAAGTATAGCGGTCAACTCGTTTTGAAAAATACCCGCGTTTTCAAAACGATCGGAAGGTTTCCGGGCGAGCGCCGTCAACACGACTCCATCCAACCGGCTGGATATTTCGGGCCGAAGCAACGATGGTGCGTTTGGTTTCAGGTTTCGAACGTTATTGAGGGTTGCAAGCTCCGTATCGCCTTCAAAAGGGCGCACTCCGGTCAACAGCTCAAACAGCACCAAGGCTAGGCTGAATTGATCCGACCGCCCGTCCAACTCATCACACTCGGCTTGTTCGGGGGACAAATAACAGGCTTTACCTCGAATGATGCCGTGCCTGGTTTGATGAATGCGGCTTTTCGCCTTGGCGATTCCGAAATCGGTTAATTTGACGCTTCCGTCAAACCCGATCAAGATGTTTTGCGGACTCACGTCTCTGTGGATGATTCCGATAGGTTGCCGCTGGGTATTGGTGTAACGATGGGCATAGTCGAGTCCTTTGGCTACCTCGGAGGCGATGAACAGGCATGTGGGTATGGGAATCTGAATACCGGATTCACGACATCGTTGTATGATATGCTCCAAGTTGATGCCATGGATGTATTCCATGATCATGAAATAATCCCGGTCTACCTGTCCGAAATCGAACACTTGAACGATGTTGGCATGGCTTAGGGGCATGCTTATCCTGGCTTCATCGATGAACATATCGAGAAACTCTCGATTTTCAGCCAGTTGCGCAAGGAGCTTCTTCACCACCACCGGCTTGCTGGTGCCTTGTGGGGTGGTCAAGCGGGCCCGATAGACCTGGGCCATGCCGCCGATGGCGATAAGCTCGACTATCTCGTAACGATCAAACATTTTCGGCGATTGGTCGCCCATCTCTTTCATAGAATACCATGGATGCTCGGCATGGCAATGCCCATGTGCCGGCCGGTTTTATGTCGCCAGTTGTTCGGGTTGTTCGGCATTTTTAGATGGTATTTGGTTGGGGTTCTTTTTTCTCCAACTTTCGATCTCGATGATGAAAATCGCAACGATGCGGGGATCGAATTGGGTCGCGGCACACCGCCTCAACTCGGCGATGGCGATTTCATGCAAAAGGGCCGAGCGATAGGCTCTATCGCTGGTCATGGCGTCATACGTATCTGCCACTGCCAGAATACGGGCCTCCAGCGGTATGTCCTCACCCTTGAGGCCTAGGGGATATCCGGTACCATCAAATTTTTCATGATGATGGTAAACTGCGGGAACAATGTCGCGCAAAAACTCGATCGGCTCGAGGATTCTTCGTCCTTTGTCCGGGTGTTCTTTAAATAGCTCGTACTCATCTCGGCTCAATCTCTGTGGTTTGTTCAATGCGTCCAAAGGTATGCCGATTTTGCCGATATCATGCAACAGTGCGGCGTTGCGT
>JBFFBT010000126.1:0-16237 GCA_041560255.1 Myxococcota bacterium | reverse complement strand
GGGTAGCGGTGACTCTTTCGATTTCTGCGAAACTCGCGGACTTACAAACAATCAAACAACGATTGTTTGTAAGTCCTGCTCAGACAAGTTCTCGAAATCTCACGAGTCACCGCTACCCCGGGTGAACGGTTTACCTTGTTGCTAACATTGTCAATTGTCATCAAAAACGAAATCAACATTTCCATCTGAAGGCTGTCGACTTCAGCTATATAAAAGATTGAGGTCGACAAAGGCTTGCAAGGCGGTCTTTGCTTGAATTAAACTTGCAAATCGAACGGTGATCGTTCATATTGCAAAGATGATACCTCGTTACCTTCAAAAAGATGTTTTGGCATCTTTGAATCAATTTCCAGTTGTCGGCTTGATCGGCTCCAGGCAAAGCGGCAAAACGACCTTAGCCAATATGATATCTGCCGGCATTCAGGACAGGATTGAATACCTTGATCTGGAAAGAGCCTCTGATTTGGCCAAGTTGCAAGAAGCAGAGCTTTATTTGGAGCGGCTTGAAAATCATCTGGTTATTTTAGATGAAGTTCAACGAAAACCAGACTTGTTTCCATTGATGAGGTCCCTTGTTGATCATGGATTGAAAAAAACCGGCCGGTTTCTTTTGCTGGGTTCAGCTTCTCCGGATCTCATACGCCAGGCCTCAGAAAGCCTGGCTGGAAGGATTGTGTATCATGAATTGAATCCATTATGTCTGCGTGAATTGGACGGCAGAAAAAGCACCATTGGTAAGCTATGGTGCAGAGGTGGATATCCGCCGAGTTATTTGGCTGATTCGGATAATACAAGTTTGATCTGGCGGGAAGCATTTATTCGTACATATTTGGAGCGCGATCTTCCTCAATTGGGTGTCAGAGTTCCAGCTGCTCAGCTTCGACGATTTTGGCAAATGATGGCGCATAACCAAGGGCAACTCTGGAACGCGTCCAAGATTGCCGCCAGCATGGGAGTATCCGCACCTGCGATAAGGCGGTATTTGGATATACTACAAGATACTTTTATTGTCCGTCAGCTTCTGCCCTATCAGGTCAATATCAAAAAACGTCTGGTCAAATCGCCAAAAGTATACATTCGAGATACGGGATTGCTTCATTCGTTGCTCAATATCATGGATGAAAAGATCTTGCTTGGTCATCCTTATGCCGGTTCTTCTTTTGAGGGTTTTATCATCGAGCAAATCTCAAATAGCATTCCTAGCTCTTGGCAGATATATTTCTACCGAACAAACGCCGGGAACGAAATGGACTTGGTTGTGATACCCGCAAACAGAAAACCAATCGGACTAGAAATCAAGCTCACCAAATCTCCGAGCCTTTCAAAAGGTTTTAAGCAGGCATTGGATGATTTGGAATGTGAAAAGGGATATGTAATCTGCATGACCGACAAAGCCTACCCTCTCAACAAACAAGTCTCCACCTTGCCGGTTCACTCTCTTGATATGTTTTCCACACTGGCGGAAAATGATCGTCTTTACTGAAAAAGTGTCATGGCATATTGACATGGTTGCCTGTTGACAATCGTCAATCGCGGTTTCGAGTCCCACCTTTGATAGACACCCGATCTTTTCCCGGAGCGCCGTAACCCACGATGAGCTCGTTTCCGTAACCTCGAGCTTCATCAGGGCACATCTTTGCCGAGGAAAAAATAATGGTAGCATAAGAATTTTCGAGTTCGTCTTGAATGATTTTTCTCCTTATCTTGGTGCTCATCCCCCTAAGCGGTATCCATCTTCGGGCGACTTCCCTAAAAGAACATCGGTTTATTCCTTCTCGCTCGATAGTAAAATCAAGAAAATTCGGCGGGCTGAATCTGGTGCGGATCATCACCTGAATAATCAATCCGGTTTTTTGCCAAACTGCACTGATCAATAAAGGTTTATCCATCATAGCAGTCAACTCGGCTTTCTCTCGCTCAAACTTAGCTGTGGTCGATTTGATCCGTTCGGCCCATTTGAGCTCGTCATAACGCGGCGCATCCGAGAGTATTTTATGTTCACCAACGTAAAGATAGTTGATCGGGATGGCCAAGCCCAAACCATCCGCATTGTTGATCTGCATCGAGGCAATCCCTATGACCCTGCCCTGGGTATCGAGTACAGGTCCACCGCTGTTGCCTGGATTGATGCTTCCATCGATCTGTAGATAGGAATATCCCATTATATAACGTTCATGATGGCTAATCATGCCTTTTGTAAATGTAAAATCCATACCCCGAGGGTTTCCAAGGATGTAAATGGTATCGCCACGTTGCAACGTACTTGCGTCGCCGGGTTCAAGCGTTTTGCCAGACGCATTTTCCACCTCGACCATGGCTACATCCAACTCTTCGTTGCGCACGATCACATCACCCTGCAGCTCGGTCTTGTCGTGAAGTATCACCTTGGGTGGATGCGTATCGTTACATAACACATGGGCGTTGGTAAGCACCTTGGTCGAAGTGATGAAAAAACCCGATCCCACTTTTTCCATACACTGTAACATCACCGTTGCCGGTATGGCCTTAGCCGCCAATTCACGCGCCGAAAGGGCTGCAACCTCATCTCCATCAGATTGCGATACATCTTGAGCGTCTTGGGCTCCACGGCGCGATAATGCAAAAATAAAACCCACGACAACCAATATGGATACAACCAATATAGTTAATTTATTTACGGGTATGGTCTTCTTGCGCGGATCGTTTCCGTCGCTCTCAACGATCCTGGATTCTATTCCATTTTCCGACAGCAAGGCATGCACCCTTTCTGCCATACTTCTCGTCATATGATGTACCGACGGCAACCGGGTGTTTTGTAACCCATGTCGGATTTTGGAAAACTCACCATTTGGCAAGAGCTCCAACAGTCTACGCGCCACCTGATAACTTAGTCGATTGTCACTGATTTCCTTCTCGAGTAACACATCAAACATAATTAAAAATCGACATTCGGGGCAGCGATCGATTTGGTAAGAAATAGTCCGGCCACATTTTGGGCAAGAATATCCGTCATCGGTCAGCGACGCGTTCAAAACGCCTCCCTGTATATGATAAAGTTATTTCATATAAGTTTACCACAAATGCGAAAATACATAAAGTACTTATATTTCTATGTGTTAGATCTGTTCTTTTGTGAGATGGGATGATTTTCGTCTATGCTTTATCGATGTTGTCTCGACGATCTCGCTCCACAATATTCCATTCCTCCCTGGATATGAGCGTATACAACACTATCAAATTATTGCCGGAAAGACACAGAAAGCCTCGAAGGTATTCCCTTCGAGGCTTTCGTCTTTTTGGCCAGTGTTCGCGGCCCTTTGCGAGTCCTGCCGCACTTCGAACAACCCTTTGGCAATCCTTCTCAGACTTTTCTCAGACCACCAAACGAGCCCTCTTGCAGACGATTCTGGGCAATTTTGCTCTGAAAACGGCCCAGACCCCGTGTTGGCTACCTTTTACATCCGTTGAGAATCACTCGATTTTTCAGGCAGTGGTCCATTGAAATTTTATATGATTTATGCTGCAATGACGTAATGTAATTAGGAGGCCATGAGTATGCTCGTCAAAGCAGTGATTAGACTCAGACATATTTTTCAAGATTGGTTCCGTTCCATAAAAAAGGGAATTCAAAAATCCATTCAGCCGGCAACCACTATCGGTGCTTCGGTTACCGGAATAGCTGCTGATTCAGTATAAACAAAACCGAGACTCAAAATGCCGAAGGTAAAATTATTGCATTACCTGTATTGGGAGGGCTTCATCACGCATATAAACGAGCAGCGTAATTTTTTATCGGTATAGAAGGCCGAGTCAGAACAAATGGAATTTTTATAACTCTTGCTGCTTGGTCTCTATAAAAAATCTGATTTTTCAACTTGATTGCTTACAATACCTGGATTTTTCATTGGGTTGAATTTTGAAAAATTGTTTTTCAGTCAGCTACTGAACTTTGGACGAGCGAAATAGCCACAACGGGATCGCGGCCTGTCCATCTAACCCGCCTTTTGTTTCTTCGTTCGTTCACTCAACTGCTTTGAACGAATTGGTCTAAATTTTATCACCAGGTCACAGCCAACAGCTTTTGCGTATCTTCTAATTGTGGCCAAGGACGGCGAATGTTTTCCAGCTCTTTCCAACCTGGATATCGCGCTTTTGGTTGTTCCCATCAATTCAGCGACATCCTCTTGGGTCAACCCAGACAAAGTCCGTGCTTGTAGCATCTCACGAACAAGTAAGTACTCTTCTTCCAATTCATCATATGCTTTTTGAAAACCTTTTCTTTTTGCGGCTTTCTTGATGAACTCATCATGGTCATGAGACATCGGCTGGTATTTCAATTCAGCCATTTTTAACCTCCTTCATTCTTCGACGGGCAATTCTTAATTCTCTTTGTGGAGTCTCATTGGTTTTTTTTACAAATGCATGAAGTATTACAATACGCTTACCAACCACAAAACAATACAAAGCCCGGCCTATACCTTCTTTCCCACGTGGCCTTATTTCGAAAAGCCCACCGCCCATTGCACGCGAATATGGCATACCCAATTTCGGACCAAAATCCACTAATAATTCCAAAATATGTGTATAATCCGCCAATATACCAACAGGCCAGTCTTCTACTTCAGCTTTAACTCGTGAATGAAAATATTCTATAGCATAGCTCATTATATTATAGTTAGCATATTTGCTAACCCTGGTCAACCAAAATGATTTTATGAATATTGGTAGTCATCCCGTCCTGTTCCAAAAACCAACTCAACAAAAACCTCGTGACTTCGACTGGTCCCATAAAATGCCCCAATTTAAATCCTTACGTGCTACTGCTGGGAGGTATCCCTCGCGTGCGTCGCAGATACTCCTCGAACGCCACCAACAATTCTTCAAGTGTTTGCTTGTTTTTGATCTCCATGATGCTGCTCCTTTCTGGCCAATTCAGCCAGGAGCAGCATCTAGGTTATGTGCAGTAGAAGAAAGAGCGAATGGCTATAACACCGTGCTATTTGAAAGATTTTTCCACGATATGCGTGTCAACTGCACATAATTCAGGGATGAACATAGTCCGGCTTATGCTCAGATGCACATAAACCGGAAAGACACAAGAATCCGCACTAAGTCGATGGCAACTTAATAGCGCTTGCTCTACATCATTTTTTATTATTCCTCCATTAGTCCATTAGATCCAATCTAATCACATAGAACCATGAATCGGAGATACGATCTCAGACATCACACATACTGCGCCTATATACCACAAGATCGCATTCACCAACCCTTCCTTTTTTTGTGGATCGCCTGAGAACAATACAGCTATTGATTTGTTAAAGGTAAAGTAATCCGCAGCTTCCTTCATGAGCTTTTCCACTTCCGTTGGAGGTGATAACGAGGTTGCGGCGACAAGGTCCAAGAGGGTATTGATCGCCCCTAGGACCGAAGCGTTGTCGTCCATCTCTGTCTGAGTCAAAACGTACAACGCACTAGCGATATCGCAGATAAAGAACGGTTCATCCAAGTCCTTCTTGTCGGCACTTTGCTCTATTGCATACTGTTCCAAGATTAACTCCGCATCATCTATCTCACGAAAGAAGAGAATCCTACCTCCTTTGGAAAGCGGTTGATCCTTATCTGCCTCAAGAATAAGGCAAAACAATTCTGGTCGTTCAGCCTCCGTGCTAATACGGAACGAAGCCAATCGCCATATACGAAGTTCACTGGCATCCTTCTTGCTCATTGTCAGACTCCTATTCAAAATGCCGATCTGCATATTTCTTGAGTTGACTGAACTCGCGGCCCTGCTGCCCACTTCGGCTCCAGTTGCCAGAACCATATTTGGAGTCCATCATCCGCTTTGCATACTGCGTGCCCGATTCACCCTTGTATGGTCTTGAACCTTTTGCCCAACTTGGAATATCAGTTGCACCACTTTTGCCAGTTGCGCCAGGTTTTGGTTCCTTAAAGGCTTTCCCATTTCCACCCCCTGGGGCCCCTCCAAGCATTTTTTCACGATCTGCATCCGATAATATCACACCGCTTGCAATACTGGCACTTCCAATGGCTACTCCTGCAATTGCGGTGCTGGTAGATATTTCAAATACTGCTGATATATTCAATACATATTCATAACCCACTGGTGAGGATGAACTAGCTCCTGTACCTGAAGAGAATCTAAAATACCCAGCATGATATCCAGCAACAGTATCTGTAATTGTTACAATTGCAAAAGAATACGCCCATGCGTCATCGGAATTTATACCAACATATTCTGTTTGGAAATAATGCACTCCTAACGCAACTAAATTCGGAGTAGGTGTGCCTGACATTGTTGCAATACCCCCGCCAACATCACCTAAACCAGAAGCAATCATCCAACCTCCTGCCCATGGATGTCCGGCAATACATGCCGCAACTCCTAATCCTATTTTTACACTACCAAAAAATATTTGAGCAAATCCTTTCCAAGACCAGTAACCTGTCGGATCTATAAAAATCAGAGGATTGTTTCTTGCGTATGCATATAAATTGAGATCGATGGGCATCGCTATACCTAATTCAGGATTATGGAAAAAGTAAGGATCTGGTGTTACGAATCTGCCAATGACTGGATCGTACATTCTGGCGTCATAATTGTAGAGTCCTATTTCAGTGTCTTCTTCTTGATCGGTAAATCTGTAGTCACTCACTTGGCTCTGATTTTGTGTCCTGGGGGAGCCAAAGGGATAATAATCGATCGAATCGATGATTTGACCAGATCCGTCTGTGGTGGTGGTTGTACTACCCAGCATGTCTTTGTGGAAAAAATACAGTTGGTCGTTCTTCAACATTGCCACGCGTTCGCCGTTGGCGAAAATATAACTGTGATATGCTCCGGATGTTTCTTCGAACAGTGAATTTATATAGTATGTGGTCTCACCATTACTGGTGGTTTTCTTTATGCGTCGGTTGTATCCATCGTAGGCTAGATTGATTTTATTGATTCCACTTGTGATGGATGTGGGTAGGTTGTCGATGTTATATGTGAATGTTCTCTGCTTTACATTGATTCGGTCGGTGAAATCCGGACCGGATAACATGTTGCCGTTTTGATCGTACGTATATGTATAATTTGTATTGTTTAATGAGATCTTTTTGATTGCGTGCGTTTTAACAGGATCGTACGTGAATACAAATTTGTCGGCTCCCATATTTTTGGTCATGATGTTGCCGATAGCATTGTATGTCAGCTTGATTGGACCAGAGTTGTCGTTGCTGGTTTCGCTTAGCAATCGGTGTAGATTGTCGTACTCATAAGTGTAATTTGCATTCTTGACGGCATCGGTAATGCTTTTTACATCTCCTGCTTTCGTGTATGTATATCTTTTGTCCTGGATGGTTTCGGATTGTGTCGTGGTTAGGATCCGCTTCAGTCGACCGGATTTGTCGTCAAAAAAGTGCTCGGTAGTTACTCCGTTGCTGCACTCGATTTTGGCTGCTTGTCCAAAAGCCGTGTGGTCCGTGTAACTACAATCTGCAAGTAGTTCTCCTTCTATATGGTTTTTTATAGTTACGGACTTGAGTAGATTTGTGTTGGTATGGTAGTCGTATTTCACAAACATATCGTTTGGATATGTAATCGTGTTCAGTCTTCCAGAGGCGTCATATTTGTGCTTTGTTGTGTATGTCTGTCCATCGATTGTAATGGTTTCTTCGATGCAATTACCGAGCGTGTCATAGACTTCGCAGGTAGTGGATGCGTTATGATTGGTAGTTGCGTACAATCTTCCTTTACCATTTGGTACGTTTGGATCGTCATATGTGTATACGATATCCGATTCGGTTTCAAGCCAGGCGACATTGCATTCGGGTGGTGGATCAAGAGGATCGGTTTCACATCCATTGGTTGGATCCCCGTCACAATTAATCATGCCGGGAGTACAGAAAAAAGGATCGGATGTATGATAGCAATCAAGGGGTATCATAAATGGCAATTCTGGTAATGCAATGATTGTTTTACAATAGCTGCCCGGTATCAATGGATTGGGTTGACCGGTAACGGGATCGACGGGTTGGTATTCCAAGGTGTAATGTTTCTTTTGGGTTGTTCTGCCCAAAGCATCGTATTTAAATGTTGTCTTTTGGCCTTTTGAATCAATTTGCTCAGTAAGGTTTCCATTGAGATCATATGCATATCGCCAAAAACCCATATTTGGCTCTAATGCCATTATTTTCCGGCCTAGTGTGTCATAGCTCATGATGGTTAGGTGTCCAAAATGGTCAGTAATGCCAAGAAGGTCACCTGCGGCATTGTAGTCATAGTGCGTAACGTATTGCCCATCATTGCCGTTCTCAGTAACCTTGATAGTCCTTCCAAGATAATCATGTGAAATACTTTTTTGTTTCCCATCCGGATCAGCAATATTGGTTGTAAAACCGTTGTAGGTATAACTCGTTGTGAGTTGACCGTATTGGCCGTCACTGACTTCGATTTTCAGGACTCGGGTTAAAGCGTCCGATGTTCTTTTTTGCCATGGATATGTCGTGGGAAGGTTAGCTTGATAAGCGTCGTTGTTTGCGAAATAGGGTCCGTAGACATATTCTACTGTTTTACAGTTTTCCTTGTATATGTCATTGCATGTAAACTCCGCGTAAGACTTGGAAATGACAAATTGATTGTTTTCGCTCTTGGCGGATGTTTGGATGGCTTTTCCGAACCCAGCATAGTATGTGGTGGTTTGTAGGACGGATTGCGTCGAATCCGAACTGAAGATGGTGGATTTTTTTATATAACTTGGGATCATTCCTGTGGGTGAGTAGGTGTACTCAGTTGTGCTTCCGTTGGATCCTGATTGGGTCGTATACGCAAGTCGATTGTAATCGTCATAGTAGTATTCTGTTCGAATTTCCTTTTCATCTTCGGACCAACTAATGCGTCCGTCCGGGTTGTAAGCATATTTGGTTTCGTGGGTTACGCCGTTGGTGGTCGGGTAGGTGATTTTAACCGGGTGGGTATGAGTTTGGGTATCGTAAATAAAATAACGAGTATTTCCTTTTGGGTCGGTTTGCCCGACGTTGTTGCCGTACATGTCGTAGATATATGTCGTGGTGGGGGAAGGACCATTGTTGTTCCAATTGGTTTGAGAGCGTAGGTTTCCATTAGGAGAGTAATCGAATGTGATTTGTCTTACGATTTCTTGAGTCGGATTTGTTCCTGTTCCCAGGCCGAAGATCCGCTCTTGTTTTTTTCTCCAAGCACCGTTGTTCATTTGAATGTAGGTATTGTATAACCTGATTTTTTCGGCCTCGAATCCCGACAAGGTGGTCGCAATGAGATTTCCATTGTTAATGTCGTAGTCGAAGTACTTATGAGATGCGTTGGAACCGCCATTTCCATCATAAGTTATATCGCTTACGTAATACAGCCACGCAAAGGCGCTGGTTTGATTACTGTCGATATAAGCGATTTTCCAGGTTGCAGTGGATTTTTTCAAGGGTGTATATTTGCTAAGCTCGGGACCGTAGAGGTAACCGATTGTGGTTTCATATGGTTTGCCGCGACGGAAGGCATCCTGGTGAAACTTGTATTGAGTAAAAAGATAGTCATTGTACCTTGTTATTTTTAATTTTTCAAAACCCATAAACTCACGGTTTACGGCGTCGTAATAACCGCCTGCGAAATCGTATCGAGTATAGGTCGTTTTATCGGTTACGGTGTCATGGGTTTTTAGTAGATCTACCAGCTGCATTACAAAGGGCATGGATTTGGTGCTGTCCCATTTTGAAGACGCTTTGTAGCTGAGGGAGATGATTCCACCTCGGCCGTTGGAGATATGGTCGAGCAGGCCCGATACGGTTTCATCCGGTTTAAAAAGCTTTGACAGTTGGCTGTAGGACACACCTCCATGATCGTGTTTTTGTCTCCATAATAGAAAGGTATCTTTACCGGTACCAAAGAAGTCGCCTGTGTAATATAGCTTTCCTCTGCCGAGGGTGTGTTGGATAACAGGGCCATGATCGAAACATCCTCCGTTTGAATATTCGATATAAAATTTTGCACTGTCGGTATCAGTGCCCGAGATAATTCCATCTTTGTCGAAAAAGCTGAAAACCAGATCGGTCAAGCCATCTCCGTTGAAGTCACCACTTGTAATAATGTTTCTAGAATCGGATAGATAGACGAGATTGCAGCTTGGATGAAACCCTCCGTCTCCGATTGCATAGAGGATGATGTATGTTTTTACGGACATACCGTCGGTATTGGTATTATGACCGACTACGATGTCGGTCTTTCCGTCGGCGTTGAAGTCCCCCTGCGCCTGAACTTTGTAATTGTTGTCATACGTTGGACTCAAGTCTGGATCCAGGAGAGGAAATGCATCAGGGTTGAGTGAAAATGTCCCATTACCGTTGGAAAGATATGTTCTTGGTTGACCTTGGGTATTTTCAAAACGTCCTACGTTGTCAATAAATGAAAACATCACATCGGTTTTTCCGTCTCCATTAAAATCACCTATCGCGTTTGTGGACCAAAATCTGGTGGACGACGACCAAGAGGGCAAATGAATGTCAGTTTCTACAACATCAAAACAACTGTCTGCTTGACATTGCTTTTTGGATAAATAGGCGTACAAAGGTTTGTCTGTCCCGGGGGTTTTGGATTGGTGTGCATACAAGAAGTCGGTTGTGGTTCCATCCCCGTCAAAGTCCCCCACGGCATATACAATATCCTTGTCAAAGTCATAGGGTGTATTACCTCCGTATTGCCAAGAAAATGTTCCGTCGCCGTTCGATAGATATACCCGTATTTTTGAATTATCATCTATATTTAATACATCGCAGTGGTACAGCATGACGAAATCCGTCAGATTGTCTTGGTTGAAGTCGCCATGAGCGATGATTTTCATTTTTAGTATAGGAACTATATCAGGACACATTTTTTTAAAGTGGGGCTCCTCAAAGGGCTGCACAAAGGTGAAACCTGTGCCGTATTTGTTTTTGACGGCAGTCACGCAATCCGTTTGCCCGGATTCCGTATTAACTACATTGTTTTTACACCAAAAAAAGTCCGCATGGCCGTCGGCGTTGAAATCGCCTGAAAATCCAAATTTTTTTTCGAGGTCCCGGTCTGGTGAGTCGGTAATGGAGTAATTGAGTTGATCATCGGATTGGGTATAACCGAAAGTTGCAACCTCCATGGCCTTGAGAGGATCCTCGGTGCGGCCTAAATTTTTTACTTTTTGTAAATAGGATCTTCCTTTGATATCGGAATACTCCAGTTTGTATGCTTGTAAATAACTCTGGCTGTTGGCGCCCCAGACTTCGATTCCAGAGAGCCTGGATTGCATGACGGTTTTCGGACCTATTTCATCCGGCCAGCTGGTAGGGTTGTCGGGGCGGCTTTCTCTGATGAAGTTGACTGTATACATGGGTGCTAGGTGGGGATGGCCGGTGTAACGAATCTTGTCGATATAGCGGTATTTTGATTCTGCAGTGTATTCGATAGACATGTAATTGCCGTTGACGTCTTCGACCTTTACAAGGTCCCATCTGCAATTGGTGATTGCCCGGGTGAAGGTCATTTTGGTGCCGTCTTTGATCTTCGCGGTCCACACGTCATTGTTCGCATCGAAACAGTATTTTGTAAAAGCTTGTTCGATTTTCATTCCAAAGCAGTTGGCGCCGAACGCCGCCCTGGGCTGAAGCTCCATGAGAGCGCCGTTGAGGGAAAAATAAAAATCATCTGATTGGCAATTGGGTCCGATTTTGTTTGCTCTGACAATGCTTCCCAAGCTCAGATCCCAGCCGACACCCACCCAACCGTTACGCTGAGAGTTGTTGTAGATCAAGGAAAGATTCGGTTGCATACCGGCTCGTCCGGGAGGTACGGGTAATGGAATGGATTGTTGTATGGCGCCGTTGACGAAATTGACATCAGGCGTCATTGATATCCCCATCGATTGGGTGTCTTCTTCTTCCCCATAGGATGCATAGGACTCCGAGGTGGTAACCGATGCTTGCTCGTCGTTCTGGCTTGTATCTTGAGTTTTCCTGGTAGCGCCGATCTCGAATTGAGATGTTTCTTAAACCGACTGATTTTTTGTGAATTGATTTGAGTCCAAAGACGCTTGATCAAACATGTCGGATTGGTGGCTTGATTTGTTTTCAGCCCAAGCTGCTCCTGTATATGGTTCAATCACCCAACAAATCATCATTAAGAATAGGCAGGTTGATTTCATACGGCTCATCGGTTTGGCTCCTTTCTGGGCAAGACAATTTGTAAATATATATATTCAACCTTTTGAAACACTGAGATACCCCTGTTTTCTTTGATGCATCTCATATACTTAAAGACCGGCGAGCATGGAATTGGTCAACCATAAATTTTTGGAAAAGTTGCAAAAAGTAGAGCTGCAACAAGAAAAGATTTATCTTTACAATGGGATAAAAGAATTTTGCGGGTTGCATTTGAGTTGGATGCCTATGGAGAATCTTTTAAATTTTTGGTTGACGAATGGGGGCTTTGTTACTCTGTATTTAATAGAAGCCATTGTTGGTCGTGGTAGGCATGGCTCTCGGGTTTTGGGATTACGACAACGGGTTTTGGCGGTATGAAGAAAAGCAATGGTTATTCGGATGTTTATGATGAAGATCTGTTGCATCGCCTCAAGCGACGCGATCACCAGACCCAATTGATGGTCTGGCGGGCCGAACAGGATCGTTTGAGGTATTACGCCCGACGTGCGCTCAGGTGCTCTTCGGATGTCGAGGGACTCGTGGCGGATACCCTTTGTGATTTTTTTTGTTGTTATGTCGATAGGTTGCGTAATCCACAGGCCATATCGGCGTATTTGCGCATCATGTTGGTGCGACGGGCGACGCATCAAAACAATAGTGCCGATCAGCATATCCCGCTGGAATGCCTGCAATCTGAGGTCATAGGGGACTCTTTGGATGATTGTGGGTCGGATCGATCGGTGTGGTTGGGTTGGTTGCGGGCATGTTACGGGTTGCTCCGCGACAATGTCAAAGAAACCCTGAAGTTGTATTATGGCAACAATTTAACCTACCACGAGATCGGACGGCTGCAGGGCAAGTCCAAGCAGGCGGTCGGAAAAGTCATTTTGGGCAGCTTGAAGACGCTCATGCGGTGCATAGAGCGCAAGCGGCGCAAATCGGCCCATGCGAGGAGGCAGGTGCATGGAGCATGAAAAAATCGAGGCGGGCTTGCGTGAGATTCTTTCTCCCCGGTACCTGGATGGTAAGGGGTGCTCGGTGGAGTTGTATGATTATGCCAGCGGTCAAATGAATACGAAAGAAGCCGCCGATTTCGAGCTTCATCTGCAAAGTTGCGCTCAGTGTCGAGACGATTTGGAGATCTTTCGAAATCTCGAAAACGAACGGATTGCACCAGATGCGCCACGGCGTGCTTGTACGTATTTTATTTCCGTCTTGGCGGCGGCCTCGATTGTTTGTCTCGTTATGCTGGTGGGTTTGTTGTGGCCGTTCGGACGGCGGGATTTTGATGGCGATCGAGCAGGTTTTCGCATCAAGGGCCCGGATCGGTTGCATGTGGCGGTGCGACGCGGTGAGAAAACCTTCAAGGCCCGATCGGGAGATGCGCTACGCACCAACGATACTTTGGGGTTTTTTTATACCGCACCCCGGTCCGGATACATTGTGATACTGTTTGCGGACGAAGAAGGGCAGGTAAGTCAAGTGTATCCTGAAAAAGGTTGGGATAGGATCGATCCGGGAGTCGAAAAGGCTCTCCCCGGGGGCGCCGTGATGGCCCAAGGACAAGGATGTGAGTGGTTGGCGGCGTTTTTTTCCCATGCAGACACGCCGCCTTCTGTCGAAAAGGCGAAACGGTTTCTGGAAAAGGCCGTTCGGGGGCGTATACCGGATTGCCGATTGGATCCGGTCCAACTTGAGTTAATGCAAGTGGATGTATATGTCATAAAGAGGGGTGGTGAATGAGGTTGTATGGATGGTTTGCCGGGGTGGGCTCGATTAGCATACAATCACAAGCACGTTTACATGCCAATACGCTCATTGATCTATGTGTAACCTCTTGTTTTTGTTCTCCCGCGCGAAGCGCGAGGGGAGTCTAGGTTTAATCTTTTGAAACCAGAAGGTTAGAAATCAATCCGAAAAACACTACGTTTGTTGTGGACTGAAAGTGCCAGCCCAGATGCATAAGGCATTGGTTGCAGATGGCGTAGCGCCAGGCGAATCCTTTGAACCAGCTGAACTCTTCGGTCGGTCGTCCGGTGATGAGGCAGCCCGGGGCTTGGTGAAAGCAGCTGATTTCGTACAGCAGTCCCGCGGGGTTGAAAAAGGTGTGGTGGTGTTGGTTTTCGACTTCGATGGCTTGGTCTTTGGAGGTGATGGGGTTGGCGCATGATCTGCATAAAATATTATTTTCTTCTTGCGAGGTGGATTGGAGCTTTTGATTGGGAAGGGGTTTGTCCTTGAACATGGAGCCATGGTAACGTCCGCAGTGGCGGATTGTCCAGGGGGATTCAGTAAGGATAGGCGTCGGGGGCGGATAACACGGCGATGAGGACGGCTGCCGTTGTTGGCGTCAAGGATGTAGCCGCACGGATCAGGGTTTGCCATGGTTTTTTAGAGATTTTTTGTATGCCGGGATTTGCCAGTAGCAACAACGCCGGGGTCAGAGCGAGTAAGACCAGGCTTGCGGTTGGAAGCTCGGAGTAAAACCAGCCGAGCAACCCCAGGGAAGGCAACAAGATGTTACAGATTGCCGTTTCTCCGGTCGAATTGCTCGTGAGGTTGGGCCTGAACATATCAAGCAGCAACTTCACTCCCAACGCGGCGGTCAGCATGCCTCCCAACTGTCCCAATTTCATGCTTCCCGAGCCTGCCAAGGTTAGGCTTATGCCCAAAGCCAGGATGACTTGCATCAAAGATATTGAAGGTTTGGGGATGATTCGATGACTCCGGGTCTGGAGGACCCCGAAGAGAAACACGGCTGACCCGATGGAAGCAATCCAAATAGCTGCCCAAAGCGGTTCCCAAGAGTGCTTCCACATGGATTGCAAAATCAAAAAGGGAACCGCGAATGAAAGCACAAGCCGCAGCACGAGATGGGTGCGGGTTCGGGATTTGAGCTGGGTGTAAAAAAAGCTCACCACGATGCTCAACATCGCAAGGTGGCTGAGCCATCCGGATGCTTCGATGGGTAGGAGACCTTGAAAACCGGACAATCCGAACTGCCCGGCCGCAAAGCCCAGTCCGACTGCGGCCGCTCCCGTCCATACAGGTTTTTTCTCAGGACGCCGATATACTTTGTGGGTCAACACGTAAAGAACGGCTGCGATGGCTCCCGGAAGTACGATCCCAAAACCCAGGGTATCTGCCAGCATGGCTAACCTCGATCCATTGTCCGGCCATTGTCCGGGTTATTTCTCTACAATGCCCTCGGTTGCTATTTTGACTCGGATCTCATCGCTGATACCTTCCGGCATATAGTTGATCCCGAAGTCGGATCTTTTGATGCTCAAGGAGGTTTTAAGTCCAATCCTTTGATTTCCCCAGGGATCTTTACCCTGACCCACGCGTTCGACTTTGATTGTGAAGGGTTTGGGCACTCCATGCAGGGTGAGGGTGCCTCGTACCTCGGCGGTGTGATCGTCGATCTTTTTCACTCCGGCGCCTTTAAATGTAATGAGCTGAAATTGCTTGGCGTTGAGAAAATCCGGGCTGCGCAGATGTTGATCCCGTTTTTGGTTGTTCGTATCCACGCTGGCTGCCTTGACGGTAATTTCGACCGAGCTTTTGGTTGGGTTTTTTGGGTCAATCACGAAATGACCGGAAAAATCATTAAACCTGCCGTATACATAACCGATGTCGAAGTGTTTGACTTTGAAAATGATGCTGGAGTGATCCGGATCCAGCTTGTATTTTTCGGATGCATTGGAAAAACCTGCAACCATTAAAACAAAAATAAAAATCAATGCAATTGGTTTGTATGTCGTTTGGTTCATAACCTGCCTCCCTTGTCGTATGATGGACCTATCTATTGCGGCCCTTTGGACAAATTAGTCACGATCGACGAGGTTGCAAGTCCTGGATTATGTGAAATCCGTTGTGATGCCGGTTCGCATGTTGTATGAATAGAGTCTTATTGTACATTGTCTTTGGTAAAAAACGACATGACCACACAACGCGCCACCGTATTCGCCGATGCCAAAAAAGAAAAACGGTTCGGCACCTTCAGTGGAGTTTTCACTCCCAATGTGTTGACCATCATCGGGGTAATCTTTTT
>JBFFBT010000125.1:0-16325 GCA_041560255.1 Myxococcota bacterium | reverse complement strand
TCCATCGTTGATGCGAGAGGTCAACCGTGTTTAGGAAAAAAGATTATTTTTTCAACCTCGGCGGGTCGATTGGATCCGGTGCAGGATATGGGCGTGGGAGCATACCAAACCGAATTACATCTAGATAATGTGGATACCAAACATGTCATGGTGACAGCCATGGATTTGGAAAGCCGAGTGGGAGCGGTGATAGAAATCAACACCGATCAACCATGAGTGGACGAGCAATGCAGATGACCAGGGCTGTACGGTTTGTTCTTTATGCTTGTCTCGTATCTTGGGGGATGCCCGCGGAAGCTGAAGTATTGCATCCTTGGCATCGGGAAAGCGCGGGTATTCTAGGAAGAGTGTTTTTTGATCATGACGGCAATGGATCCTGGAGCGAAGGGGACGAAGGTTTGGCAGGTGTGCGGTTGATCACCGATACGGGGCTTCGGATCGTTACCGATAAAGAAGGACGTTTCCATCTATTTTTGATGATCGCGGGTTATGAGATATTTGATTCCCATGTCATACGAGTGGACGATTACTCCCTGCCTTTTGGAACTACCTGTGTTTCTTCCTTGCAAAGACTCATACATTTACGTCCCATGGAAATACAAAGGGTGGATTTCGCCTTGCGCCCCCCGGCATCAGAACCAGCTATGACGCAAAGTCTCAAGCAAAGTAAAGAGCAATCATTAGAAATACAGGCTGCCGATCCGGTGGCCGGTACGATTTCGGCTTTTGTCGGGGGTATCAACCGGGAAGGATGCCAGGTTTGGATAGATGGAAAGCGATATGGATCGAAAAAAATCAGCCGATTCACCCATCGAGTCATCCTGCGACCCGGGGTCAATCCTTATCTTGTCACCCTTCATTGTGATGATGGACATTTGGAGTTTGTTATCGCCGAAACCCATTGGATCAAGAGAAAAAACGGTGGCGATCTCATTGTGCCTGGAAAACTCACGACCCTAGCGGTTTGTCAAGCTCCACCTGAAGGTGGTATCCGTTATGCTCCCTATGCGGATATCAGCTGCCGACTCGACCAAGATGTCGAGCTTAGGATTGAGCCGAGTGAGCTGATTGGAAACAGCACCCAGAATCGCATACAAACCAATCGTCTGAGCTTGAACCCAGGTCACAATGGTTTTGTCTTCAAGCTTTACTCGGGAAAAGCCGGATGGCGCCAAGAGGTCATCTCATGGAATGTAAGCAATGTACGTTGGACCGCTGCTTTCATCGGATCAACGGTTTGGTCTCGCGACGCTTCCAAAGATATTTTGGCTTGGAAAACCCGAGGTTTTTTTCAGCTCGAGCTACCCTACGATTTAGACATATTGGGTGGGATTGGTTTGTATGGCGACCAAAAAAAAATGCCGGGCAATACCCAATCTTCGGATGAGATAAACCCGGCAACAGACATCGGCGATATTCTGCATCCTGCCAGAAACCCCTGGAGACACGAAAGGGAGCCCGATCCAGAACTCAATCCGATTGTCACGGGCGACAGAGCCATGATTCTGGATCACAACCCGTCCGACTCCCGATATTTTCTGAGTGTTCGACGCCAATCATCACACCTGGGCTGGGGAGGGTTTGAAATCAACCAAGGTATCGATGCAGAAACCGGGGTATATCGGCGCGCCTCGTTCGGCGCCCATGCTTCGATCCGGCCTTTCGAGCAATTGTCTTTGGAAAGCGATCTGCCTTTGGATTTCAAGATGGAGGGTTTTATATCTCCTCAACGATCAGATGGACAAGATATTATTTCCCGCGAGCAATCTCATCCCGGACCGGTGACGACTTTTCCGGCGCACGAGGAGTTTTTGACCACCGGCGGGACGTTGTATTTTTTGGCCAACAGATGGGTGGTTGAGGGGAGTGAGTTCATCCAGATTCAGATCAGAGATGATCTTACCGGATTGGTGCTGAATCGCAAAATATTAAAACGAAATCTGGATTATCAACTCGACTGGACCAGTGGAAGACTTTTACTTACATCACCGATCGAATTTGATTCTGAATTGGGTGGATTTAGTTACCACTCGATGTCGGCAGGGTCGAAAAATACCATATTGGTGGTGGATTACGAATATGTTCGGATCGACGATACAAGCCAAACTCAAAATCTTGCGGGGGGGCGGGTTGCAATCAACGCCGATCTTTTCCAAGATGTCCGCCTTGAGACATCCCTGCAAACCGTACATGAAATGGGCGCGGAATACTACCGGCTCACCAAATCCGAAGCACGTCTGCGTTTTACAGATAACTCATTTTTGCGCATGGCCTATAGTCGAAACCAAGGTAAAACCGTGACACCTCGCTACTCCGTCGACGGTGGATTGAGTTTTGACCAGGCGCCCACTACACAGAGCAATGGCGCAGAGGCCTATGAAACCGAGTTGAGCCTGGAATTTGATGCGCTACGATCACGTATGATATTCAGGCGTTTTTTGGAAGGATATTCTGATACCCATATGTATGCAGTCGGCGATATGACCCAACTCTTCGCCATCCTCGAGGCCGAACCCTGGTTGCGCTTGCGGCTCGGCATGCGGGCTTCCCATACCCAATGGGGCCCGGAAAACAGTTGGGATGCCGGACAGTTGTCACAAGGAAGCTTATGGTTCAAGATTCCGGTGAACGAAAAGCTTCAACTGGCTTTGCAAAGCACCATGGATCAGGCTCAAGGAGCAATATTGGGAGACGGTAAGCGGCTTATGTCCGGAATCAGCCTGGGATATCAAGCCGGCACAAACCTTATGGTAACAGCCGCGCATCAACATGCACTGCTTAAAAGCGGTTCCGGATGGGCTTCTTCTGATCGGACCATGAGTTGTTTGGGTGCCAGAGCCAAATTGTCCCCAAATCAAGAAATTGACTTGAAAACCGGGTGGGGTCCAAAGCTCGGACACCAATTGGGAATATCATTTGCACAAAAAGACCAAGATGGTAAAACCATGTTCGCCAATACCACGTTTTCCCTCGATCGCCCTCCCATGGGGGATGCTTCGAGCCTGACTGCCGGTCAATCCGTTCCGTTGGACAATGGCTGGTTGCTTTCGACCGCCAACAGTATCGGGATGGATGGTTACGCCGCTGCCTCCAACCAGCATACCAAAGTCGAAATACCCCTATCGTCCAGCTGGAGAATCGGAATCCACTATACCCGCAGCGAGCTCATCGATCCGAGTGACGAAACCAACCGAAATCAATTACGCCTGGGCCCGTTTTTCGACAGGAGGATTTGGACCCTCAACCATCCGGGCCGAAGGGACAGTCTGCATACCCGACTGAGCTATATTACTCCAAGCATCGCATTATCCGGCAGCGGCGAGTACCGACAAGACGAGCACCTACCTTTGGTCGAAGAGAATGTAAACGCTCAAAGCGAATTGCAGGATCATCGTCAGACGGTTTTTACCATGGCTGCGAGCTGGACTGTGATGGATCAGCTCACGCTGGGAGGCAGGCTGGCCTGGGCGGAAACCTTTGGACGAGAGCATGCCGATCCGGGCCCCGGTGTAGGGGAAGGAAGATTCTTGGAATCTTCCTTGGGTTTGATCTACAGGCCCCAGACACTCGATTGGCTGAGACTTTGGATGCGCATCAACATCGGCGAAGGACAACGGCCGGTGTGGTCCCGGCTGTATCCAACCGGCTTTCACATGAGTCATTGGAGACAGGGCGTGCTCGGTGTGTTGTTGCAACCCAGTCGGTATTTTCAGCCAACCTTGGTTGTATCTCCATGCTTTTACGAGTTTGCATACACCGGCGGACAAATCAAGATCAACGAGCCGATTCCGGATCTTTTCGTCTTCAGGGGAATGCTTCGGGTGGGAACCCAGTTGTACATGGGATTCGGCGTATCGAGCGAAATGAGATTTGATTATGGAAATTGGGATCTCGACACCACACCTCGAATCGAGCAGCTTGGATTTCGAACCGGTTATGCCCTTGAAACATTTTATGAATTGACCGGAAGCTCAACTGCCGGACTGAGAATCGGAGTGGGATACAGTTTTTCTGACTTACCCGATCCGGTCGAGCTGACCGATCTTCGGGATTCCAACAAGGGTTTTTTCGTTCGTTTGGAAGGTGTGCTTTAGTTTTTGACCGAAATTTCCCATGTCACCAGACAACCTCCTGATTTTGGTAAGAAACTTGACGTGTGACCTTATGTGGGATAGTTATTTACAAAAGATCACATTATCACCATATTGTCAGAAGGAGGTGCATGTATGGATGATGTAAAAGAAAACCGTAACGAGCACCGCAAACCCTTGGACATCTATATGAATAAGATTGTGGGAGACGAGCCGTTTATGGTTCGTGCCTCCGACATATCGACAAGCGGTATTTATCTCCACAAACTGATTGAGCCCAATTTGGATGAGGGCAGCATGGTGAGTCTTGAGTTTAAGTTGCCCAATTCCGACGAGATCATGTGGGCGCGGGGCACTGTGATCCGCGAAGCCAAGCGCTGGGGCGCCGAAGGTGTGGGCGTTTGGTTTACCATTCTTCCAAAAGCATACCAACGTATCATTCGAGACTTTATCTCAAAGAACTGATCTCCCATTCTCATCTTACGTGGATATCAAGAGAATTTGGGTCTAATCGTTTGGATCGGTCCCTTCTGCAAATAAACCTGCAAAGATTTTAGTATCTTGCACAAGATTATCGATAACGCAGTATTCATTCACAGAGTGGGCCGTGTCGTCGATGGTAGACCATACCGCCACGGGGATATTACGTTTGCGAAATACGGCCGCCACCGTGCCACCGCCGATACCTATAGTTGAAGGCTCGATGCCCGTGACGGTTTCAATGGCTTTCGATAAAACCTTGACCACAGGGGCGTCTTGTGGAGTTGGGGTGGCGGCTTGTGCGGCTTGTGGATATGAGATGGCTACTTTTACATGAAACTCGTTTTCAATGGAGCTCGCGATGGCTTCGATGCTGGCTTTGACGTCCTCCAGATCGTATTCGGGCAAAATACGGCAATCCATCCAAAAAACATCCTCGCCTGGGATGGTGTTGACGTTGGGAACATTGGCTTCCCGCTTGGTCAACTCGAATGTGGATTGGGGAGGGTCGAATAACTCGTCTCGATATGCATAACTCATCATGAGCTTGTTGTCCAATCGCACTGCTAGGTGGCAAGCCGCTCGATGCGCATTGATGCCGTTTTGGGGTGTGGACGCATGCACCTGTTTACCTCGGATGTCGAATTTGCACCAAAGAATCGATTTTTCGGCAATTTCAATCTGGCTGCCATCCTGCGTGCCGGAGTCCGGTACGATCACGATGTCATTCGGCTTTATCAGATCAGGCTTACTTTCCAACACGTATTCGATTCCATAGGTACTGCCGGATTCTTCGTCCGAGACTAGAAGCAGGCAGATATCGTTTTTGGGTGTCAGGCCTTGTTCTTTGAGGGCCCGCATGGCGTACAATGCACAAATCAAACCTTGTTGGTTGTCTTCTGTGCCTCTGGCATAAATTTTACCTTCTTTTACATGTGCTTCGAATGGATCATGCATCCATTGCGTACGATCTCCCGCCGGTACGACATCCATATGCGCAAGTACCCAGATGGTCGGCTCGGACGAGACGCCTTTTTGGCGCACGACAAAATTGGGTCGCGTGCCTTCATCAACGCGATCGTCTGCGGCATGGTAACCAGTGATGTCATCAAATCCGAAGCTTTTTATTTTTTCTACTAGGAAATCCGCTCTTTGCCACTCCCCCCGACCGCCATTTTCAGGCGAAAGTGCGATTTGGGATGTCAGCTCTTTTTGAAATTCGATCATGCTGTCGCGGTATCCCTCCACACGTTTGACAAGCTCATCAATAAGTGAGTTGGATGCTGCCATAGTAGGGATCCTTTTTGGAAGGTGTTGAAACTGGAAAAAGTGTACCGTATTCGTGCTACAAGTCAAACTATATCCAAGTATCTATTTTATTGATGCAAAGATTATGCTATATATAAACCCATAACACGTATTTGTTGGATAACAACCTGGAGAACACCCATGAAATTTCGATTGCTCATCATCCTTCCGGTTGTACTATCGGCCGCATTTTTGATCTTCGATCTCGCGGTGTTTGGTGAAAATACGAATCAATCCTATCGCCGCATCCAGATTGAATTCGTGAAGATATTATGGATATTCGGTTCTCTGGCCGCTGCGCTAAAATTTAGAAAGGGTGATTATCTGCGTACGACCTGGCTGCTGATGGCCGTTCATATGATTGTTATTGTTTTTCGAGATGTTATATCAATATTTTTTCTTCCGAGATTTTCGATTTTCTCGAATATATTTCCGTGGGTAAACGGCGGGTTGATAACCCTGGCAAATCTTCTACAGGTTTTAGGAGTTTGGATGCTATCCAGGGCTTGGAAGGTGGCCGACATCAAGCTTCCGGGACCCATATGGAGTCAGTGGCTGATTGGATTGATTGCAGCCGGACTTTCTATCGCGGTTGCGGGACCGGTCGTATGGGAAAACTTCGGCCTGCTTGTTGAAGGGCAGGCACAGGCATTGGTCGGATTTGCTTCCGCTCTGGGAGACATGATCACTTTGTGTATGGTTGCGCCTTTGTTTTTGACCGCATTGGCTCTCAAAGGGGGTTATCTGGTCTGGCCCTGGTCTTTCTTTACCGCGAGCTCGATCGTGTGGCTTTTTTATGATGCAACCGGGATTTTTTTTGTATCATTGTCGGGCTCAGCGGAAAGGTTTGATTTTTTGATCAACGAATTCTTTAGAAGCCTGGCATGCCTCCTGGGATTTTCAGCCGGAATGGCCCAACGTTTCGTCGTGGAAAAAATAGAAAAAGATCTAAGATAGCGCCTGTCTCAAAACCAAATCCTATTTTGGGACAAGAGCACTCATGTGATTTAATTTCATATTCTAGATCTAATATGCTAAGATCACGATTTGAGTGGTTTTTTGCCTATTCGTCTCCGTCGTGAGCTGATATAGACTGGGGAATGATGCTTAGGGGTTGCTGCAGATTACAGAATCCAATGTAATAATAGTGGGATTATGAGACGGGGGTCTCCTAGGGGAATTTCATGAAATACTACGCTTTACTTGCGTTTCCGATCGTATGGGGCGGTTTGTTTTTCATGGTGGATCTCAATTTGTATGCTTATCCGGATACCACCCTGGTTTTTCATTTTGTGCATAAAGACCTTACCAAATTGGCCTGGATTGCGGCTGGATTGGTGGCGGGGTTGGTATTTCGTAAAGGCGATTACCTGCGTAAAACCTGGCTGCTGTATGCAATCTATCCGTTTTTGTTAATTCTGTTTGATGTCGTGTTGCTCTTTCGAAAAATCGCCTGGTTTGATGCCAACATGGATGCGATCCAGGGAGGATTGTCGACCCTCGCAAACGCCATCGGCGTGGTGGCTGTCTATAGGTTGTCGAGTGCTTGGAAGGTCGCTGGCTTATCGCTGCCCGGATCTACATTGAGTAAGAACATGCTCCGAGCGGTTACGGCTTTGGCTGCATTGATGGTATTGGGCCATAGTATTTTCAACGCCTATAGTCAGGTTGCAACAGGTAACTATTTGGCTCTCAACGGACTGGCGGCGGCGGTAGGCGATTCCATATCCCTGGTATTGATCGTGCCTTTGATACTTACCGCGATGTCGCTTCGAGGCAGTATCGTCAGTTGGCCCTGGATATTGTTTACAATTGGATTGGTCTGCTGGATCACAACAGACTTGCTCTATTTATCCTTGCACCAAAGCAACATCGAGATGCGCACGTTGCGGACAATAATTGAAGTAATGCGGACCCTGGCCTCCGCATACACTTTTTCGGCTGGCTTGGCCCAACGTTTCGTTGTGCGGGAAATCCAACACGATCTGGGTGAAAGTAAAATCGGGTAGGGGAATCAGTGCTTATCGGACAGGGTTTGCATGAAGGCTACGATGGCATCTTCCTCGTAATCCGTCAGTCCAAGATTGCCAAGCTCGGTCATGTTGAGGTTGGCCTCCACTTCGGGAGCAGGCCAACAATTGAGCTCGAGCGCCGTAGATTCTGGCACCAATTCAGGGCAACGATCCAACGAATCCCTGGTGTTGTAAAAGTGAACGATCCCTTTGAGACTTTTGAAATAGCCGTTATGAGCATAGGCCTTGACAAAACTCTTGTCGGGTCGAAGATCCACATTTCTTAGAGTCGGCACCTTGTGTTTTCCCCAGTTTTCCTCGGCCTTGGCCTTCCAGTCGGGGTTTGGAGAGTTGACCAGAAATCCACCCAGGCCCGGATCAACCCAATTTGCGCCTTCTGGATTGATGGGTTTTCCGTCTATCAATATCACATCCATGCCGTAGAAGGGATTTTGGGGATTTTTGGGCACACCCAGGTTGTCGAAGCTGTAATCGGTGAACAAGGGGGGCCTTTTCACGAAATTCAACGCATGATTGGGATCGATTTTGTTTTTGACTTGGCTCAAAGCAGTAGGGGTCATGACGGCATCGAGCACATGACAAGCAGCGCAATTGCCGCCTTGACCCGCAGCTCCCGTGTTGTCATTGGGAGCGACAAACAACTGGAAACCTCTCCATTCGAAATCACTCAAGATGCCCGTGGGATCGTGCGATGAGGTAAGATCATAGGGATCAATGCCCATTTTCTCACAGACAAACAAGTAATAGTCAAACTTCGATCGGTACGGATTGACGACCCATGAATCCTCAAAAACACCAATCGCCATACCGATCAAATCATAGGCCTGCTCGGTTTTTTGGGGCTGGCAGATGTCCAGACTGGGATCAGAAAATATTTCTTTCGCCACTCTCTTGAAAAGATATGCAGTTTTCGAAGAACAAACCAAATACACCACGGTTTCTTTGTCCGGATTGTTTTGTTCCACCGGATTCAAAAAAGGTCCTTGGGCCTGATCCGCAGCCGGGTTGCCAAGTACATCGCCGGTGGCCCTTCCGTCCCAGAAATTGCCACCGAAAAACAACCCTTCTTCCTGGTCGAAATGAAAGATTGGGCTAGTGGAAGCATAACAGGCAGCCGGAGGTTTGCGGTTTCCGAAGCGGTGCACCAAAGTACCCGGATAGACTGCGGTCGTCGTGTTGACATCCGAACTCGGACCGGTCCAACCCACCTGAGGTGCGTGGCAAGACGCACAGGATTGACCTCTGGGAGAAGAAAGCCGGCTGTCAAAGTAAAGCTTCTTGCCCAGTTGCTCCATGTCGTTCAAGCCATGCGCCAAGACACTTTCCGCCAAAATCGCGACCTGCAAAATCGAGATGATAAAAAATGACCTTCTTTTCATAGAGACGCCTCCTTTTCCTCGTAGGGTTTACCAAAAAGAACTGGGGCCCTCTCCCTCCCCAATCTGAGATTGTATGCTACGTCGTTGCATACTAAACCTCAATCGGAATGGCTTGTCAATGAAAGGTTGTTTGTAACGAGCTTGAAATCTGTTTTCTCATTGTTTATCTTGTTTTCTAACGGCTTTGCATCACGTATGGGGCAATAATTCAAAGACAATATCTTCAAATTCTCAAACGATGAAATCGGCACGAAGTCATCGAGCTCAACATAGTCGAGAATGAGCTTCTCCAATGAACCCAAGCCCCTTACAACACTTATATCTTTTACATTCTGAATTGACCAGGACCGGCCAGGCTTTGATTCCCAACTCGTGAAGAACGAGAGTCAAAAGCAATGATTTATCTTTGCAATCACCGAAACGCCTTTTCAACACTATGTGGGGTGAATAGGGCTTATGGGAGTTGATTCCAAATTCGATTCCCAAATAACGTATTTCATCCTGAACAAAACGTAAAGCTCGTAGCACGAGATTCATATCATCATCTGTTACGTGTTTGAGCTTTCCGGCTATTTTTTTAACTTCTTTCAAAGGTTTGGAGGCTGAGATAAATATCTTGGCGCCCCAACGAGCCACCGAGGCCCAATTGGAATATTCGCTGAGCTGCACGGCGGGATAGGCTGCCAGATCCCCGGGAATCTGATCATCCAGATGGAATGATGGGAGGTTGTTGGTCATAAAATTCATTCTTAATTGGTAGTCAGAATACAGATATATAAAACAATAAATTCAGTACTGGATCCTGACTAGAAACATGTCAGGATGACGTAACTTGTTGATGTTAGATTGAAAAATGGCACACTCTGCGAGAGATCTTGAATATCATGATTCAATACGGTATTCTACCTTCATAAATGCCATGGAATTCAATCTTATCACCATAAGTGCATTCCTCTCCGGGCTGATCCAATTTCTCATTGGTGCACGCATACTTATGCTCGCACAAAAAAGCCGCGGCGCCACCGAGGCCTTGGTGGGTTTGATGCTGTTTTTGATCGGCACGGGGAGGTTTACCGAGCTTGCATCCGCAGGTTTCATAGGACCAAACATTCTTGCGGCCGATGTAGCGACCAAGCTGCAATACGGCATCTCTCATTTGCTCTTGTTCGTCATCTTTCGGCGGATATTTCGCCCGCATGCCATTTGGGCGCTCGGATTCCTCATTTTCGCAACATTGATTCTACTTGGAGGTATTGCCGTTCAGTTGCTGACGGGGTGGGATTTTTCCGTACCCGGATGGGGTACCCGATACAACGAAGTACGTTTATATACTGCCTTGACGGCCTTCGTTTGGGGCGCGGTGGAATGTTATCTGCACACATCGAAATTGAAACGTCAATTGAAGTTCGGACTGACAAGCCCCGAAATGCTCATCAGAACACTGTTGTGGGGCGTTTCTATGACCGCAACGATCATCATCGTAATAAGTATTTGCATGCAGATATATTTTGGATTGATTTCATCCACGAATGTGCATGTCATTTGGTTTGTCATGATCTTGATCAGCAATATTTCATTTTGGTTTTCGTTTATTCCTCCCAAATTTTTACGGCGTGCTTTTGTAAAATGGTTTGATAGAGGAATTTAATGGCTGAGTCTGCCGTATTCGAGTTCGTCTCGCAACAACTAGAACGCCTTAGTGATATGTCCCAGGTCCAGGCGCGGGGAACCGTGCGTTTGATGCTGAAGGAAGCCGGACTCAATACCGCTTCGGTATCGATCGATCAAATGAAAGTTGTCGTGGATAAGCTCATGTTTGATTTTCTGACAAAACGTAAAATCGATTCCAAAAAAGCCGAAAATGTCTGTACCACGATTATGCGACTGTTGATATCTGCAGATATTGCCATCCCGGAAGCTCAAAGCAACGAACTCGAAGAAATTTTCAAACGTCTCGACAAGCACTCCTGACAGCAAAGAACAACCCGAGTGGGGTTTATCCAGAATCCCACGCGATACAGATTTAACGTCCTATAAGATATATTATGTAAACTTTTATTTTTAGGCTTTAGCCACACACGCTTATTTCTTGATCCACTTCAAATAGTACAATTTGCCTGAATATGTGCCAGCAACTATTTTCAGATCATGCGGAGAGTAACCAATGGAAAAAACACCACTATCTCCCGTGAAACTCGACAGACACTTTCCAGACTCCAAGTCCCATACCTTGATGGTTTTGTCATAAGAACCTGAAATGATATGCCTTGCATCACACGCTACGGCAATCGAGGTAACCAAACCTGCATGACCATAAAGCGTACGGATTTGCTCTCCAGACTCCAAATCCCATACCTTAATGGTTTTGTCTAAAGAACCTGAAATGATGTGCCTTGCATCATGCGTTACTACCGAATTGACCAATTCAGCATGACCCTTAAACGTACGGATTTGCTTTCCGGTCTTCAAGTCCCATACCTTGATGGTTTTGTCAGAAGAACCTGAAATAATGTACCTTGCATCATGCGTTACGACTACCGAATTGACAAAACCAGCATGACCATAAAGCGTACGGATTTGCTCTCCAGACTCCAAGTCCCATACCTTGATGGTGTTGTCTATAGAACCTGAAATAATGTACCTTGCATCATGCGTTACGGCTACCGAGATGACCAATTCAGACTGACCCTGAAGTGTACGGACTTGCTCTCCGGACTCCAAATCCCATACCTTGATGGTTTTATCATAAGAGCATGAAATGATGTGCTTTGTATCTTGCGTTACAACTACCGACGTGACAAAACCATCATGACCCTGAAGTGTACGGATTTGCTCTCCGGACTCCAAGTCCCATACCTTGATGGTTTTATCATAAGATCCTGAAATGAGGTACCTTGCATCATGCGTTACGGCTACCGAGTTGACTAATCCAGCATGACCCTTAAATGCACGGTTTTGCTCTCCAGCCTCCAGATCCCATACCTTGATGGTTTTGTCATCAGAGCCTGAAATGAGGTATTTTTCATCCGTTATTACTACCGAGGTGACCAAACCATCATGACCCTGAAGCGTACGGATTTGCTCTCCAGACTCCAGATCCCATACCTTGATGGTTTTATCATAGGAACCTGAAATGATGTGACTTGCATCTTGTGTAACGGCAACCGAGTAGACCCAACTAGTATGACCCTGAAGCGTACGGATTTGCTTTCCAAACTCCAAGTCCCATACCTTGATGGTTTTGTCAGAGGAACCTGAAATGATGTGCTTTGAATCTTGTGTTACTGCTACCGAGTAGACCAAACCAGCATGACCCTTAAATGTGTGGATTTGCGCTCCGGACTCCAAATCCCATACCTTGATGGTTTTGTCGGAAGATCCTGAAATGATATGCTTTACATCTTGCGTTACCGCTACCGAGTAGACCCAACTAGTATGACCCTGAAGCGTACGGATTTGCTTTCCAGACTCCAAATCCCATACCTTGATGGTTTTATCAGAAGATCCTGAAACAATGTGCTTTGCATCCGGTGTTACTGCTACCGAGCTGACCATACCGCCATGACCCGAGAGCGTACGGATTTCCTTACCAGACTCCGAGTCCCATACCTTGATGGTCTTGTCACTAGAACCTGAAATAATGTTCTTTGCATCCGGCGTTATTGTTACAGAGCTGACCCAGTCAGCATGACCCGAGAGTGTGAGGATGTCCTTACCGGACTCCAAGTCCCATACCTTGATGGTCTTATCAAAAGAACCTGAAATGATGTGTTTTGCATCCGGCGTTACTGCTATCGAGGTGACCATACCATAATGACCCGAGAGCGACAAAAGCAAATTCCCGCCGGGTTGTTCAAGACATGGTAAATATGGACATAGCCAGGGAGGTTTTGCCGCATCTTTTGCCAGGTCCAAGAGAGGTTTGAGCATGGGATTGCGAAAGATATCCAGCCTTCCATGGAGTTGACTTGCAAGCTCTGTATTATCCTTTTCAAGAATATTTGTTGATAGACGTAGCGCACCTTGAATAAGTCTAAGTACTGAATTTTCTGAAATCTTATCAAAATCCGTAATCAGAGAATAACACCCACTTTGTGCCAGCTTTGCCTCAAGCCACTTGAAATGCATAAGAAGTTGTTCTAACTCATCAAAATATTTAATTTTTTCAAGGTGGTAGGCAAGATGATCATAAATATATCCATCGTCTACCAGCTCATACCATATGCCTTTACACTTGTTTCTGTAAGCGTTTACAAACCGTTTATGAAATGCCGATATATCATCTGATTTTGCATGCAAAGACACAAAATCATGCTGTAAGTCGTGCAGGTTGATCCGACCCATTGCATTTCTGCGAATCAAAGAACTATCTAAAAGCGTGTCGATAATATCTTGTACATCGTATTCGTCTAGACCCAATGGCTCCCAATATGCCTGGAGCGCCCTTTCTGGGATTTGAGTGTCCTCGGGAAACACGGCCAAATCGTAATATCTATCTCTTACTTCCGGCCTTAGGTCATCTACGCTGGCCTGGATCAATTTATACAAGTTTTCATGAGTAGTATTTGAGGGCAGTTGCTTTCGTATTTTCTTCAAGCTTGCATTTTGTAGTTTGGCCAATACATTTTTCCATCTATCAGAAGGTTTACCTCGCACCATGGAACCAACCATGGCAAGCGCCAAAGGAAGCTCCCCGCACTCTCTCATGATTTGATTCGATTCTTTGGGTAGATCTTGCACTTCAATCCCAGCATAGCTTGCGAGCAAAGTTCGTGCTTCATCAAGAGGCAACTCGGCAAGACTCATTTTCTCGGCATTCAAGGCCCGGGTGACATCTTCTTTGCGTGTGGTAACAAGAAGTCTTCCGTTTTGACCAACCACATCAAATCCATCTGCATCCTGAGCGTCCCAAACGTCGTCCAGTACAAGCAAACAGGCTTTCTGACAGATGAGCTCTTCGAGTTTATTCCTCCCGTCTTCTATGTTTCTGAATGACTTTATGTGTGCATCAAATTCCTGAGCCAATTTTGCTTGTAAAATAGGTATTTGCGCTCGAGGGTTTTGACCCAGGGTTATCCAGAACACACCGTCCGGGTAGGCACGCCGAACTTCAGGATCCTTTACCACCGCCGCGGCCAAAACGGATTTGCCCACTCCACCCATGCCCTGCAAGCCTAGAATATGCAGACCTGATGCCTTTCCAATCAATGCGACTGGTTTGATTTGGTTGGAAATGAGTATGTTTTTTAACAATTTGTATTCTGAACGATTTTGATAATATCTGGGAAGCTTGGGTACACCCACCAGCCTGAATAAATTATGGTCCAGCCTGCCGGATTCTTCTTCTTGGATTGATTTGAGAGATTCTGCATCGACAGTCTGTTTTGTGCCTTTAATATTTTGAATCAACGTATCAAGGTTTTGGTCTCTATCACCAGATCGAAAATCGATCCATCTAAACTCTTTGAAAAATTTAGGTAATTCGAGGGCGCCTGGTGCACCGGGTAACAATATCGGAATGATAGGAAGATTTCTTTTATTGAACTCCTCGAGACATGCACGCATTTCGCGCATTTCCCATGGTACTACACCACCTGGGCCTACAAACACTACAGCAGAGAGAACGGTTTTAACAGCGGTCCCAATGGCTTCCTGCCATGAGATTCCTGGTGCCAACTCCCATTCATCCAACCAAATTTTAATACCTTTGCACTTGAGTGCTTCTGCAATTTTTATTACCTGAATTTTGTCTTTGCCGGTGTAGCTCAAAAATACGTCGTGAGGTCTTCTATCGTTTGCTTTGAATTCATGACCGAGGTTGTTACCTGATATTTTGTGATCATAATCACAGACTTTTCGAATCAATTTGTTAGGGATAATAAAACCCAGTCCGTCATGATAGCAGCCTCTCGCAACTACCATACCTACCAATGCATTTTCGTCCTCATCCCAGATTGGAGAACCACTAAATCCCCTTTCAATTGATCTACCACTATTTCGATCCGGTAGAACCTGCCACCAACCATTCGGAAGTTGATCCCCGGTCAGGTTGTATGACCATATACCTTGTTTTATGTAGTCAATTGGGTAACCAAATACCTTTACACGGTTTTTTCTGCGCGGCTGGTTCGATAATATGTCGGGGAGCTCATCGGCATCAAAAGGTGTATTATGCAATTCCAATATCGCAATATCTTCAACAGTTTGATCAGATACCGGATGCCAGCAAACAACCCTACCTTCAGTTGGGTTTTCTGGATAGATAAAAGGAAAACATATCTTTACTTTGCCCCTTGGTTTTTTCGTTGATTTTTCATCATGATCCAAGGCAGCTGCGACAACATGCGCACAAGTGACGAGTCGTCCCTGATCAAATAGAAATCCAAGACCCACTGGCTCGTCATCCTGGCCATTAATGCGGGCTATCCAACACTTGGGTGGTTCTGGATGCATGGCGGTCTTATGTCTTATAATAAGACTTATTTTCGCTTCCACTTTAACGATATTTTAAAATTTGCTTCAGCTCCTGCCGAAGCAATCACAAATTGAGCCCCTCCATGCAGCTTGAGCCCAAACTCAACACCAACCTCGTCTGCCGGCTTGACCAAGCTTTGGAGCCTATCCTGAAGAGCATTGGCCACCGGAGTAAGTACATGTAGAACTTCTTCAAATTTCTCTTTGGCTTTTTGGGGATCCCTATATCCCTTACTTGAAGCCCTTTGCGGACCAGAACCAGATTCGATCCTAGTACTTTCAATGATAACGCTTCCCCCGCCTTCCAATTCAAACTCAACCAATTGATTCATGTTGACCCTCCCATGAAATAAAATTGTATTTAGAAGATATCACAATAGCAACCATACGAACAGCATGTGAAAACAATATCATCAGCTTTGCAGGTGAAACTCGTCCATCTCCAAGCATGCCTTGGACGCCCATATGCCGGGTTTTTGAGACAGGATCAGATAAAAGTTTACATAATTAAAATTATGTAAACTCTATTCCAATAGCTTTTTTATGGTGGGTTGATCGGC
>JBFFBT010000124.1:0-16326 GCA_041560255.1 Myxococcota bacterium | reverse complement strand
GGAACAGCGCGGCATTGTATAAAGTTTTCATTGACATAGCTTGAAAAATGGTCCAGATATAAGCCGATCTGCCGAAGCAGGGGAGACTCACTCCAATGCTTCGGGGGGTCAAAAGATATAAAAAACCATTGTCTTAGAGTTGGAGCGGGCCCTCTGTATGTACTGGTAGGGTGCGTGAGAAAAATAAGGCCGCTGTTGGTTTCTCAAAGAAACGAGCAGCGGCCTTTTTTGTGCAAAAGGAGCGACCGGTATGCAAAGAAAAAATTGTTTTTCATTCAGCTTTCCAGGTTGTCCTCTGAATTTCGGTTGGAAGGAGGACAACCTGTCCGACTGCGTCTTTGATATCGCGTTGTCCGAGGCGGATCGCCTGCCGGGTCCATCCGGCAATATGACGCCGGAAAGGATGTAGGTCATGTCGATGATAAAAAACATTCGGCCCAATTTGGCGGGAGATTATCCCCAGGTGCATCCTAGTGCCTTGATCGATCCATCGGCTCAGATCATCGGCAATGTCATCATCGAGAAAAACGTATTTATCGCTCCGCTTAGCGTGGTTCGAGCGGATGAGCGCGGACCGGACGGATCGGTAACGCCCATCGTGATCGGTGAAGAAGTAAATATCCAGGACGGGGTGATCATTCACACCCACGGCGGCACCACGGTAACCATCGGAGCCAGGACTTCGGTTGCCCATGGGGTTACCATTCACGGTCCATGTACCATCGGCGAGGACTGTTTTCTGGCCATGCGATGTTCCCTGTACAGCGCGACCCTGGCCAACGCGGTTTGGGTGGGTATGGGTGCTTTGGTCATGCGCGCTTCGATCGATACGTATACATATATCGATGCCGGCAGCGTGATTCGATCCAGACCGGATGCTTGGGGCCTAAGGCTCATATCCAATAAAGAAAAGCAGTATATGAAGGATGTTCATGAGGCGACCAATCGCCTGAGGCAGGATTACCTGAAAGCCCGGGCCGTGGTAGAGGATCAGGGATAATTCAATTCGAGGTGAATACGATGGAAGTGCAATACAATGCGACGCTCGAGACGTTGGAAAAGCTTCGGGCCGAATCCATTGCCGCCGGAGGAGATCAGAAGCTTGCCGATCAGCATCGAAAGGGCAAACTCTCGGCGCGGGAAAGAATCGATCTGCTTTTGGATGACGGTACCTTCGAGGAGTTCGATGTGCTCAAAGCCGGCCGCGGCGGTTCTCTGGGGGATGAGCGATCCTACCCGGGTGACGGAGTGATTACCGGACATGGAAGTATCGATGGTCGTGAGGTGTTTGTTTTCAGTCAGGATTTCACGGTAGTCGGCGGTTCTTTGGGGGAGGCCCATTCGCAGAAAATATGCAAGGTCATGGATCTGGCAGTCAAGGTGGGCGCGCCGATAATCGGCCTGAACGACTCGGGCGGAGCCCGCATTCAGGAAGGAGTGGATTCTTTGGCGGCATATGGGGAGATCTTCCACCGCAACGTGAGAGCCAGCGGGGTTGTCCCCCAGATCTCCTGTATCATGGGGCCATGCGCCGGAGGGGCGGTATACAGTCCCTCTATCACCGACTTTGTTTTCATGGTACAGGAGTCTTCCTATATGTTTGTCACCGGACCGAGCGTGGTCAAAACGGTAACCCATCAGGAAATTACTTCCGACGAGCTTGGTGGGGCCGACGTGCATGCCCAAAAAAGCGGTGTGGCTCATTTTACAGCGCCCAACGACATTCTTTGCCTGAGGGATGTTCGGCGTCTGATCAGCTACCTGCCTTCAAACAGTCGGCAAAGAGCTCCCATTCTGGATCTGCGCGATCCTGCGGATCGCGTCGATCCGGCCCTGGACTATCTCATCCCCGAGAACCCCAATCAGACCTATGACATGAACGTGTTGATATTCAGCATGTTGGATGGCGCCGAATTCATGGAAGTTCATCCCGGTTTTGCCCGCAACATCATCTGTGGCTTCGGTCGATTGGGAGGGCAGACCGTGGGTTTGGTGGCCAATCAACCAGCCGTGTTGGCCGGGGTACTGGATACCGACGCTTCCTTCAAAGCCGGCCGCTTCGTCCGATTTTGTGATGCGTTCAATATCCCCCTGATTGCTTTGGTCGACGTTCCCGGCTTCATGCCGGGTCCGGACCAGGAGCATGGAGGCATCATCCGCCACGGCGCCAAACTGTTGTATGCTTTTACAGAGGCAAGCGTGCCGCGCATATCCGTTATCGTGCGCAAGGCTTACGGCGGGGCGTACCTGGTGATGAATTCCAAACATATCCACTGTGATGTAAACTATGCTTGGCCCACGGCCGAAATCGCGGTCATGGGTCCCAAGGGCGCGGTGGAGTTGATTCATCGCAAGGAGATCCAGGCCGCCGAGGATCCGGAAGCCCTGCTCAATCAAAAAATGGATCAATACAGGCGCACTTTCGCCAACCCCTTTCTGGCGGCCAAGCGAGGCTACATTGATGATGTGATTTTCCCCAGAGATACGCGTCACCGCCTGATCCGCACCCTTCAGGTGCTCGAGGGCAAAGATGCAAAGGGGCCTGAGCGTAAACATGGCAACATCCCTTTGTGAGGCAAATCATGTTCGATAAAATCCTAATTGCCAACCGTGGTGAAATCGCCGTACGCATCATGCGCACCTGCCGGCGCCTGGGCATCAAAACCGTCGCGGTTTTTTCCGATGCGGACAGCCGCAGTATGCATCGACAAATGGCCGATGAAGCTGTGTATATCGGCGGTTCGTCTGCCCGGGATTCCTACCTGAATGGGGAGAAAATTGTAACCGCGGCCATGTCGACCGGCTGTAAGGCCGTGCATCCAGGCTATGGTTTTCTGTCCGAGAGCGCCCATTTTGCCCGTCTCGTAGAAGCTTCCAACCTTGGGTTCGTCGGTCCACCGGCGGACGTCATCGCCGTGATGGGCGACAAGATTGCCTCCAAGGAGCTGGCAGTCAAGGCGGGCGTCCCGGTCATACCCGGTCATGTGGATAGTCTCAAAGACGAGGAAGAAGCCCTGTCCGTTGCCGCGAGCATAGGCTATCCGGTGTTGCTCAAACCTGCCGCGGGCGGAGGCGGCAAGGGAATGCGCATCGTTGCGGATCCGCAACAGATGGGGGAGGCCTTGGCGGCCAGCCGCCAGGAAACCCGCAAGGCTTTCGGCGACAACCGGATATTCATGGAGCGCTTTATCGAAAGGCCCCGCCATGTTGAAATCCAGATTCTGGCAGATACAAAGGGCAATGTGGTTTTTTTGGGTGAAAGAGAGTGCTCGATCCAAAGGCGTTACCAAAAAATCATCGAAGAATCACCTTCGCCGGCGGTGGGTCCCAAGCTCAGGCGAAGTATGGGTCAGGCGGCCTGCGATCTCGCCCGTAAGGCCGGCTATGTCAATGCCGGTACGGTCGAGTTTGTGCTCGACGCCCAGGGTGCGTATTATTTTTTGGAAATGAACACCCGGCTGCAGGTGGAACATCCGGTTACAGAGCTGGTGACCGGTCTGGACCTGGTGGAGCTACAGCTTCGCATTGCCGCAGGCGAGCCGCTGCCTTTCGATCAGGCCGGAGTGGTGTTCGACGGGTGGGCCATGGAAGCGCGCATCTGCGCCGAAGATGCCGGCAAAGCATTCGTCCCGGCCACCGGCATGATCACCCGCTATGCCGAACCCCGAGACAGCGGTGTGCGGGTGGACAGTGGCGTGCATACGGGCAGCAACATTGGGGTGTATTACGATTCCATGTTGGCCAAAGTCATTTGTAAGGGTAAAGACAGAGATTCCGCCCGGGTCGGATTGGTGGAAGCGCTCAACGGATATCACATTGAAGGAGTGGTTACCAACATCGATTTTATCAACAGCGTGCTGTGCCACCCGGCGTTCATCCAAGGAGATCTGGATACGGGATTTATCGAGCGCCATTTCGACGGTCACTGTTCTCTTTCTCCTCCTGATTTGCGGAATATAAAGCTATCGGCTCTGGTGGCGGCCCTGATCTACCACGTACGCATCATGGCCGTGCGCGAATCCATAAAGCCCATGGTGTCGCGCATCGGTGCGGGCAAAGGTCCGATCGACCTGCACCGATATTTTGTCAGATCTGGATCGGATAAATTCGACGTGCGATTGGAGAAAGCGCCCAAGGGACGTTTGTGGAGCATTCATGTCGATGAAGACAAGCTGATGGTGGAGACGCCTGATTTCGAATTTTACCGACGCCGTCTCAAGCTCAACATTGATGGACGCATCCATCGCTTTCGGTTACGAATCGAGCGTTCATTCTTTTGGATATCATTTTGTGGGCTTACTCGGTTGTTCGAGGTTTACAGTCCCAAGGAGTGGGCTTTGCTCGAACACATGCCCCGGCGGGACGAACACCCGCCGTCCAATGAGCTCCTGTGTCCGATGCCCGGACTGGTGGTGGATGTTCCGGCAAAGAAAGGTGACCGTGTTTTTCGAGGCCAGAATTTGGTCGTGCTCGAATCCATGAAGATGGAAAGCGGCGTGGCTTCTCCGGTAGATGGTATGATAGCCGAGGTGTTGGTGGCGGTAGGTCAAACAGTGGAGGCCGGAGATGTCATGGTTCGGTTTGAGGAGAACGAGGCCCGCAACTCAACCAAGAAAAAAAAAGGCTTGACCGGGCGGCTCCAAAAAAATCTTCAAGAGCATATCGGTTGAAAGATTGGATTTTACTTCTGGTGAGCCTATCGCTTGGCCCGCTCGACAAACTTGCCGTCTTTGGTGGAAACTTTGATGGTTTCACCCGACTCGATGTAAAGCGGCACCTGCACCCGCAGGCCGTTTTCAAGGGTGGCGGGTTTGGTGGCCGATCCCTGGACAGTATCTCCCTTGGTGCCCGGTTCGACTTCGACGACCTCCAGATCTACCGTGACGGGCAACTCCAAATCCAACAGGCGGCCTTCGAAGAACCAGGCTTTGAGCTCCATGCCCTCTTGAAGAAAGGCGGATTTTTGATCCAGCTCGGCTTTTTCCACCTGAAATTGATCGAAGGTGGTCATGTCCATGAAGATCAGGAATTGATCGTCTGCATACAGGTACTGAATCATGGTTTTGCCCAGATCGGGCTCTTCAAATTTGTCCGCGGCCTTGAAGCTTTTATCAAAGACTTGATCGGTTCTGAGGTTGCGCATCTTGACTTTGACCAGCGTGGCCGCTCCTCGGGCCGATGGAGTTTGGGTTTGGGTATCCATGATGACGTACGGGTCACTTTCAAACAGTATGCGGGTGCCCTTTTTAAAGTCTGAGGCAAAGATCATTGTACCGGCTCCTGATTGGTTGTATGAGGTTTGAATCTTTGGGTTTTCGAAAGGATTGCATCAAGCTGATGATGTTGTAATGGTCCGGGATGGAAAATGCGGTTTTTTTTGAATATGCGGATTATGGGATGGAAATCAATCCCAGAAGGGTTAATGAAAAGAGTATGGGTTTTCATGAGCCCGCAGTCTAGCTCAGTACATACCGAGGGTCAATCGGTCAATGGCATGAAATTTTTTGATGCTCGACCCAGGTTGGTGGCGCCCGCAAGGTATGGTTGCTCTACGTCATAATAGGGGGCGGGTCGGCAAAGGAGTGCAGGCATGCTGAGATTGCTGAGAACGGATCGAAATATTGCACGTAACACAATGGTTGCTCGATGCTTGTGGTTGTTGTTGGGCTCCTGGATGGCGGTTCGATCGTTGTCCGGATGTGCTTGGATTCGGTCCAATCCGTCCGATACATGGCTCCAAGAACGATGTGAGCTGGGTCAAACCCCGGAATATTCGATCGGGGTTCTTTTGCCTTTGAGCGGGAAATATGCATGGTACGGAAAAACCGTTTTGGACGGCATTCAGCTCGGCATGGATTGTCATGTGGATGATGATGTCGGATGTAGGTCGTACCGACTGGTGGTGCGGGATACCCAAGGAGACGGCGAAAGGGCTTCGTCGCTTCTTCAGGAGATGGTGCAGCAAGAAAAAGTGGTGGCTGTGTTGGGTCCGCTTTTTTCAGAAGAATCCAGGGCGGCTGGAGACAGCGCCCAGGAGATCGGGGTGTCCCTGTTGGCTTTGAGCGGATCGTATATGCTCCCGGAGATCGGGTCGTATGTATTTACCAATTTCATGACGCGCGAGGCCGAGATCGCTACCCTGGTGGGATATGCCCGCAACGCATTGGGCATCCAAACCGCAGCGGTGTTGTATCCCGAAGATCGAGACGGCAGGATCTTTTTTGACCTTTTTGAGCGCGGGTTTTCTGAAAGCGGCGGCCGGTTGACGCGGGCAATAGGGTATCCGGCCGATACGGCAAATTTCTCGCCGATTGTCAAGCAACTCGTGGGGCGTGCGGATCTCGATAAACGTCCCGATTTTATTGCCAGACGAGATCAAATCAGACGGATGTATCGAAACCGACCCCTGGCCATGCAGCGCGCGCTCGAGAATCTTTACAAAAAGATCCCGCCTATTATCGATTTCGAAGCCATCTTCGTGCCGGATGTGTACGAGAAAATCGCCATGTTGGCGCCGGCCTTGGCGTTTGAGGATGTCGTGTTACAGACTCAGGATGCCGCGAAAACCGAACGCTTGAAAAAATCTTTGGGGCGCAACCAGTTGGACATGGTGTATTTGCTCGGAACCGATGGTTGGCATCACCCAAAATTGATTGAATGGGCCGGAAGATATGTAGAAGGAGCCGTATTTTGCGATGGATTTTTCAAAGACAGCACAAAGCCGGCTACCCGATCCTTTGTCGAACGGTTTCAGGCTCGTTATCACAGCGAGCCGGGCACGTTGGCCGCGCATGCCTATGACGCCGCGCGTATGTTGAGATGGGTTCTCGATCGAGAGACGATCTGCAAAACCTCCGATCTACGCGATGCTCTGCTCGACATGCAGCATTTCGAAGGAGCCTGCGGCGCCGCATCGATGGACGCCTCCGGGAGGGTAAAAAAAGAGCTGTTTCTGCTTACGATTCGATCCGGCAGAGTAGTAGAGCTTGCTCTACCGCTTCCGGTATCTTGATGCCTCTTTCGCTGTGAGCGTCAGGGGAGTTTGATGAGGCCTTCTTTCTGCATGAGATGGGCCTGATCGCGGGCTCTTTTGATGATGTTTTCGGCGTTTTTCTTCAACGAGTCGAAGGTGACGTCGGTAATCTTGGCGACACCTTGCTCAATGGCTTTCATGCCGACCGCGGCGGCTTCCCGAGGAAATACTTCCCATTCGTCCATGGTGGGGATGAGGTAGTCGTCCCTAAGGCCATGGTCTTCAGCGCAACGGGCCAGCTCGTAGGCGGCCTCCAGGCACATCTCGTCCGTGATGGTTTTGGCCCGCACGTCCAGGGTGCCTCTGAATATCCCGGGGAAACCAAGCGAATTGTTGACTTGGTTCGGGAAATCGCTCCGTCCGGTGGCCACGATCCGCGCACCGGCTTCCTTGGCCTCCCACGGCCAGATCTCGGGTATGGGATTGGCACAGACAAATACAATGGCTTCCTTGGCCATGGAAGAGATCCAATCTTTATGCACCACGTCGGGGCCCGAAGTGGCCAGAGAAATGAGCACATCGGCTCCGGCAATTGCTTCGGCGTTGGAGCAAGCCTTTTGCTCTTCGTTGGTGCATTCGCACAACTCCCATTTTTCCGGCTCGATTTCACACAATTCGGTTCTGCCTTTGTGCAAGCTTCCGCGGGTGTCGCACATGATGATATGCGGTCCGGGTATCCCGGCCAACATCAACAGATGGGCGATCCGAATGTTCGAGGCTCCGGCGCCGTTGAGCACAACTTTGACTTGATCCGGAGCTTTGCCGACCACCTTGAGGGCGTTGATGAGTCCGGCGGCGGTCACCGCGGCGGTTCCCTGCTGATCGTCATGCCATACCGGTACGCGGCATTCCTTTCTCAGCGTGTCGAGAATCCTGAAACACTTGGGTTTGGCGATATCTTCGAGGTTAAATCCGCCAAACGAAGGCTGCAGCCATTTGACCGCCGAAATGATCTCGTCGGGATTTTTGGTGTCCAGACAGATTGGGACTGCGTCCACGCCTCCTAAATATTTGAACAAGATGGCTTTGCCCTCCATGACGGGCAGGCCGGCCTCGGGTCCGATATCACCCAGGCCCAATACCCGGGTTCCATCGGATACTACCGCGATTGTATTGCCCTTGGAGGTGTGCTCCCATACTTTTTCGGGGTTTTTCGCGATGTCACGGCATGGTTCGGCCACGCCGGGAGTGTACCAAATAGCAAAATCATCGAAATCCCGTATGCACACCTTGGGGATGATTTCGGTTTTACCCTTGTAGAAAGGATGTAGAATCATAGCGTCTTGGGCGGGTTTCTTTGCTTTGGCCAGCAGCTCTTCTTTCGTGGGGTTGTGACTCATTCGGGTTCTCCTCGACGCATGCAGGCACAGCAGCCTACCATGATTTCTGTCGCTGTATGGACAGAGTCTGTGGTGCAGTGGTGCAAGCAGAGTAAAAAGTAAAAATATTCGACATCTGTAATGACTCCTGGATGGCTCACGCTGGGTGTCTGTAACCTCAAGTTTCCTATACCCAATGTGCCGGTGATGTCAACCAAATGTGACCAATAAACATATACACGGTTTCTATCGGTGGAAAGTACCGGAATAAACTCATTTATGAGATTGTATTTTATGGATCGGACCAGCAATCCGGGTATTTGCCGCTTTCGAAATGTCTTGGTATAAATCAAACTTGGACCCTATGTGTGATGAGAGGATTTTGGACTTCGACATGCACAATCCGAGGCTTTTACCCGGCGGGTCGATTTGCTGGACTGCAAACCGCTACGGCCTCGAGGGGAGTGAAAACGTGAGCGGGCTGAGATTGCGAAGAGTTTTTCGAGTTTGGATGATTGGCGTGATCATGTCGATATGGGGCTGTAGGCCGGGAAGCGATTTGCTCCTACCCGGATCCGTCGCCGGGACAACCTGTTCGAGCCTGGCGCTTGCCGAGATCGAGGGAACAGCCTTGGACGCATGTGACCTGGATCGGTATGCCGGTTGGCATTTGGAAATCCAAAAGGAGCTCGGGTCCTTCGTACAGATTGAAAATCGTTTCGAACAAAAGCTGCAAGCCGCGCTCAATTTGCTGGCTTTGTCTGGTTGCCAAAAAAAAATTGTCGATGAGGGCTGGCTTGGGGAGCAAAAGAAACGTCTTATCGCAAGACTCTACCTCGATCGAGTTTTACCAAGGCTCGAAGATCTCGACGTATCGGAGGAAGAGTTGCACCAGGCTCATCGGGATGAGGTGGAAAAATACAAGACCACTGGAGAATCAGATATCTACCGCCCGACCAGCGTGGATGCGGCGGTGATCATGATCGGGTATTTCCCGGATTTTCATGCGCCCCAAGATAATGAGACCCCGGTCGTCCGGGCTGAGAAGGTCAAACAATTGATGGGCGAAATTCAATCCGTTTTGGGAGATCGGGTTGCGGATTTGGATACGTTTTTGGCTTTGGCCAGAGGTTTCATGCGCGGAAATCCGACCGTCCAAGTCAAGGAGTACTCCAACCTGGCGCTTTCTCTCGATGAGGAGAGCATCGAACCGGAGTTGAAAAAGACCATTCTGGCTCTGAAGGAAAACGCTATGATCAGTCGGCCCGTGTGGTTTTCAGGAGGCGGATACATCGTACGAAGAGGCGTCGAGCGGCCGGGAAAAGGAGAAAGCATACGGGAGGCTGAGCCCGAACTTCGACGGATGGTTCGCTTGCGAAAAATGGAAGAAATCTACCAGCGACAAATCCTTCGGTTGAAGCACAAGCACCAGGCGCGTAGTTGGCCGGATATCATCGAGCGGCAGATGTCGGCCGAGGGGTTGAGCCGGTGAAGGTGCCCAGTGGACTCATCGTCCTTGCAGCCTTGCTTTTTTGTCGCTCTGCGGTGACGCAGGAAAAACCACCCGATACAACTGATCGGGTGAGCCTCTTGTATTCCAGTCGAATGATTTTCGACGCACACGGAGTTCCCTTGATTACCGTGGGGGTTTATGAAGCCTTACGGAAAGTAGGGATTTCTTCGGATCGAGGATTGTTGGTCGATTACACTCCTGCCGGTGATCCGCGGGCCAGGGCTCGTTTGATAGTTCCCTCGGGAGAGAGTTGGATTTTTCGGTTGACGCAATCGACGCCGGGTAAGGTCAAACATTGGGTAGGGGTAGAGAGTGTATCTTTTGATGAGAAAGAACAATTGAGAAAGCTGTCGGGGATTTGGCGTCGTCGCAAGTTGAAACCCCAGATTTTCGAAGTGGGCTCCGTGTTTGGTTTAAGGGGTCGGGTGATCGACAACCGTAGCTATATCCTGGCAGTCAATCCCCAAGATACACAAGACCAGGCTGCTACACAAGCCGGGGTGATTTTAGGCGCATTCGGGACCAAGGCTTTTGTCCATCATCATCTAACCCGTCGGCCGACCGGCCGCATCGCGATGTTGGATAATGAAGGTGGAATGCGGGATCAGGCCGAAGATCTGATTGTCATTGTGCCGGCGGATCAAAAGGGCTCGATTGTGATTGAAGACCTCGAAGGGATACAAAAATCCGAATGGAGAGGAGAACGTCGAAGGACCTACGCCGGCAGCGTTCTCGTCACATTGAACCATGCGGGAAAAATGGTGGTGATAAATAAAATTGGAGTCGAAAAATTGCTCGAAGGGCTGGTTCCGGCCGAAATGTATGCCAACGCGCCTATGGAGGCGCTCAAGGCCCAAGCCGTGGTTGCCCGGGGTGAGGTATTTGCCAAGATCGGCTCGAGGCATTTTTTGGATCCCTATCTGCTTTGCGCCAGCACGCACTGTCAGGTCTATGCCGGGATGGATGTCGAGCATCCCAGGACGACCCAAGCCGTCCGGGCTACCCGGGGAGAGCTCTTGTTTCGCGGCCCCGCGCTGGTGGATTCGGTATACAGCGCGTCATGTGGAGGTCATACCGAGAACAACGAGTTGGTATGGACGGATCCGGCCAAACCCGAATTGAGGGGAATCGCCGATATGACCAGCGAGCAGGCTGCTTTGAGCCCGAATCCGCGTGAGGATGTTGGCGTGTGGCTCCGAGCAGCGCCTACGGCGTTTTGCAGTCATACCGAATTCGGAGCTTCGACCCTGTACAGATGGACCCACACGATACGCTCTGATGATATGGATCGATTGGTAGCCAGGATAAAGCCAATAGGACAAGTTGTATCGATCCAGGTCCTATCCCGGGGCGTATCTGCGAGAGCCTGCATGGTCAGAGTCATAGGTACGCAGGGAGAGTTGGTGGTGCAGCGTGAGCTGCCCATTCGGAGACTTTTTGGAGGCCTCAAATCGGCCATGTTCGAGGTGGAAGTGCGCATAGATGATCAGCAGATGCCCTCGGAATTTGTTTTTCGGGGGGGTGGATGGGGCCATGGTGTCGGGATGTGCCAGATGGGAGCGATCGGTATGGCAATGCGGGGTTATGATTTCCGGCAGATTTTACAACACTACTTCCAAGGAGCTGGATTACATCGATTATACGGAAATGATAACAAAAAGCAGTCGGCCGAGACCCAGTAGGTTCAGAATAATAACAAAAAATAATTATAAAATACCTAATAAAAACAAAATACAATCAGTCGCAGTATCTCGGGGAAATAGTTGGGAAATTTTGTAAGTATTTGTTAAGTAAGTAGTATTTAAATACAAATGGGAGCTTGAACGATATTGACAAGTCTGGACGGATTAAGATAATGTGATTCAAGAAAAGGGTAGGGCCAAACACATTCAATACTTTTTGTACGGTAGTTCTTTGGCTATTTTGGTAACGGTCGGCCTTCCCGTTTGCCCTGTCTTCGTGGCCAAGGAACATAAGAGGAACCCAGCAAAGGGTTCCTCTTTTTTTATTGAGCTAAGCCGATTTGCTGATTCGGCCGGATTTGATGCATTGTGTGCAGACGCGACGGGTCATCTTGCGGCCGGATTCGTGGATATGAACGGTTTGTAGGTTGGGCAGTTGGCGCATCCTGGTTTTGTTGTGGGCATGGGATACTCGATTGCCGGAACGCGGTCCCTTACCACATATTTCGCATATTCTTGCCATCTCGTAACACCTTTCTAAGCCGATGCGCTCCGGGATCGCATGATCCGGAGTCGTGATTTCAATGCCTCGGTACTTGAAACTTCCATCGACTTTTGGATACTTGATGAAAGCACCAAAAGACAGCCCGGTATGTCCGGGGCACCCGCCATGCGAGCCTCTCGAACACAACCGAACGCTACCAGCTAGCATGGTATGGAAAAAGGATCAACATATTTCTGATAGCGTTCATCCCGGGATGGCGCTAAGGTCTTCGATCAGAGAATTTTCTTGATCTTGTTTTGCTCGGATATGAGCTCGACGACTTCCCGGGCTGTTTTGGCCGATCCTTCCAGACCCAGCGCGGGCATCACTTCGGGCCCGCAAAAAAACATATTGCGGTAGGGAGTCTCTACGGGAACGATGGTCTCATTGAACGTGTCGTGTTGTGAGGTTTCGTAGGTTTGGTGATGTTTCCAGGGTGAGTTTGCGGGTAGGGTCTCCTCGGCCACCGGATTGATGAACGGACTGGACGAGCTTTGCAGGTGCTTTTTGAAAAATGGAATGATCCATTCGATCGTGTCCCGAATCCGTTCCTGTAGGCTTTCGAGGTAGGCTCGGCCCAACTTTCTCTTTTGGTAGGGGATCAAACAACTGAGGTTTATAAGCGTGGTATCGGGTTGCTCGGCCGATGGTAGGCACAGGATTCTAAGGAGATTATCCTCGACCAGCGGCTCATCGGGGTTGCGCACCAAGATGAGGTGTTTTCCCATGCCTAGAGGCAGACACTCGGTCGGGTACAAAAAGTTGACGGTAAACATGCTCATACTGGGTCGTACCGTATCCAAAACCAGACGCATGCGGCGCCTGCGTTTTCTCAAGGGTATCAAGTCCATGGTATGGCGGATGGGAACCGCCGAGAGCAGGGTCGTGCAACGAAAGGTCATGGAGCGGTGTAACGTTGTGACCCCGGATGGATTTCTTCCGTCAAATTCGATTTCCTCGACAATGGTGTCACGCTGTACCTCTCCCCCGATTTTTTGAAACCCATCGAAGAGCAGTTTCCTAAAATCGGGCACCATGCGAAGGCCTCTTATGAGCCCCAGCACCAAATGTCCGGTGGTGAAAAGAGAGCGTGACAGGTGATCGACGTTGGTGTTGAACGTGGTCGAAGCCGCCAAAATACGCAGCAACTGAGGCCAGCTTTCCAACTCTGGAGGTGCGAACTGCTTGAGGGAGCGGATGGTTTTTTTGGGTTTGGAGGATGCGAGCAAACCACGGGCCGGTATGGCGGTTTGGGCCTCCAGATATGCGGTGTAATGCTCTTCAAAAGATTGAATCCGTCCGAGCACTCTGAGTATCTGGGTTTTCTCATCCGGTAGAGCGCGATGAAGCTCCGTCTCGAGCGCTCGAAGATTTGCGGGGATGTCGATCCGATTTTGCGGGGTGATGACTTGAAGATCGAGTGCTTCGTGTTTACCGAGTTGATGCACGGGATCTTCCAGTCCAATGGTTTGCAGCACTTGTTCGAATATCGGAGCATGGTTGCGGGGAGGCAACAGCGTGGGTATATACGGGATGGATATATTTCCATGCTTGTAATGATTGCTCAAACCGTCTTGTTGAATGAGAAGCGTGCGGTAGCCCCGGCGGCGCAACAATCCCCCCGCCATAAGGGCGGTTGGAAGACTGCCGATAACGATGACGTCATAAAAGTTGGTTCGAGACATGATTGGCGCCGAACGGTTTGAGTGTCAAATGCTTGGCTGCATGGGTTGAATGTTTTTGTTGATCATGTTTTCTTCCCTGGATACCGATGCGCTCCCCGCAGGCTTCAATATGTGCCTGATTTCGGCGGAGTCAGGATAAATTGGCTCTCACTGCTTTGCCTGTCGATGACGCGTCCGATGGTCCAACATGCAATCCCGTGATCCAGTGCGATTTGTTTGGCTTCCGGCAAGCTGTCCGGATGAATGATCGCCACCATGCCGATCCCGAGATTGAAGGTTCTCAACATTTCGCTGTCGTCAAGTTTTGCAGCAGCTTTGATGATCTCAAAAATCGCCGGGGTAGGCCAGCTTTCCCGTTCGAGGCAGGCCGCCAAGTGTTGTGGAATCACTCTGGGTAAATTTTCTTGCAGGCCGCCTCCGGTGATATGCGCAAGAGCATGCACTTTGGCGCGCCGAATCAACTCCAGGGCAGGTTTCACATAGATGGTTGTCGGTTTCAGCAGCTCTTCTCCCAGGGGGGAAGACAGACCCGGCAAAACCTTATCGAGGTTGGATTGGTCCGAGAGCAAGGCTTTGCGTACCAAGGAATAGCCGTTTGAGTGAAGGCCGCTGGAAGCCAAACCCAAGAGAAGATCTCCACGTTCGAATTTTTGAAAACCCAGCAGCTTCTCTCTCTCGACAACGCCCACGGCGAATCCGGCCAAATCGTAATCGCCCGCATGGTATATGCCGGGCATCTCGGCTGTCTCTCCGCCCAACAAAGCGCATCCGGCTTGCATGCATCCATCGATCACGCCGGCGATGATATCCTTACCATGTGCGGGATCGAGGTGTCCGGTGGCAAAATAATCCAAGAAAAAAAGAGGTTCTGCGCCACAAACCACCACATCGTTGACACACATGGCCACCAGATCCACTCCGATGGTTTTGTGTTGATTGCATAGAATGGCTACTTTCAACTTGGTGCCCACTCCATCGGTGGAGGATACCAAAACGGGGTTTTCGTACTTGTGGGTCGGTAATGAAAACAGCCCCGAAAATCCGCCGATCGATCCAAGCACTTCGGGCCGATGTGTACGTTGTATCAATGGTTTGATGTCGTCGACGAACCGATCCGCCGTATCGATATCCACGCCAGAGTCTTTATATGTTATGCTCATGGGCACAAGCTAACCCAGCTTTACTCGTAAGTCAATTCGGAACAAACCGGAACGGGGGTGCCCCCGTTTCTAGGCAGATTTTTTCTCTGCGAAACGCAGCTTGGGTTTTCCGGTGCGGTTGATGACCTCTTCGGTGATGATACATTCCTCGATGTTGGGAAGGTAAGGTATTTCGTACATAATGTCCAACATGCATTCTTCGAGGATGGTGCGAAGAGAGCGCGCGCCGCCGTGCCTTTTGAGCGCTTCGTCGGCGACCGCTGCCAAGGCCTCGGAGGTGAAGGTAAGTTTCACGCCTTCCAGGCCGAATAACTTAATATATTGTTTTACCAATGCATTTCTTGGGTCGCGGAGCGCCTGGATGAGATCGGTTTTACTCAGCTCGTTCATCGGAGCCACAATGGGCACGCGACCTACAAACTCCGGAATCATGCCGTATTCCATCAGATCGGATTGCTCGACCTGCGCCAACAGCTCACCCAAGGATTGATCTTTTTGCTTCTCGACCCTGGCGCCGAATCCCAAGTTGCGCATTCCCACCCTGCGGCGGATGATGTTGTCGAGTCCGTGAAACGTGCCCCCGCAGATGAACAGGATATCGGATGTGTCCACCTGGACGAACTCTTGCTGGTAATGCCGTCTGGATCCGCGAGGTGAGATGTTGGCTAAAGTGCCTTCGATGATTTTCAACAGGGCCTGTTGTACGCCTTCTCCGGAGACATCTCGACTGGCCGAAGGCATTTTGCCTGTCCGGCGGGCGATTTTATCGATCTCGTCGATATAGATGATTCCGCGGGAAGCCCTTTCGACATCATTGTCGGCGGCCACCAACAGGGTTTGAACGATGTTTTCCACATCTTCGCCGACATATCCGGCCTCAGTCAGGCTGGTCGCATCCACGATGGCAAAAGGAACTTTGAGGAAACGCGCGAGACTCTGAGCTAAAAGCGTTTTGCCGCATCCGGTGGGCCCCAGTAAGAGGACATTCGATTTGGTCAGCTCGATCTCATGATGCTCGTCTTTGTTGTTGAGTCTTTTGTAGTGGTTGTAGACGGAGACGGCGATGATCTTTTTAGCTCTTTCCTGCCCGATGACAAAGCTGTCCAAGAATCGTTTGATCTCCTCCGGTGTCGGTATTGTGGAAGTAGACTCCGGCTCGGCTTCTTTTTCGGTTTCTTCGGCGATAATTTCGTTGCATAAACGCACGCATTGGTCACAGATAAACACGGTGGGACCCGCAATCAACTTGCGGGCTTCGCCCTGGGGTTTACCACAAAACGAGCATGCCACCGGTGTTCTTATGTTTTGATCTTTTGACACGGCTTTTTTATCAACCTCCGACTTCCTATTGTATCCCATCTAAACCATATGGCAAGTGTCCCTTTTTAAT
>JBFFBT010000123.1:0-16339 GCA_041560255.1 Myxococcota bacterium | reverse complement strand
CGTTGGAAGTGTTTTTTTGAGGCATGCTTGGAAACAAGCACGCCAAACAAGCGCTTCTACCTGGAAAAACCGTAAACGACATACCCGATGTGCCTAAAATCCCTCCATAAATCCAAGGTTTTTCATGCTTGACACAGGCATCGTTGATGAGATACCGGGTCTCGAAATTGTCAGTGGCGTCCAACACCACATCCACATCACAAATCAAGCTTTCGACGTTTTCGGGTCCGATCCTGACAACCCGGGGCTCCAGTATGCAATTTGCATTGATCCGAGTCAGTTTTAAAGCCGCCAACTCGGCCTTATAACCACCCGAAGCGACATCCTGCTCGTCATACAACAACTGCCTGGGAAGATTGCTGATCTCGGGCTTGTCCGAGTCCACCAGTACCACCCGGCCTACTCCCGCGCGTACCAACAAATGAGCCTGGGTTCCTCCCAATGCCCCGCAACCCGCAACGAGCACCGAACCCGAGGTCAATCCGACTTGGCCCCGTGCGCCAATCTCTTTGAGAACCAATTGTCTGGCATAGCGATCGGCATCCTGAAAAGACATGTAGATGTTACCTCGACATGAACCGGAGGTTTACGATGGACGAGGCGGCTGTCTTATCAAAACCCCGATGTGAAAAGCATAAAAACCGTAAACTTCTAAAAAACCAAACATTACTTCCGATCTTCAAAGCAAAAGTTTTGCGACGGAAACTAGTTGGAATCCCGCCCGCCGATTCCCTTCGTATCGGCGGTGATCTGTTTGGCCGATTCTTTGGGTCTGAGGCTCCGGGTGACCTTTCCGGCCTGCCAAAGCTCCGAATCTCCCATGAGCTTGAGCTCGTTACCCAATATCTCTTGGTAATTGGCGGCCCCGCAACTTTCGAGCACCCTGGCGGTCTCCTGACCGGACTTGACCCGTTCATAAAGATCTCGAAAGACCGGAAGGGTGGCTTGTTTGAACTTGGGTTTCCAATCGAGGGCGCCTCGCTGGGCAGTGGCCGAGCAATTGGCATACATCCAATCCATGCCGTTTTCTCCCACCAAACGAATCAGGCTTTCAGTAAGCTCCTCTACGGTTTCATTGAACGCTTCACTAGGGCTATGCCCGTTTTTTCGCAACACCTCGTATTGGGCTTCCATGATACCGGCCAGCGCCCCCATCAACACGCCCCGTTCACCCGTCAAGTCACTGAACACCTCTTTCTCGAATGTCGTCGGAAACAAATATCCCGATCCAACTCCGATACCTATGGCAAGCGTGCGCTCGCGCGCCCGGCCGGTGGCGTCATTGGCTACAGCGAAGCTCGAGTTGATACCCGCGCCGGAGAGAAAATTCCTGCGCACCGAAGTACCGGAACCTTTCGGAGCAACCAAAATCACATCCACATCATCAGGCGGAACAACTCCGGTTTGATCCTTATAAACAATTGAAAAACCATGTGAAAAATATAAAGCATCCGAGGGATTCAGGCATTTTGCAATCGTGGGCCAAATGGCCTTCTGGGCGGCGTCCGACACCAACATCATAATGATGGTGCCCCGCCGGGCGGCTTCTTCGATTTCAAAGAGGGTCTCGCCGGGTATCCATCCGTCCGCCAAGGCGCGCTGGTAATCTTTTTCAAACTGTTTGGATTGACCTATGATCACCGAAAACCCATTTTCTTTCATATTGAGGGCCTGAGCAGGCCCTTGTACTCCATATCCGATAACCGCAATGGTCTCGTCTCTGAGTACTTCGAGCGCCTTGCTCAAAGGAAACTCATCCCGGGTTATGACTTCTTCTTGAACTCCTCCAAAATTAAGTGCAGCCATTTTCCACTCCTTGCTGAATATTTGTAAGCACGTATCCTATAAAATCACCAATACGTTCGATAACATCGTTTTTTAGCTCCATTTTTAGTAAAAGTAAATATTTTCTCATCCTTATATTGCAGTCTCGATCCAACCCGATCCCATCACATAATCGTCTTGGTATAACACGGCGGCCTGCCCCGGCGTCAAGGCTCTCTGAGGTTGATCGAAAACCACTCGAATCCGGTCCGGCTCCAACACTGAAAACCCACCCCGGGCCGGACGATGACGATAACGCACCTGAATTTCGGCCCTCCCCGAGTCTATTGAATTCCAGCGTGGATTGAACACCATCCCCGAAACCGTCATTTCACCGGAAAGTATGTCGTCTTCATCCTGTGAGATCACCACGCAGGCGTTGTGCGGATCGATGGATTTCACCCATGCACGGCTCGAAAGAGCCACCCGAAGACCTTTTCTCTGACCCACGGTATATCGATGCAGTCCCCTGTGCCGGCCCAAAATGTTTCCCCGAGGGTCTACGATATTACCCTCCACGGAGGGTTTTCTGTAGCGCTCTCTAAGTAACTCCGAAAATCCTCCTTGCCCGACCGCAAAACATACATCTTGGCTTTCGGGCCTTTGCACTCCGGGAAGATTTCTTTCTTCGGCCATTTCCCGCACTCTGGACTTCTCGTAGGAACCCACAACCAAGCAGGTCCTTTTCAGTTGTTCCTGGGACAAGCGGGATAAAAAATAAGACTGATCTTTTTGCCGATCGAACCCTCGCCGAAGCATTACCGTCGAACCGTTTTCGACCCTCTCGATCCTGGCGTGATGACCCGTGGATATCCACTCGATGCCCAAGGTATCCGCAAAAGCCAAGAGAGTTTTAAATTTGAAGCCCGGATTGCACAATACACATGGGTTGGGTGTCCTGCCCCGGGAGTATTCTTCCCAGCAAGGCTTCAATACGCTTTCTTCAAAATCCTTTCCATAATCGAGCACATAGTGTTTGACACCCAGCACCTCGGCCACTCGGGCTGCTTGTTGGCAAGCCCCCAACCGACCGGCGCTCGGCTGGATAGCCTCCAGGCGAAACGTAACCCCGACGACTTCATGACCCTGATCCTGCAACCAAGCAGCCGTTAAGCTCGAGTCCACCCCACCGCTCATGGCGACCAAGATTTTCATTTCCTACACCCACGATAGCATGAACAGTCTCGCCCGGCTTGCGACCCAATCGAACAGAACGGGTGTGCAAACCAATCCCGGATATCAACTTTATCCTGGATTTGCTCGATCCACAACTCCCTAAATGACCATTTTAAACTTGCGTTTTGTTCGCACCACAGGGAATAGTATTCTAAGAAATGTAACGGATTACAGCTTGCGAAAAATCAAAACCGGGGATTCGAGCGGGAAAAATTTGGCCGCTTGCGCTATCTGGGTTAAACTGGCACCATAACAAATCACATTCAAAGCGGATACGTTATGTCACTACTATCCAAGAGAAGAAATTCCAAAAGGAGGCATTATGCGAAAGCGGTGGCTTTTGCTTGCTTTGCTGACGAGCCTATCTCCACTCTCTGCGCGGGGCGCCAAGCAGATATCCATCGCGGTGATGGAGTTTTCATCCAAGGGCGGCGTCAGCCAAAATCAAATGGACGCGTTGGAAGATCTTTTGGCCAACGAGATTCGCAAGCTGGGTGATTACCAAGTTGTCGGTAAAGCAGACATTCGAGCGGCTTTGGAGCTCAACGAGCAACAAAACTTGTTGGGCTGTACCGAGACGGCCTGCATCGCAGAAATTGGCGGCGCATTGGGAGTACGCTGGGTCATGCTCGGCAACATCAGCCAATTCGGCAATACCTGGCTTTTGAACCTCAAAGTCATGGATGTCAAAAGAATGAAAGTGGCGGCATCCTACTCCCGATCCGTTCGCGGAACCCAGGACAAACTGATCGATCTGCTTCCGATTGCGGTCCAGGAGCTGTTTTCGAAAGCTCATCATAAAATGCTTGCAGGATCAAAACCAACCGCGGGACCGACCCGAACACCCGCGGCATCCAAACCGGTAGATCCGACCCATCGAGACACGCAGCTGCAAACCGAAGAATCCCGCCCCAAAGAAGAAATGCATGCAAGTAGATGGTTTTCATCAGCCGGTGAAGCCGGATTTTTTCTCTCTCTCAACCTGGGCGCATACATGTCCGGCAAGCTGGGAGTCAGCAGTGATCTCAATTGTCCGAACGGAACGAGCGAATGCGTCGATCTGTCGGATGTGGAGCAAATCGCCGCAGATCAGACCCGCTCGGGACCCATGTTGGGGTTGTCTGCAGGCTATACATTCTCCCGCTGGATATCGCTCTACGGCCAAGTCGGTGCAGCCTTTACAACCGGACAAACCCGAAACCAAGACGCGCGTAAGGCCACCGAAATTTCTTTGATCGCAGGTATAAAATCCGCCTGGCCCACGGATAGGTGGATCGAGCCTTTGGCCTATGCCGAGTTGGGGATTTCATGGTACCAGGACAAAAACGACTCCACCTCGACGACGGCTTTTAGGTCTGAAATCCGCGGCGCAGGCCCCATGTTCAACTTGGGCTTGGGAGCAGACATTCACATCACCCCAAACTGGTTTTCTGGCTTGAGGGTAGGGTTGATGATTCGACGTTGGGGTGACGATAAAACCATCCGCATCACCAACGGCGACAACGGTCCGGGCGTCCAGCTCGGATGGATCAATGGATGGATGTTCTAGATCACGGGAGTAGGTAAAAATGAGAAAATACCATGTATTTTTCAAGCTCACAGTGATCATGGCGGTCTTTTTGGGCGTATGGGGATGTTTCCTGGAAGTCGACCGCCCGGAAGGCGACAGAACCTGCAGCTCGGGAGACTGTTGTGACGATCTCGGATTTTTACGATCGGCCGAATTCATATGCCGTGAAGAGCCCCAAGAAGAATATCGATGCACGCAAGAAAACACCTGCGGCTCCGGAGTGGAAAGAAAGTGGGTCATGACCCATTGTACCGGAATTTACCCGGAGTGCAACGGAAGCAAAGTAGATCAATGGAAAGCCGCCAACCCCTGTGAAACAAGTTGGTGCGAAGGTGGGCAATGTCTGTGCAGAAACGAATGCTGCCCCCAGTTTCATGCCTGCGATCCGCAGCAATTCCAATGTAATAAAATCGGCCTCAACTGGGCGGCCGGCTTCGGCAGCACCCTGGCTGACGCGGCAACCGCGGTGGCAGCGAAAAAAGACGATGCATTCGCCGCCACCGGTGTTTTCAGAGACACTTTGAGCCTCGGGACCGCCTATGTTTTTACCGCCTCCCCGGTCGATAAAACCGACATCTTTCTCGCCAAATACGAACCTTCGGGCATGTTCGAATGGGCGATACAAATCGGCGGCACCGACGATGATCAGGCAAACGCACTGGCCTGGGCATCGGACGAGACCATCGTGTTGGGCGGCCGGTTCGGCGGCAGCGTTGAGTTTCAAGCCCCTACCAACATCCAACTTACGGCAAATGGACAGGATGCATTTTTGGCTCGTTTCAACCCTACCAACAACAACTTCGACTGGGCAATCCAAACCCAAGGCGTCGAGCACCAAGAGATAATTGATTTGGCATTGCTGAACGACAATACAGTCATCACGACCGGAACCTACACAAGCGAAATCATATTTCAGACTACTCCGGTCGAGGTGAAGCTCACCGCCGCGCCGAACAACCAGGACATGTTCATCGCCCGGTATGCTGCCGACGGCAAACTCGATTGGGCGCTACGCGCAGGCAGCATCAATGCAAATGAATCCATCACTCCGTCGGCAGTGGCTGTGACCGCGGACACCATCTTGGTAACCGGCGACTTCAAAGGCACTATAAGGTTTTATAAAGATCTCCAAGAAACCGGATTTATGAGCATATCCAGCGCCAATACGGACATCTTCTTTGCGAAATACAAAGCCGACGGAACACTCGTGAAAGTATCGCGGGCAGGTGGTCCCAACATCGATACGGGAACGGGTGTCGCCGGGCTTCCAAACGGAGATTTCATCGTATGCGGCAACATCGACGGCTTGGTCGATTTTCCCTCCGAGCCCAATCCCATGACGATAGGCACGACATCCGCCGGCAACCGGTATTTCTTGACCCGCCTGGATCTCAACCTCAACACCCAATGGGTACAATCCGGCGATGAGCAAGCCTACTGCACCGCCCAAGCCGTCGACGTGCATCCGGACAACGATACGGTCATCAAGTTGACCGGCGGCTTTGCCTCAACCGTGAATTTCGGCGCCGGGCAAGACACCCGCACGACCTTGTCGTCATGGGGTACTTCGGACGTTTTTGTGGCAAGATACGATACCACCGGCCGTTTCTTGTGGGTCTCGCAAGCCGGCGGCAACCTGGTGGCTTCACCTGCCGGCATATCCACGCTCAAAGACGGCACCAGTTATGTTACCGGCAACTTTGAAGGCACCTGGGACTTCGACGACATCGGCATTTCGGCCAAGGGAGGTCAAGATGTTTTCATCTTTCGCTCGAGATAAAACTCCGGCAGGAAAGGCCCTGATTTTTTCACCGCGTGGGTAACAAGTTGCTAAGATCCCAGAAACCATACCAAATCTTATGATCGATTTTCGCAGTTGCGAGACGTTTGCCAGCTGGTCTTTTCGACTGATTTCACTTTATAAAAAGCTCTATTTTGCTATAAACGACACCTCTGCCCTTTTCATCTTCCGTATCGGAGGTTACATGAACACACGGTTTCGAATCGAAAAACTCTTCTTCAACTTGGGCTCCTGGGCGTATCGCCATCGCAGCTTGGCTTTGCTGATCTCGTTGACTCTTTTATTTACGACACTTTTACCTCTGCGTACACTGCGATTCGAAAGCTCCATCCTCCAAATGTTCCACCATACCGACCCTGCGCGGATAACTTATGAAGAATTTCGCGAACAGTTCGGCAAGGACGACAATCTCCTGATTCTGTTGCAGGCCGATTCGTTATTTGATCAAACCTTCCTCAAATCCCTCCATGAGATGCACCAACGACTGGAACGTGAGGTGCCCCATCTGAAAAAGATCACCAGCCTGGTCAATGTCCGGCGCACCTATGGACAAGATGACCGCTTGATCGTCGAAGATCTCATGAAAAAGGTTCCAACATCGCAATCCGATCTCGAGTCATTGCGACAAAACGTGGTTCTAAACCCCTTGTATAAAAATTTTCTCATCTCCCAAGACGCAGCATCCACGGTCATCATCATCGAACCGAAAGTCAACCGTAAGCTCCACACCACCTCTCAAGCTACAAAACCCGTAGACACCGACGAGTACATCGAGATGTACGCCAAAGTCAGGCAAATCGTCGATCCTTATCAAGATCGGGGCGTCGTCATCCATTACGCCGGCCAACCCGTCCTGAGCGCGGTATTACATGATGCCATACAGCAGGATTTACGAAAACTGGGCCCGCTGTCATTGGGACTCGTGATGATCATCTTGGCTTTGCTCTTTCGTCGGGTAACCGGCGTGATCTACCCTTTGCTCGTTATCCTGGCTTCCATTCTTTCTACTCTCGGAACCATGGCGGCTCTCGACCTTCCCATGACCAACATCTCAAGCGGGATACCTACCTTCCTTGTGGTGATCGGCTTGGCCGATTCGGTCCATATACTCGCTGTATTTTATAAGTTTTATCAGGAGTGCGGCGACAAGCATACGGCCATCGCCAAGGCCTTCGGTCATTCCGGCCTGCCGGTGCTATTGACCAGTCTCACCACTGCCGCGGGTTTGTTTTCCTTCGTAACCGCGGACGTCAGTTGGGTGGCCGATTTCGCCAAAATCGTACCTATAGGAGTATTCTTTGCCTTTTTCTACACCGTGCTGTTGTTACCGGCTCTCCTATCTCTTTTTCCGATCAGCCCACCCAAACAAAAAACCAAAGAAAGATCGGCCTTTTGGGATCGCAACATGTCGAAGTTGGGAAATCTCACGACCCACCATCCCTGGCGTATGATTCTGGTATGGTCGTTATTACTCATCACATCGCTATTGGGATTTTCGAAAATCTATCTCTCCCAAAACAGCATGAAATGGTTTCCCGAAAACCACCCCCTCAGGGTAGCCACCTACGAAATGGATCGACAGTTCAAAGGATCGGTCAATTTGGAAGTGGTTATCGATACGGGCAAAGAAAACGGTCTGTATGATGCCGAGTTGATGCACAAAATGGAGCGAACCATTCAAGAGTTCGAGTCGAAACAAATCGGCTCCATGCAGCTCGGCAAAGCCGTATCCGTAACCACGGTGCTCAAAGAAGTCAACCAAGCCCTCAACGGAAACCAACCTTCGTTTTATACCGTCGCCGACACCGACGAGCTGGTGGCGCAGGAGTTGCTGCTGTTCGAGATGAGCGGTTCCGACGATCTGGAACATTGGGTTTCGACCGATTTTCGCATTGCGCGCATGACCCTGACAAAACCTTTCCTGGATGCGGTGAAATATGTCGAAGCGTTATCTCAAATCGAAGCCCATTTTCAAGAAAACTACCCTGATCTAAAAATCGCCACCACCGGCATGGCGATGTTGTTTACCCAAACCATCTACCGAGTCTTGACCAGCATGGCCAAAAGCTACCCGTTGGCGCTCATCATCATAACCCTGATCATGATCATATTGGTGGGCCGGGTAAAAATCGGGCTGCTGAGCATGGTGCCCAACCTGGTGCCTATCTTGATTATCGTGGGTTGGATGGGTCTGTTGGATATTCCTTTTGATTTTTCCACCATGTTGATCGGAAGTATCTCAATCGGATTGGTGGTCGACGACACCATACATTTTTTGCATACATTCTCTCGCGAACATACCCAAAAAGGAGACGTCCACCAGGCGGTTTATGCCACCCTGACAACCACCGGCCGGGCCATCCTCATCACAAGCTTGACATTGGCCGCAGGGTTTTTCGTTTATACGACCGCGACCTTGCAAAACTTTTTCTATTTCGGCCTACTGACCGGCACGACCGTGCTGGTGGCCATGTTGGCGGATTTTCTGCTGGTGCCTGCTTTGATGGCGATTGTTTTTCGCAACGGAGCCGACCAACACCCATAGTTGATCACCGTCTCGATACAATCGATTATTCTCTCATTCTCCACAGACCTGTATCTTATCCCGGCAACAATCCTGATAGCGTATACAATAATAGTCACAGTAGCAACCGCCCGGCGCCTTGCTGCGGCAATACCCTTCGCACGAGTAAGGGTCAGGATTGGGATCCGGAGTCGGGGTGGGCGTAGGTTGGGGAGTCGGTGTCGGAGTGGGTGAAACTGCGGGTTCGTAGGTTGCATAGATGGAATAGCTATAGTTTGCAAGCGTACTGTTGCCGAACGAGTCAGGCATACCTTCCGGCCAACCTACCCCGGCATCGGCTCGGGGGCTCGATCCGGCTTGATACACGATGATACCAGGATTGTATTGAAAAACCCATGCCAACCAGATTTTGGTACCTTTTGCAACATAAGCGGGTGAAGTCAGGCCGACTGTCTGCCAACCATCGACACCATCTACTGCCACGGACTGGGTCTTGCCAAGCAAATCTGCGGGCTGAGCCTCGCCGGCATACACACCCAATATCATCTGACCACTACCGGACAAGTGATATAAGGTAATACTTTTTATCACTCCGTCTTCCGGCATGGTATAGCTTACCGCTCTTCGGTTGGTGATATTGGTTGTCGTGGCAAAGACTTCCGTGATCCCGACAGATTTATCGGTCGGGTCGGGAGTTGGAGTTGGATCCGGACCCGGTGTCGGCGTCGGAGTGGGGTTCGGAGTGGGTGTGGGTGTTGGATTAGGTGTTGGATTAGGTGTTGGTGTTGGTGTTGGATTGGGATTTGGTTTCGTGGTGCATGTTTGTGTATGGGTCCAACTCCTCCCATTGACCGCGCTGGTGGAAAATGTTTGGTAGCCCTTGCCCTCACCAGGCCAGGGATCCATGTAATACAGGGTATTGCCCTCCAATCCGTGCAAAACGATGAAATGTCCACCGCTGTTTACCCGGATAATCAAAGGGCGATCGTCTGAAATGGCGGTATTGACTTGCGTCTGAGAAACACTGCCCGATACATTGGTAACGTCTACTTTTGCCTGTGAACTTGCCGACCAGAGTATGTGCTCGATATCACCGTCGGCATTCTCACTGCCATACCAATTGTAGTTCCAGTAATTGCAGCACCCGGTCGGGTTGCTGCAACAGTTATCATTGCATGTACGCCATTTTGCGTTTTTCCATGCAAAATTCGCCACATCACATTGCTTCAACTGCGTATCACCATAATATTTGAGCACCGGAAGCGAGGTACCTATCCAACACCATTGATTTTGCTCTTGAAAGATTTCTTTCACGTCCAAAACTTTTCCATACACGGTTGCTTCCATACTACCTGTGAACACCACTATCATATAGAGAAAAAGTATTTTCTTCATACCCGATCCTCCTTGGCTTTCCGTAAATTACAAACCGCAAATTGAAAATCATTGATGAAGCTTGGCTCGATCCGACGCCCGCAACATCAATATCTCCGATAAATCGACAGAATGAACAGGCATGCTGTATGTCTGTAGATATCTCTTCGCGGTCTTCAAAGGAATTACGCTGCCATATACTTTTCCATCCGGTGGAACGTCATACTGGACATAATCACATACAAATTGGTGATCTCTTATGATTTTCCCGGATCGGGGCAACTGAGAAAGACTTTCTTCCACTTCACCCAGCTCACGAGCCAATCCATGAGCTCCAATGCCTTCCCAGCTCCATCCGCCATCCATCAACCCATATCTCAACATCGCCCGATGCTCGCCGTTGACCACCACTGGAATCCTCCAATATCCCGTCGGCAACTGGGTTTTGATGGCATACTCTTGATAGGGAAGACCAACGACGGCGTGTACAAACTCGGCTCTATTGTGAAAACCATAATCGCTTTCACGCCCAACAGGCATATTCTCTAAAATTTCAGGTAGTTGATTTGTAGCTATCTGCAGCAGCGATCCGACACGATGAACATCGGCATGGGTCGTCACTCCTTCCTTTTCGGGCATACAACCCACCAACATCAGGATCAATACAAATGTGAGCATAAAGCTTTTGCCTAACGATAATATACAACGCATCATTTCAGACCTCCTCCTTTTCCCTTGAGATTTTTATCATCCCAGTCATTGTTCCATAACACCACCTGTTCTTTTGAGAATCGATTCACCTCCCTTTCGGTTAAGGTTTTTGCAATACAATTTCGGGCCATCACAACCGATACAACCCAGGGTTGTCGACCTCATTCATAAAATGACTCAAATTATTTCGAGTTAGAGCATGAAGTTATTGATGTTACGAGGATTACAACTGGTACTGATTCATGCATCGCTTTGTTTGGATTTCTTTTTGTATTGGCTGGGCGTCAAATCGGTGAATGCTTTAAATGCGCGATTGAATGCACTTTTAGAATTAAAGCCGACCTCGAAACTGATCTCGAGAATCGACTTTGAGCGGTACTGTGGGTGGACAAGCAATTTTTGGGCTTCTTTCACTCTATAGGTATTGACAAACTCATAGAAGTTTTTTCCGGTTTGCTCATTGATGATCCGCGAAAGATTTCTTGGACTCTGCCCACATTTATCCGCCAGCAACTCCAAGGAAAGCTCAGCATCTTTAAAGGCTTTATCTACTTCCATCAAATGCGTAATTTTTTGCAGGCAGGATATGGTCTCATCCGGCGTCAGGTTGGAGCCTTGATATTTTTTTCTCAATTTTCGGACTTGTCGAATTTTCTTACCAAAATGATAGCCGATCAATACGCAAAGCAGAAGACCAAGCGGAAATCCAAATTGAAAAGCCCTGGTCTCGTAAAATCCGGCTTTGATTTCAAAGTCATAATAGGCGCCTGGGTTGCTCCAGACACCATCGCTGTTACATGCCTTGACCCTGAATCGGTACGAGCCCGGGTCAAGTCCGGCATAATGGGCCATACGGTGGGCACCTGCATTGATCCAGGCGGCGTCCAATCCATCAATTTTATATTGATATTGAATTTTTTTGGGAGCGATGAAACTCAAACCGGTATAATGAATCTCCACATTCGCCCTGCCTGGGGGCGCAACGGCTTTTTTTTCAACCGAATAGTTCCGTTCATCTATGATCACTTTTTTGATCTGCACAAATGGCGCAACCGTATGGATTCCAATTCTGTTTGGATCGACTACCGAAACACCCTTGATGGTCGGAAACCACAGTTTTCCATCGTTGGCTTTCCAACAAGCGGGTTGAAATCCTCCATTGCATTCTATGCTTTCCATCCCGTCTTCTTTTGACAAGACCACCGGGAAGATTCGTTCGATCTTTTTTTGGGCCAAGTCCCGCAGCATATTTCGACTGATTGCGATGATTCCTCGATTGGAGCTCATCCATAGATTGTTCTTTTGATCTTCAAGAATACAATATACGGTATTGTCCGGCAGTCCATTTGACTTTCCAATTTTGGTTATTCTGCCTTCTTCGAGTCGATTCAGCCCTCCGGATATCGTCCCTATCCACAACACTCCCTGCTCATCATGATACACGGAGGTAATGAATTGACTGGCAAGACCATTGCTCTTATCGATATTCGACAATTGCCCCTCTTTCGTCAATCGATACAAACCACCTCCCCCCGTCCCAAACCACATGTCTCCATGGCGATCCTGGTTGATGCTGGTAATCTTGAACTTCAGATTTTGTAATAAGGTAAATTTTTCGCCGTTAAATACATGCAAGCCGCCATCGTCGGCTCCCGCCCACAGTTGTTTCGTGGAGTCTACATACAAAACTCTTACATATGTATCGGAAATCCCATGTTTTGATAAAAATTGATCTGTTTTCTTTGATTTCATATCATAACGATAAATTCCATCTCCAAATGTACTAAACCAAAAAAATCCATCTGGATGTTCCGCTATCGAAACTACGACAGCCGACGCACCGTCTTGAATCTCGATGGATTGAAATTGGTGGTTCTTTGCGGACAAAAAATCCACCACGGGTTTAAATCCACCGATCCAAATATTTTCACGACTGTCCTGAAAGACTGCGGAAATGTAATCATTCGACAGTCCATTTTTCGTGTTGTAGGTAGTAATTCTAGTTTCTCTAATATTGTGAAGACCACCTCCTACGGTGCCTATCCACAAGGTGTTTTCATGATCTTCGAATATGACATTAATCCTATCACTCTCCAACTCCTGACGATCACTCAAGCGAACAAGGCGCTCGGAGCCGTTTTTTTTCAACACAAAGACACCTTCTCCATATGTCCCAATCCAAATATTACCTACTTGGTCTTCGAGAAGGCACTCTATATTTTCAAAAGAAATCTCATCGCCGGCATGGAAGAAAACCGGCGGATCCGGCTGATTCGCGCGAATACAAGCCAACCCCGACCCTGCCGTGCCGACCCATATATTTCCCTCACGATCCTCAAGCAATTCCGTTATTTTCATCCCTGAAAATCCATACACTCTCGACTCGAAGCGGTAACCGCTTTTTTCAACCAGAATCAACCCATCGCCGCGTGTGCCCACCCATATTCGGCCGATTCGATCTTCCAGAAAAGCTCTGACCGATACAGTCGACAGCTTCTCGGGAAGAGCAATCGTTTCCAATTTTTCATCGGTCAACCGATTGATTCCGTTCCTGTTCCCGATCCAAAGGGATTTGTCCCGAGTCTCCAAGATAGCCCATACGTCATTGCTCGTAAGACCGTTATCTTTCGTATAGCTCTTGAACAAGCCGTTTTGCAGGCGGATCAATCCACCCCCACGGGTACCGATCCACAAAACACCCGAGCGGCTTGCTTCCAATGAAAGAATGAATTCGCTGCCGAGTGCCTTGGTGTTCTCGTGGTTGAATACATCAAATTCAACCCCATCAAATCTGACCAACCCGGTTTCCGTCCCCAACCAAAGATAACCATCAGCAGTCTGCGCAATGGACATCACGCTGTTCATAGGAAGACCATCTTCGATACTCCAATGATTGACCCTTAGATACTCGAACGACTTCGGAGAAACCGCGGCAAATAATAAAATCAACTGAATAATTGGAACAATTATAGACATAACCAATCGATGCTCCGATACGATCTATAGCTCCAAACACTTGATCCGGTGGTGTTGAAACCACCTTGATCCCATTTCTTTTCAAAGATTAGCATAATTGCCGGTCTCCGGCCAAAACTCATCTTCAGCACATCAGTAAACTCGCCAGTTGCATAAAATGCCGTCACCCTGGATAGATTCTATCCAGGATCCATTGTTAAAATTATAGATTCTGGCTTAAAGCATGCCGGAATGACATTGTTTCCAAATGCCACAAAAAGTTAAATCCCGGCTCAATCAAATATATGCACACATTTTGTTGTAGTCAGCTAACTTCGTGCGCTCTCAATACATCGTTATATGCAACGTTGGGGTACACGTTGTGAAAACCCAAAATCCCGTAGCCTGGATGTATCGTTCTGGATCAGACTTTCGGCATCTTACCGGATAACTATTCATCTTGGTCTACCCTCATGACTTCCTGGCTGCAAACCTACCCGAGCCCCATTTTGGGGATCGGCCGTAAAGCCGATTTCCGAGAATCCCTTTCCGAAAAACAATAGCAGTTGGTTGTGTTTCTTTATGAATATAAGTACGCTTTGGGTAGTCATAATTTGATGGGCACGTATTGAGGTTCTCACATGGCTAGGATGGTCGCAAACAAAGGCAATGGAGAGTGTATATCTACTTCCGACCCCGTTTTGGGCGCACCCATGCCATTGGATATCGTTTTGGTTCCGGCGCCTCCGGGACCCCCCGTGCCGACTCCTTGCGTCAATACAGCCAAGCTCGCGGACGCGACTCAGACCATAGATAACGTACTGGTAAACGGTAAACCCGTCGTTGTGCGAAGAAGCGTGATACCGACTTCGTCCGGTGCTCCGAATAATGCAATCAAAGGGATCATTTCACCCCCTCCGGTCAACAATCGGTGCAATTTTATCACCAGCAGTGCCACTGTTTTTGCGGGAGGCTACCCGCTGGAACGGCATCGTGATGTTACCGCCCAAAACGCAGGCAATTGTCCCGGTGCGGTCAAATTGACCGAAGCGTTTTCTTTGCATGGCAGTGGTATCATTGTAGATCCTGCTGATCCTCAACGAGATGCCATTATGGCCAATCTGGACGATCTTTACGAGCGGCCCAGAGGAAGAGAGCTTCTCCATGAGATTCAAAACAACAGCCAAACCACTGGAAATCAGATCTCAATCAGCAGCACTGCAGGAGGAAACTCTGTCGACAATACATTCAATTGGACAAATGCGAGGACACCTGGTGTAGGCGATAGCAGTACGGTAAGATTCAATCCAAACTCGACTGCGATCGGTGGTCAACCTAGACCTCCTGCCATAGGGCTGGCACATGAGCTGATTCATTCCTATCACATCGCCAGGGGAACGTTTGCCTCGGGTTCATCGGTTGGAGCAATATCGGGAGTTACAACCCAGAATTTCGAACATCAGGCATTAGGTCTTGGAACCTACAGTAATGATCGGTTAACCGACAATCGACTCAGAGAGGAAAGAGGTCTTTCCTTGCGTCACTCCCACGTTTCTCCGGATGTAAATGATTTTGCTTATTCCCCCGCGGCCGGCTCGACTGTACCCCAATCCTTTGCTACCGATGCCCAAGGGAAGCATTTCGTGTATGCTGGTGGATGAGAGGGCATGCGTTAATATAACCAATTGGTAATCGGCATGAAAGTGGTTGGCTTGATGATCTTAATATTGCTTGGATTCGCAACAAGTGTCTGGTTTGGCTTTGACCTGGAAGTTAAAAAGGGCTCAACGGAGGGTAGAGTGAACCAATCTCAAAGTAGTTTGCAGTGGGCGCTTCAGAAGGAAAACGATCAATTAAACATCAAATACGAGCTTCGAAACCCGGAGCCGATTAAAATTTACTTTTGCAAGCCTGATCCTCCCTACGTGGAAGTACGAAATGATCGAAATGTCAGGATTTGGCTCGGAATGTATGTGCTTGGAGAAAGAGACATTGTGGAGACGCCCATAGTTCCGGAGGTATTGCCCTTGGAGGTTGGGCAGACATACCGAGGTAGTATCAAGCTCGAGCTTCCTCTGGACGAGATCCATCCGTTTCCAAAACATGAGCATGACAAAAAGATAATACTGGAATCCAAGGAGATTTTTCTGGAAATCGGATATTTTCCTTTTGATGACAAGCACATCCCTCCTTCGGTTCCAGGAAAGAGTGGAGAGGTTCTCGTAGCTCCGTATGGATGGGCGTTCAGAGCCATGCGCTATGTAAAATCTCAACCCGTCAAACTATCCATACCGATCAAATTACCCAAAAAGTGGTTCGTAGATGACGAGAAAGCCGATTCGACAACCAATTGAATGTATTCAACGTATGCGTTCACCTGGGGCAGCGGTGACTCTTGAGATTT
>JBFFBT010000122.1:0-16354 GCA_041560255.1 Myxococcota bacterium | reverse complement strand
TTTACAAGCAATCGATTTTTGATTGCTTGTAAATCCGCGAGTTTCGCAGAAATCGAAAGAGCCACCGCTGCCCCAGGTGAACGCATACTACTAAACTATCCACCGGGCAGTAGTAAAATCAGGTATCTTTTCGAATATATTTGGATACAGACTCGGGCAGAAAATCGGCTACAGTATGAAGGGTGTCTTTGACCCGACCACAGGTTTTGGTGTGCAACTCAAATGTTTTTCCCACTGCTTTCATCAACAATGGATGCGAAGCGATCTTGGTTACCATGGGATGAGATACAATCTTCATGGCATAATTCACTGCCGTGTTTTTGACTTCGTCCAACATGTCTCGGCTCTCCTCTTTGGATTTTCCTCAACGAAACCCCCCAGGCAATATCAAGATACAAATCCTCCCGGGCTCTACCGGATGACGATATACCATACTCTCCGGACAGGTTCAATCGGATCTTATGCAAACTCAAGATACCGTATTGCCGTTATGGATCGATTTGGGCGGGATCCACTTCCGTGGTTTTGACTTCCTTGGGTTGCTGATACACGACTACCTGGCTTAAAACCTCTTGGATCTGACTGATACCATCGATGGCCGACAGCACATTCGTATCGATATTTTCCAGTTTTCTGTTGTGTGACTCGAGCTTTCCATACAGGTTGTCATAATCCGCCGGGTCGGTGTCATTTCTCTGCGATGCGCCATCCATCTGAGACATCCGGTTTTTTTCTTGCTTGAGCTGGTTTATCTGCCGGTACATCCAACCCAATCTCTTCTGGTGCCCGCCGATGTCTTTGTCGACCCCGGCAAGACGATTGTTGACCGTCCGCTTGACTTTACCAATCTCATCAGAAAGCTTGTCCAACTCCTTTCGCCATGTATCCTGAATTGCATCAGAGTTTTGAGCCGCCGGCTTCTGCTCACCCAACTGGTCCAATCTGGCCGATAACATATTGTACTTTTCACTGAGCTCTTTCGCATCCATATCGCTCTGGCCGCCACCACTGCGGGTCATGAAAAATGCGGCCACCAATACCAACACAAGCAACGTTGCCCATATCAGATGAATCATCCGGCTGCGACGCTGCCACTTTTGTTCATTATAATCAGAATTCGTATCCACGGCCTGCCCTCCTAAATGTTGACTCCTGCATCAATCTGGTAAATTGCTCCCGACTTCCATAACAAAATACAAACTTGCGATGGAGACCATCTGGGCTGAAATAGAAGCATAATTTCGATTGCTTATTCTTTGCGCCTCCCCTGTACCAGTTCCCTGTCTGACCCCGCTGTCGAAAGAGAAGTGCTTGACGCACTATATTCGGATTCTATAGCCGGAGTATCATACGGAAAGTCGGTTTGTGTCAATCTATAAACCGCCATCAAAGAAAAAGTTTATTTCTTTACAAGGGATATACACCATCAGATTGCAACGCGACCTACAATGTGGCAGACTTTTCTATGCTTTGAGAGAATCCGTGAATACAATCGGTTCTACCGTAAAACATATGCTCACCTACCTCAACGAAAAGGGTTGGCGTCGATCTGCGTTCGGCGCACCCAAACTCTTGGCACGCTTACTTTTTTTTCAAACAGAATCAACCTGGTTCAGCCGAGATGTGGCCTTGAGATTCAGGTTGAATCCCCAACAGGACACATTGGGCTTCAAGATGCTGCCCGCTGCAGACAGCCGGTTGCCGCAATGGATACAAGCCCGCAAAGAAGAGTTTCCTTGGATTTATCACCCCAAAGAGCTCGAAACAGCATGCCGGGAAAATCACCCCTATCTCACTGTACAGGACGGTAAAGAAATCATAGGATTCATAAAACTCGGCATCAACCGAGTCTACATTCATGATTTCGACCAAATCATTCGGTTTCCATCCGAAAGCTGTTTCATTTATGACTCTTTGGTGCTACCCGCCTATCGAGGCAGGCGTATTGTACAACGCGCGCTGGCATACGCCGCACCAAGATTGCAGTCCCAAGGACTACGGATACTATGGGCGCACATCGCCGCATACAACCATGCATCCCTCAGAGCATTCGATTATATGGATTTCGAGCCCAGAGCCAAAATCCGGTATGTCCGCATCCATCGATCTTGGGTGTATGTACGTGACGGTTTTTATCCTTTTCGCAATCTCGAAGCGCTGATTGAAGAAATGAGCCGGGAATGAATCGACGAAATTTTTTGGAAACAATTTGTGCATTTTTCGGATTTTCCCTTTTGTCCGGATGCAAATCGAAAGAACCCCATCCGGTTGCTCAACCCAAAAACACCCGGCATCCATCCTCGTCGAAACAACGCCCAAAAGTCGTCGAGGTGCACAATCCCAAAGCGTCTGCTTGGGACTACCAAACCGGACGGTACATCGACACCATCGACCAAGAAGTAGTTTATTCAATGATATCAAAAGGCATAATGACACTCACCGCAACCACCTCGCTGCAAAACGCATGGAGGCTGCTTCTCAGAGATTACCGGACAGGTCAAAAAATCGCCATCAAACCCAATCTCAACAACACTGAAATCGGCTACTCAGAGGCCATCATGACCTCTCCGCAGGTCATTTCCGCACTGGTGCGCAGTCTTGTCGAAGCATACATACCTGCCGAAACGATAACCGTATACGACCTGACCGCCGGGAAAATCCCGGATGTTCTCGAGGCGCTCGAACCATATGGTGTCAATTGTCTTTGGCGCCGGGAGTCCGATCGCATCTTGGAGCGGGTCGCATTGAAGCTCGCATTGGGCCAAGACGCTCCCGACAAAGATCTTCCGATTCATATGCGCAAACCCGTGCGGACCCAAGCGGGAAAATCCGTAACCTGCTATTTGCCCAAAATATTGTCCGACACCCACCACCTCATCAACATTCCGGTATTCAAGGCACACCAGTTCGTACTGCACTCCAACGCATTCAAAAACCACTTCGGTACGGTGCGCTACAGCAACTATCACCAATTTCCGGTGTTGCTGCACGGGTCCGAAATCGAAAGCCACATCGTAGACATCAACGCGCATCCCGTCATTCGCGAACGCACCCGCCTGGTGCTGGTTGATGCGCTGTTCGGCGCGCCCCTTTTTACCAGGGGAGAAAACGGCAGAATCCCCACCCGCTGGCATACTCTAAGCCCGCATACCACCCCAAACAGGTTGTTTTTTTCGACCGATCCCTTGGCCATAGAGACGTACGCTGCAGATTACATCCTTACCGAACAGCATCAAGCCGGTGTCAACCCATACTCCTATGCCTACCTCAAAGACGCCATGAATCAGGGTCTCGGGATCCATGAGCATCGCGATCCCACCGGTCGATATTCTCAGATCGACACCATTCGTATCGATATGACCCAAAAGGAGATACCGAATCCCAACCCCGGCTTGAATTTCCAACAACCCCAAAAAGGATAAATACATGTACCTCGGTTTTCCAATCCAGCTCGCCCAAATGCTTGCATGCCACCTTTGTTCAAAAAAATTGACCCAAGATCCAATCGAGACAAACCAGGGCAGGATGATGACCGGAACACTTCGATGTGAGACCTGCCATACCACGTACCCTATCGAAAAAGGTATCCTCAACCTGTTGGCGGCACAGGCGCCCCTCGATGAAACTTCCAAACAGGAAATCGTTTCCAGGGATCAAGAAGCCGATATCTACGATGAGGCGTTTTGCACTCCGGAAGGCAACCTCATGGAGGTCACTCCAACCATTGAGCACCTTGGACCGGTGACAGACAAAGTGCTTTTGGATTTGGGCTGTGGTACCGGTAGGATCACACTCGAGCTCATCAAAACAGCCCGAGCGGTTCTGGCGCTGGATTATTCGTATGGCTCGCTCTTGACTCTGGCGGAAAAATGTCCTGATAATGCAAAGTTAGGTTTGGTGTGTGCGGACATCACCCAAATCAATCTCGTCGAGAATTCTTTTCATGGAGCCGTATCGGCCCAGGTCTTGCAACACCTCAAGGAGAAATCCGCCCGAGAAAGAATGTACGCACAGATTCAATCCGCACTTAAAGTCGGTTCCACCTTTGTCTTGAGCGCGTACCATTTTGATCTCAAAAAACGTTTATTGGGTCAACCTCGGGAGGGTTTTCACACGAGCAACATTTTTTACCACAATTTCACGGCCGGCGAGATCCGAACCGAGCTGCAACCCTATTTCAGGGTTCAAGAAGTTCACCCGATTGAGATCCAACTACCCTGGGTACACCGGTTCATCCAAAATAAGGTCGGGTTCTCCCGGCTTCTCGAGCACGTACCCATTCTCAATCAATTCGGCGACTGGCTGATTGCCAAGGCGATCCGATGAGGTGGTTCGAGCACCTAACTTACCGGTAGAGCTTGTGGATGTTCGAGCGAATACGCGAAGAGTAGACCCGTTTGAGAGCTGCAAACAAACCGGGATTTCGTTGGACTCCCACGATGCAGTGATCGCACATCGGAAATCGACCGGCACGCTGGAGCTCGATGAAACGCTTGCGCTTATCACTTGTCCAAACCTGTTCAAATGATTCTTCCACCAGGTTTCCCAGCTGATAATTGTTGAAAAAAACACAGCCCACCAAGTTGCCGGAAGGATCCAAAGTGGCCTCACACGTAGTAACGAAGCAGCGGCGGTTGTCGTAGATACCGGAGGCCAGGCTGTCGGTCGAAAGCGCTTCGGAATTGACCGTCGAGACAGTGATTTTTCCTTCGTAACACTTCTTGATGTCCTGCAGTCTGGTATGCAATTTGCCTGCTTGAGTTGCATCCAGCAATATCGATTCTTCTCCTTTTATGTAATACGATTCGGGTGTCAATCCTTCGAACGTCGAGGCATCCAAAGCTTCTTTGGGCATCTCTCCCGCCGGCTCGAAATGAATCTCGTCATAACCAACCTCGACCGCATGCTCGGCAATGCGTTCGAGCTGATCGACGTTGAACTTCGATACCGTCGTGTTACATATGATCGCTTGACCCGGTTTGCCTTCATCCGGAGCATCGAGGCGCCATTTCTTCAATCTCGACAAAGTATCTAACAGAAACCTATCGGCCCCGGCCATTCCACGAATTTGTTCTTGTTTGTCACCCACACCATCCGTGGACAGATACAACCAATCGACACAATGGTACACAGCTTTTACAATTTCCTCATCCATGCCGATCTGGTTTGTCGGCAGGTGTATCTTGATATTCTTGTCCTTGAGATAATACATTAAAGAAATCAGCAAATCCTTGCGCAGCAGAACATTGCCTCCAAACAACTCTACGTTGTCGATCCCCGCTCCTGCCAACTTATCGATGATGGTACGCCAGGTTGCGAAATCGATTTCTTTTTGTTTTTCGAGCCCGTGGTCGCGTTTCCAAAATGAACAAGTCATACACTTGGAGTTGCATCGAAAGGTAAGAAAAATCGTCGCGGTTCTGGGTCGCATGGTGTAATAATCCCATTCGCGACGAAAGACACTGTGTACATCTTGGGATACAACCTGGATACCCTTCAAGATCTTCATGAAGCTCGACATGGCCTACCTCGTGATTTCGGGCGGGTGGTTTTCACCAAACCATTTTCTCATGCTACGCACCAAAGGCATCAAACCGTATTCGATATCATATCCCAACATGGGAAGCACTCGCGCAGCAAAAATCTCTATGGTCTCGTGCTGGAGGGTTGTGTCAGTCCACCGCATGAGGTAGCGATAATCCATGCCGCATGAGTAATAGGTCCGAATCCGTTCGGAAGCAAACATCTGCTTTATGATTTCAGCCTCCAGGACGGATCCGGGTGATAAAGTTTTGTAGCTCTCGTCGAAATCCGCCCTGAGTGGATAAGTAACCATATCCGGATGCAAATGCAGCTCGAACGCGATTGGTAGATCTTCCTTATACGCAAACCAAACCGTGGCGGCATTGCGCACTGCCAACCGGGAAAGGAGTTTTTCAAGAAACACTTGTGCCTTTGGATCACTCCCCAAATCACTTCTGGCCCCGGCTTTCCAGCTGGATGCGGATATTCGACTCATGGTGCGCACAAGCTCACCAACGTTGGACTCACAGACCGCAACGGCCCGTATCGTAGCGCCGGGCTCACGATTGAACCGATTTACTTTCCCACGCAACTGTTTTCGAAAAGAAGTCGTGCGGGTCTTTAAATAGTCGTCCCATGATCCCTGGGTGTCGATCACCGGCGTGATGATACTGGGCAGTCTTCCCACCCGGAGTCCCGACTCTACGGCAGACTGAACTATCTGCCGACTCAACCCGCCCGATTCCGGCAACTTGGCAAGCGAGACCATATCCCAACCCTCAAATGAAAAAAGATGCTCGCATATCCGGACTACGGCTGAAGTGAAATATTCTGTATGCAGCAGCATTCCGCATGACGGTACATAGCCGTTTTCAAGAAATCGAAGCACCTTTAAAGGAATGCCCCGGTAAGTCGCCCGCTCCACCAACATAGGTGATGCTGCAACCAACTCTCCTGTATCGGTCGTCACCACCATCAGATGAAAGGAATGGTTCACCCCAAAGCCTTCCCACCAACTCGCCAGAAAATCCAGATCTTGATATAATCCATATTCTCGGCTGTAGGTCGACAAGCTTTGCCATGAACCCTTCAGCTCATGCAAGCGCCGAAAATCGCGCACTACCTCAAGCTGCAAACCAATCCCTCCAGATGAGCTCATCGTCGTCAATATACAATAATTCATGATAATTCAAAACAAAATCCAAAATACTTCCCCTATGGAGTACCCGATTTAATCCCATGATTGCATCCCGACCGCCTTGGTACTAGACTGACATGGCGATGTTCAGAAGACGGATGATTGAAAAAGGCTTGGATACCAGATGAACAAACCCGAAAATCCCCATGACCCCAAACCCTTGAAAACCTCAGGCTGCCGCCATACGCACGCATTCAATGGAGCCGATCAGGCCTTATGGATGGCGTTGGTACTCAATTTTTGTTTTCTGATCATTGAGTTAGTCATCGGATTATGGACCAACTCTCTGGCCTTGTTGTCCGATGCGGGTCACATGGTCTCAGACGTTGCAGCTCTGGCTATTGCTCTGGTGGCTCAGAGGCTGGCGAGCGCAAAACCAAGCGGAAACTATACGTTCGGCTTGAAACGCGCACCTGTATTAGGCGCTTTCGGCAATGCCTTGGCGCTGATAGCCATCGCCGGTTTGATCATCTGGGAGGCAGGCCACAGGTTGATATCTCCCGAAGAAGTCCTGGCCGCACCCGTTTTAGCGGCCGGCATTGCGGGCCTGGTCGTGAATGTTGTATCCGCCTGGTGGCTTCATCGAAAAGGCGGCCGGAGCCTCAATATACGAGGAGCGTTTATCCATCTGGTGGCCGATTCTCTAGGTTCATTGGGCGCCGTCATCGCATCCGTGGTCCTTATGACCACCGGATGGACAATGATCGATCCCATCGTCTCGGTCGCCATTGCACTTCTCATTTTAGCAGCCACCTGGCCCTTGTTGCGGGACTCCACCAAGGTATTGCTGCAAACCGCACCTGCGGGGATCAACCTCAAAACCCTTTCGGCAGCTCTATGTGAGCACCCCGGCGTGGAAGGAACCCAACATATGCATGTATGGGAGATTGACTCCGGCCTCACTATTTTGACGGCTGTGCTCATTACCAACAATCATGATTTGGCCGAGCTTGAAAAGGTCGCAGACGAGCTGCGCGATCGACTGCACGAGCAGTTTGATATCTGGCACTCGTCGTTCGAATGGCGAACCTGCAGAGACGACAACAACAAGTGTAGGCTGTAGTAGGCTCACCGAAAAAAACCGGCCCCGCGTATAAAATAACGGAGCCGGTTTTGTTATCCAGCCTGGTCCAGACAGGACCAAAGGTTTTTCTCTAGAAAAGACCTTTCACCCGACCGGACTTGGTATCCACATCCACTCTTCTGAAGGCCGGATCGGAGCTGGTTCCGGGCATCAGACTGATATTGCCGGCCACCGGGCAAATGAACCGGGCTCCACCGTAGGTCAAGAAGTCTCGGATATGCAGTTTCCATCCCTTGGGTACGCCCTTGAGGGTAGGATCATGCGACAGCGACAGATGCGTTTTGACCATCATGGTGGTATACTCGTTGAATTTCGGATCTTTTTCAAACTTCAGGGCCTTCTCTTCGGCTTCGGCCGAGTAGGTCACACCATCGGCACCGTAGACTTCCTTGGCAATCAGCTCGACCCGTTTGCGAAGCGGGGTTTGCATGTCATACAAGAACTTGAAATTCACTTTATCATTGCAGGCATCCAACACCGCATCGGCAAACTCCAAAGCCCCATCTCCGCCGTATTGCCAATGTTTGGACAACGCCACCCTGGCGCCGGCGGCTTCGCACATCTTGCGGGTCAGCTTGATTTCGTCTTCGGTATCGGTATGGAACGCGTTGATGCAGACCACCGGGTTGATGCCGGCTTTTTTGACCGTACCGATATGATGAATGACATTGGACATACCGGCTTCGAGCCACTTGAGGTTTTCTTTGAAATACTCCTTGGGAATGGGTTTGCCCGGAGGACAGGGTAACGCGCCTGCTTCCACTCCGTGGTGCTTCAGACCCCGGATGGTGGCGGTGATAACCGATACATTGGGCACATTTCCGGAGTAGCGGCATTTGACGTTCCAGAATTTTTCAAAACCGATATCCGCCCCGAATCCCGATTCGGTCAAGTGGTAATCGGCCAACTTCAAGCTTATCTTGTCCGCCACGACCGAAGACTGGCCGACTGCGATGTTGGCAAAGGGACCGGCGTGCACAAAGCAGGGCTGGCCTTCCAAAGACTGCATGAGGTTGGGGTTGAGGGCTTCACGCATCCAAGCAGCCATGGCTCCGGCACACTCGAGATCTTCGGTCGTAACCGGATTGCCCTTTTTATCATATGCCACCACGATGCCGCCGATTCGTTTACGGAAATCTTCCAAATCACTGAAGATGGACAAGATGGCCATCACCTCGGAAGAGACCGCGATGCCGAATTTGGACTTCATGAGAAATCCGTTCAATTTACCGCCATGTCCGATAGTGATGTCCCGAAGCGCCTGGGCGCAATAATCGATCACCCAACCCATCTCGATGTTGCGCGGATCGATATTGAGGCGCCGAAGCTTACGGCTTTCGAGAAATTTGTCGCCATAATTAAACTCATGTTGTATCCTAGCGGTCAATGCAACCATGGCCAGGTTATGGGCATTCATCACCGCGTTGATATCACCGGTAAGCCCCAAAGAAAATTCGGTCAAAGGAATACACTGGGACAAGCCGCCGCCGGCCGCAGAGCCCTTGATGTTCATGGTGGGTCCGCCGGAAGGCTGGCGTATACAAGCCGAGACCCGCTTGCCACGTTTGCCGATACCTTGCAACAAACCCATGGTGGTGGTGGACTTGCCTTCTCCCAACGGGGTGGGAGAAATGGCGGTAACCTCTATGAATTTTCCATCGGGTTTGTCCTTGAGCCTCTCGAGCACCCGGGCATAATCCACCTTGGCAATATAGTGTCCGTGGGGAAGCAACTCGTCCTTCGTCAGACCCAATATCTCCGCCAGCTCCTCAGAGCGCTTCATACGGCTTTCGGCTTCTTCAGCGATTTCCCAATCTTGGTGTTTGGTCGGATCCAATGCCATTAGAAATTCCTCCTTAGAAAAGTTAGAAACAGAATAAGACCCCTCCTTACGCTCACAGATTTAATAGGCCGTATCCTAAGATGCCAAAATTTAAATCGATATGATTACACGCTGCTATAAAGGCCTGTCAATGCTTTTAATTTTGTCCTGACCAGGCTCATGCTCTTTAGATACAATCCATTGAACCGATTTGATATTTGTATTCTCATGCCATCCGGCTCAATATCACGGGCTACTCGCCCGATCCGGACTCGGGCACATACACCATGCTTCCATCCCGCAATCGGTAGGCCACCCCCAATCGCTCTCCCCGACCCTTGAGTTTCTCCTGAGTGATTTTGAGGTTTTTTATCATTTTGCCCTGCTCGAGCATGCGCTCCAAGGATTGATCTTTTCCCTTTGGAGCTTCAATCGATACGGACGAAGCCACCTCGAGCATATCCTGCAGCTTATACGCGCCAAACAACACCAACACAAGCCCCACGATAAATACCAACCCGATATCGAACAAGTTGGAAACTCCGCTCATGGGATCGTCATCTTCGCCGTAGAGAGAATCAACCCGCCATTTTTGCGCCAGCCCCGTCCGATGTCTCTTGATGTATCGCATATGTGCGCCTTTCTGTTGGCATCACCAGCATTTCGCTGATGAGCTCCATCGTATTGATATCCTGCTCGATCCAACGTCGCTTGACCGCAGAGATAAAAAACGCCACGATGCCGACCGTCAATCCAACCACGGTGGTGGTAAATGCAACGACCAGATCGTCCGAAAGACCCGCCAAATTTCCTTGCCCCAAGGCCTTCAGACCGCTTCCCATGGGAATGAGCGTTCCAATCAAACCCAAAGCCGGAGCCACCCTTACTAAAATGCGAAGCCGATGTATTGATTTGTAGCATTTCAGGCTCTCTTGTTGCAGCAGGCTTTCAACCGCCGCTTCCAAAAGATTGCTCCGATCACCAAATGTATGCGCCAAACTTTTGAGGGAGTTGGCATAACGCTCGACCCGAGGCGCTAATCCACTCGAAGGGTTTTTCTGCACCAACCAACACCGAAGGGCCTCGGGATCACATGGACACAACCTCCTGCGCTCCAGCCAGGCAGCGACGAAGGCCCCGGTTGCATAGACAATATAGCCGAAGACCAACAACAAAAGAACCAAGACCGGGTAAAACAACCTGGAAGAAATTAAGTAGATCAAAGTTTTGATACCATCAGCAAGCTCCAGCATGTATGCCTCCATGATCCCCGGAAATCACCAACCGGCTACCCGACAAAGCGCACCAAACCTCTGCCTCAATCCACCACATCAGCCCGAGTGCCTCAATCCCCACACAAACAATCCAATCAGCACAAATGCACTCAACCATTTCATCCAAAAATCCATGGATCGATTTTGGGGATTCTCAGACGGTTTTGATCCAACTTCCTGCACCTGGTACCCTTCAACCATCTCCATACGCTCCGATCGGGCGTTCTGGGACATATCCGCAAGGCGATCGGCCTCGGTTGGGTCGATTTTGGTCTTTTCTTTTGCATGCAGCGCTTTTCTCTCGATGAGCCGGCGCTCCATCGACGATCCGGCCGCCTTTTCCAAGACCGAGTCAAACTGCGCAACCGCTCGAGGCGACATCCGCTCCTTGGCAACAAGCAGCTTGGAAACCATATCGTTCAGCCTGGGATGATTGCAGATGAGATCATTGCATGCCGGACCTTTTTCGATCACCTGTAAGGCATACTCGTAAGCCAATTTTTGTATGGTTTTTTCATCGGCCTTCCAAGCGCCTTTCCGTACGGACTCGAGCGTGCGCGCGAGCACGGCTTGATAGGCCCAAGGGTTGGTCTTGTCAAAAAAATCTTTGATCCCAAGATCGTACTTATCCTCTACATACACCTCGTATACCTGTTGCCACTCGGCGTCATTCACACCATGAGGCACAGTGAGACTCCAACCCCACAGATATTCGACAAAATTGGATATTTCACGGGCTCCGGCATAGCCCTCTTTCATCATGCCGGATATCCATTTCGGATTGAGATGACGGCTTCGCAGCTCTTTTCCCAAAATCGATGCGATCGGTTGTATGGCTCCTCTACCTGCCTTCCGTTGCATTGAGATGAATACATCCGGTTCTCGACCCGACTCTTTTCGAACCGCCATGGTAAGGCCGCCCAAATACTGAAACATGTCATCATTGTCCATCAACCCATATACGTTGGAAGAGATGGAATGAACAGTGACATCCACAGATCTCAAATGACTTCGATACACCGCCTGTAGCTCCCGCCCCCAGCCATCCGAAGAGTAACCATGTGAAACCTTATCGACAAAGCCCGCTTGGGCCACCACGTGGTCGTCTTCCCATAGACCACTTGCTCGGGCCAGCTCGGATACTTTGGTTCCGTAGGAACCCGGTGGAGCGGAAAAAAGCCTTACCAACGAGAGCTTTTCGGCTTCCTGTAGAGAAACTCCAGTACGTAACAGGTTTTGCCTCAAAGCAGCGGAGTGCTTTCTGACGTAGTTCTCCGAATCGGTCAACCCGGCCGCTTTTTGTACCGCTTTGTCCAACCATAAAGCAACGTTCGGAAAGGTATCCCGGAACAAACCACTCATCTGCAACAAGACGTCGATACGAGGTCGATTGAGCTTACTTCCGGGTATCGGACGTATCCCCACAACCCGGTCTTTTTTATCCCAAATCGGTTGCATACCCATCAAATACATCGCCGTGGATACGTTGATGCCTTCGTTTCGAATGGTCTCGACCGACCACAGGACCACTGCGACTTGCTCGGGGTACGCGTTCGAGTGTTTTGCCCGGTATGCCTGGACGATTTGCTCGGCGGCCTTGCGTCCATTCTGCCAGGCTTCTTTGGACGGCAGCTTGTCGGGATCGAAGCTGTAGAAGTTTTTCCCGGTGGGCAGGCTTTCAGGATTGCGCACCGGGTCTCCTCCCGAAGACGGCGGGACATAACCACCCCGAAGAGCGCGCATGAGACTTTCGATTTCGCTTGGCCCGCCGGCAGCCAGCTTTGCCTTGACGGCATCGATGGGTTGTTCCGTCTCGGACGCAACGATAGAGGCGGTCTCATCCAAACCTTTACCGCCGGCTGATAGGCCGAAGGTGTGCAATCCGTATGGGATCTTTTCGGTTTTCAACGCAATGAGGTAATGTTCGAGTTTTTGTAAAGAATCCTCATGGAAATCGGCGATACCAAGCTCTTTGTCCAAACCGAGCTGCATCCCGAGGTTGCGGATCCGATCCAACTTGGCGGTTTTGATCCGAGCTGACGAAGAAGTGCGGTACGCACCCATAAGATCCTTAAGCTCGGCGTACTCCCGATACAGACCGCCGGATTTGATGGGAGGAACTCCATGATCGATGATGACCCCTCGACCGCGGCGCTTGGCTTGGATACCCTCGCCCACATCATCGACGATATAGGGATACAGGCTCACCAAATCCCCAAGCAGCACTTCGGGAGGACAGATAGGACTCAATCCCGCTTGTTTGCCCGGAAGCCACTCATGGGTTCCGTGGGTACCCAGATTGATGACGGCGTGCGGCTTGAGCCCATGCTGCAACCATAGATAAAAAGCGACATACTGATGGTGGGGGTAGAGCGTCTTGCTATGGTAGAGTTTGTCTGGATCGTCGCCCCAACCCCTGGGAGGCTGCGGCATGAGATACAGGCTTCCCAATCGGATACAGGGAATGATGAATTTTCCATCCCGAAACATGATGATGGAGTTTTCGGGTTTGCCCCAATTTTCTTCGACCTTATTTTGAAACTCCCGCGGGGTTTTGGAAAGCCACTGCTTATATTGTTGGACCGGTATCTCCACGACGCTTGCGCCTCGGGTCATCCGATCCAACTCCCCCGGAGCCCAAGCACCCACATTTCGGCCTGTTTTGATCAACAGCTCTCGTATGCTTTCTTCACACAGCTCACCCCGCACATCGTAGCCTTCCCGCTGCATGGCTGCGGCGATCTGTTGCAGGCTTTTGAAGACATTCAGATAACTGGCCCCGATGTTGTGCTTGCCTCCTCCATGGTTGTAGTATATGAGAGCGATCTTCTTTCGACGGTTGGCCGCCTGCTTCAAGCGATGCCAATTGCGGGCTCTTCGGGCCAATTTCCACACCCATGGTTTTACGGGAACATATGCATAGCTTTGGGTTTTTTTTTCGATCAACGATTTTTCTTTGACTCCGATGACGGTCGGCTCCACCAATCCGGACAATTCCGGCACGCTGAACTGCATGGAGATCTCAACAGGCGCGATCCCTTGTTCGGAAGCCCACCACTGATCGCCATCCGAAAAAAACAACATCTGCGGATTGAATATCGCCACATCCGCTCTTTCCAACACCGGCAACAATCGATCCGAAAGCACGGAGTCGAACTTCAAAGCCAAACCGGTAATCGAGCCCAATCGGGTTCGAAGAGGGTCGGTGTCGATGATGCGTTCGAGATTTTCGACCCATTGACGACGCTCACGCAACCATACAACCGTGTTGATGCCGTTTTTCTCATATGCGCGCACCAAGGCATCCACAGGCGCTTTTTTGGACTCGATGACAAAAGCAGGGAAAACGACGACGAGATCCCATAGGCCGTCCGGCTTATATCTGCCGGTTTGCATGTACCAATCTATGTATGCGGATATATCGGCAAACAACCCATCGGCCTCAGGATGGTACAACGCATTACCGGGCGGCAATACCGCGCTTTGTACTTCGACCGTTAGGTTGAACTTCCTCCTCGCCAAAGCACCGATCATGTTGTTCACATTTTGCTCCGTCGGCAACCCAAAATAACTTTGTATGCTTGGATCGAAGATAAAACCGGCATTTCGAAAATCCTCAGCATGGTTGGACTCCCTGACTGCATAGATTTCCACTCCGGGCTTTGTGAATGAAATATTTTCGAGCAGCCAACCGGCCGGCTGGCGCGCCATGATGTCGACCACCGCGACATCCATATGTTTCACAAAATCCATGATCCCTTCATTTGTAAGATCGTGTTGGGTGAACACCCCGATTTCGACCTGAGGAATCTTGTTTCTCGCTTTGGCCCGCAGGCACATGACAGCATCCGAATCAGTCACGAAAAAACCGATACTTTTTGTTTTTTCAACGCTTCGGGCCTGCAATGTTTGTATCGAAAAGATACCCAACCCGCCAACCATCCACACAATCATTCCGAACAAAACCGCTGCCGAGTATTTAGAAATGCACTTCATATCCGACCTTCAACAACCTTCCAACCTCGAAATACGCATAGCGGTTTAAAGCATCTGCGCTCATATCTCCGGATACGAACACCTCTTCATCAAAGATGTTGTCTGCAGAGAAAAACAGCTCACCATTCCAAAGGTGAAGCTTTGCGTACACATTGACCACGACATATCCATCCAAGTTGCGTTCACGGGCGGCCAAAACCTGCGCATTGAGGTCCACGACAAACCCGCCGGAGTTGTAGCCGAAACCCAGGCTGGATTGCAGCTTGGGACCGGTTTGGTATCTTTCCCGCTGCGCATCCTCGGCCGCCGGATCGGCCCAATAGCCCGATGTGGTAAGCGCCAGGTTGCGCATCCAATTCGAGCCGGACCACCCCACAAAGGGAAACCAACCCAACTCCCATTCAATACCATGGCTCTCATAGTGGCCCGCGTTGATATAGGTAAGCGGATATCCCTTGGAGCGATCTATCTCAATCTTTCGGTCGTACATCATCGAAAACCCACATAAGCGCAAGCGGACTCTCTCGTGATCCAATTTCAACCCAACCTCAAAGGTCCAGCCTTGTTCGGGTCGGAGATCGGGATTGCCCACCAAAAACGAGCTGTCATAATAGAGATGGTTGAAAGTGGGAGCGCGAAAAGCTTTACCCACATTGGCATACAGACTCGATGCATTGCTCAGGATATAGCTGAGACCGACGCTGGGTAAAAATCGCTGGTAGCTCGCGGCACCCGCATTTCCAATCACAAACTGCTGCCGCATCCCCAATAAAGCTATCAAGCGCCTCTGGAATATCCGTTTGAGTTGCACGAACACGGCCAGATCATTTCGGTGACGCTGCTCATAGGTGCCAGGATAATCTGCTTCGCGGTAGATCCAATCGGTCCCCATGTCGATCCGCCAACCCGAAATCTCCAGCCGGTAGTCACCTCGAAAGCCCAGATTGGAATTGCTGTTTTGGGTCTCGTCGACTTGATCGAGCGCAGTCATTTCTTTACGCCGCATGACCTCATGGGTACCAAACAACTCGAGCATGAGCCGGCTGGTTTCGTACCTAAGCGCCGCGAAATTTTTTTGTTGGGATTGATCGGTGTATTGAGACTCTTGGCCGGCATCATCATGATGCTTTTCAAACCCGGTCTCGTGGTACGATCCCAGATAATCCAACACGAGATCTTCAGTCAGTCTGGTATTGAGCATCCAAGCAAACTTGTCGATCTCATTTTGATCATAGCGATACAGCTTTGAAAAGCTTCTCGAGATTTCGATTTGCTCACCCATGTGTTGATAGTGAAGGCCGACGTTGACACCCGAAGAAAAGACGGAAACGTTATGGTTTTGGTAAGAGTGGTTTCCAAAACCCAGCGAGCCGCGTACCTGTGTCTCTTGTTGGGGCTTTTTTGTGATAATGTTGATAACCCCGCTCATGGCGTTTGCCCCGTAGAGCGTCGATGCG
>JBFFBT010000121.1:0-16387 GCA_041560255.1 Myxococcota bacterium | reverse complement strand
GTCCAAAAACATATTTTTAATTGCTTGAACGCTGGGTTTGGGAGCGTGGGTTTCGTGGGTTATGGTTTCGGGATAGATGAAAACATTCTTGATTCGATCGTATTGGTAAAGACCATTTTCTGTACCGATCCATAAAACGCCATGATTGTCTTCCTGAATAGACAGAATTACATTGCTACTTTGGGAGACATTGTTGGCATGGCACGTGAAGGTTGTGCTTCCTCGGTGGAGCTTACATAGGCCTTTTGTCGTGCCGACCCACAGTATGCTCTGGTTGTCTTCATGGATCACATTGATATGATTGTCTACAATCCCGTAGTGATTGGAATTTTTTTGAAAATCATTGACGATTTCTAACGTTTTGGGATCAAGGGAATACAGGCCGACTTCTGATCCGATCCACAGTAAACCCTGATTGTCTTCGATGATTGCGTTGATTTGACGGCCACATAGACCGTAAAGATTCTGTCGACAGGCAGGAAAGAGAACATAGCTGGATTGCCGGCTATCCAGATAATATAAACCACTGATCGTTCCGATCCAAAGGGTGCCTCGTTTGTCCTCGTAAATCACTTCTACTTGATTGATTTTTTTTTGGGTGTCGGAATCGGTGGGTTTGGCGTGATAGTGGGTAAACAACTCTGTACGCAGATCGAATTTATCCAAACCTCCGATCGTGCCGATCCATAAATTATTTTTGGTATCACCAAAAATATACCTTATGTTGTTCTCACTTATGCTGCTTTTACCGGACTTGCGAAGATATGTGATGAATTCATACGAATTATATTTATATAGACCTTCCTGCGTTCCGACCCATACAAACCCTTGTACATCTCTATGAATACAATTAATTGTGCGTTGATGCAGTCCTTTTGAAGTTGATATCCACTCATATCTATATACATCGTCGCTGATGGCACGGATCGAATCGGGAAAAAATGCTGACGAGAATACTGAAAAAATAAAAAATATTTTTCCAAAGTTTGTAAAAGAAAATGTCAATGCTACATCCCGCAAGATTCAAATGTCAATACGATGAAAGCCCAAATCGCGTGCATCATATCAACAAAATGCTTATACAAAATCATTTCGCAACCATATAATATTGGTTCAAGAAATGCAATCCTCTCTCGCATATCTTTATGGTTGGTATGCAACACAACCGATATGAGTAAACGTCTTCGATGAATGCTTTGCAGTGAGCGTATTGGCGTAAACAAAGATGCAATACGTTGTCTGTAGTTGGTGTCTGTACAATTCATCCACCAATTCGGTCGACATGTCGATAGAGCATGTAGTTGGTTTGCACTTTGGAGCGCGAGTATCTTGATCTCTTTGATGCTGGGTTATTTGGTATATCACTACTTTTTCGTTGCGTTGAAATGAAATCTCGGTTTCTTCCCGGATTGAATCGGAACGATGCGCGGCTTTGGGAGAATGTTGTTCGAGAAACCTTGCAGGATGGGTTCGAACCACAATGAGATGATTGCATTTAAATATCTGTGTTAAAATATTGGTGCAAATGAAGTTGACTCGCCAGTTGCATAAAATGCCGTCATTCTGGATAGATTCTATCCAGGATCCATTGTTAAAATTATAGATTCCGGCTTAAAGCATGCCAGAATGACATTGTTTCCCAAAGCCACAAAAAATTAAATCCCGGCTCAATCAAATATATGCACACATTTTGTTGTAGTCAGCTCATTTCGTGCGCTCTCAATACATCGTTATATGCAATGTTGGGGTTGAGTATGAATAATGTTAGAAAATATTAATAAAATAAATAATAATGCTACACTCAATCCGCGAAATAGTTGTTTATTATCATTTATCGGGTGGGACAATTGTGGAAGTGGATTGAAAACCATTGACATTTGTCGAAAACCCAGACTAGTTACCAAGGCAGGCGATCTTAATGCCTTAATTAAGGTTCAATTTGAGTAATTTATCCAAGGAGGTTTTCGAGGTTATGAGCTCAAAACATACCAGTGTGCTGGTCGTGGGTGGTGGGATGGCAGGGGTGACTGCGGCCATTGAGACCGCCGAGCTTGGACGGGAGGTCTTTTTGGTTGAAAAGACACCTTCCTTGGGTGGGCGGGTAGCCGGCATGAAACAATATTTTCCGAAGCTTTGTCCTCCCTATTGCGGGTTGGAGATCAACTACCGACGAATCAAGGAAAATCCCCGAATCAGTGTGTTGACTTCTGCTACCGTGGAGAAAATAGAAGGAAAATCAGGAGATTTTTCGGTAACCGTCAGTGTCAAGCCGCGCTATATTCAAGCCGGACTGTGTGACCCCAAGAAACCTTTCGAAGGTCTCGAGGCCACGGTTGAAAGTGAATTCGATTACGGCCTGGGTAAACGGCGGGTGGTCGGCATTCCTCATGAACAAGCTTATCCATATTTACCTGTGGTTTCGGAATCTGCCCTGGGAAATCCCGAAATTCGAAAACAGCTCGAAAACACCGCCGGCGTCGATTTGCATCAAGAGCCGAAAACCATGGTCTTGAAAGTGGGTTCTATCATATGGTCCACCGGTTGGGTGCCCTACGATGCATCACGGATTGGATACCTCGGATACAGTCGATATGCTGATGTGGTGACGAACGTCGAGTTTGAACGCTTGGCGGCTGTAAACGGACCTACCGGCGGTAAGTTGGTCAGACCTTCGGATGATCGTGCCGTCAAAAGGTTGGCGTTTATCCAATGTGCCGGATCGCGTGACGAGAATCATCTCGCATATTGTTCTTCGGTATGCTGCATGGCGTCGTTGAAGCAGACTACGTATATCCGCAACGCAGTTGAGGATTCTGAAGTATATGTGTTTTATATCGATATTCGAGCCAACAAGTACGAGTCGTTCTACCGTACGATCCAAGAGGATAAAAAAGTACATTTCATCAAAGGAAAACCGGGGTTGGTCGAGCTTGATCCCGCTTCGTCGGATTTGGTGGTTGTCTCCGAGGATATGGAGAGCGAAAAGACGGTTCGGGTTCCCGTGGACTTGGTCGTGCTCGCCACCGGTATGGTGCCTGCCACTCGGGAACAGAAGGTTCCTTATGATGGAGTGAGCTACGATGAATTTGGTTTTTTGGTCTCCGATCCTTTTACGGCGGCCATAATTCCTGCTGGTTGTGTAAAGCGCCCGGTGGATGTGGCCGCATCGGTTCAGGATGCAACCGGCGCATCGATCAAGGCCGTTCGCAACGGGTAAGGAGGTGCCAAGATGGCTGAGAAAATCGGATGTTTCGTTTGCTCGGGATGTGGGATCGCAGACGCGGTCGATGTTGATACATTGGTGGCAATCGCCCAAGGAGAGAAAAAGGCCGCCACTGCAATGTGTCATGAGGCCCTGTGTCAAAAAGAAGGCCTCGAGCTTATGAGAAAAGAGATCGAATCCCATGGATTGGATGGTGTGGTCGTCGCTGCCTGCAGCGGCCGGGATAAATCGAACGAATTTGATTTCGAAAATGTGTACGTCGATCGAGCCAATCTGCGCGAAGGCGTTGCCTGGACCCATGAGCCCGGTCATGAGGACACCCAAATGTTGGCCGAGGACTTGGTACGCATGGCCATGGGGAGATCAAAATTTGCATCGAGACCGAAAGGCGAGCCGGTTCAACCCAACAATCGAGTCTTGGTTATTGGAGGAGGCATGGCCGGCCTGAGCGCTGCACTGTATGCCTCCGGCTTCGATCGCGAGGTCGTATTGGTGGAAAAAGAAGATGTTTTGGGAGGCTTCGCCAACCATTTACATAAGATCTACCCCAAAGACATGGATCTTCGCGCATATGCAGAGACGGATTTGGATGGGCTCATCTCCCGGGTTGCAGGCGAAAAGAAGATCACCGTTTATACTGGGGCCGAAGTAGGGCGGATTTCCGGAGCTCCAGCCGACTTTGATGTAACCATCAACCAGGGTTCGGATAAGATCAATCTCAAGGTGGATACCGTGGTGGTGGCGGCTGGATGGAAACCTTATGATGCCGCCAAGCTCGGCCATTTGGGATATGGCACCACGCCCGACGTAGTGACCAATGTAGAGTTTGAGCGTATGGCTAAAGAAGGCAAGTTGCAAAGACCCTCGGACGGAAAAGCGTTGGAGTCGGTTTTGTTTGTTCAATGCGCGGGTTCGCGTGACGACAACCACTTGCCTTATTGCTCGAATGTATGCTGCGGAGCATCCCTGAAGCAAATTACATATTTAAAAGAAGCCAACCCGCAAACGGCTTGTTATGTGATCTACAAGGATATCCGTACGCCGGGTCACTATGAAGAAGTGTACAAAAAAGTTCAAAAGACGGGTGCCTTGTTCATCAAGGGAGAAGTGGAATCGGTGCAGAAGGGCGCCGAAGGCGGTATGGCGGTGCAGGCCACGGATGTGCTTCTCGGTGAGCCGGTGGCTGTGGAGGTCGATCTGGTGGTGCTGGCAACCGGGATGGTACCGACCACCTTGGACACGGACGTCCTCAATCTGACATACCGGCAAGGACCCGAGTTGCCCGAACGAGAATACGGCTTTCCCAACTCGCATTTCATTTGTTTTCCTTACGAAACCCAACGAACCGGTATCTACGCGGCCGGCGCAGTGCGCATGCCCATGGATCTGGCATCCGGAATGGATGACGGCGCGGGAGCGGCTTTGAAGGCCGTTCAATCCATCGAGTTGATATCTCAAGGTAAAGCAACTCATCCACGGGTGGGTGATCTGAGCTTTCCGAATTTTGCATTGCAGCGCTGCACGCAATGTAAGCGCTGTACCGAGGAATGTCCCTTCGGCGCGCTTGATGAAGACATCAAAGGCACCCCCAAGCCAAACCCAACCCGATGTAGACGCTGCGGCGTGTGCATGGGCGCCTGTCCGGAGCGGATCGTATCGTTTGACAACTACAGCATCAACTCGATCTCCGAAGCCATCAAGTCGATCTTTGTCCCGGATGAATTTGAGGAAAAACCAAGAGTTATCGCTTTGGCCTGCGAAAACGACGCGATCGCCGCGATCGATATGGCAGCACATAACAGCCTTAGGATCAATCCTTTTGTCCGCGTCATTCCGGTAAGGTGTCTCGGATCGTTCAATATTATCTGGGTGGCTGATGCTCTTTCCCGGGGAGTCGATGGAATCATGCTCATGGGGTGTAAGTACGGCGATGATTACCAGTGTCATTTCATCAAGGGTAGCGAGTTGGCCAATACGCGTATGAGCAATGTACAAGACACCCTCGATAGGTTGATGCTGGAGTCCGAAAGGCTTCGACAGGTTGAAGTTGCCATTACGGATTACGATAAAATTCCACAGATATTCGATGATTTCCTGGAGAAGCTGGAAGAGTTGGGTCCCAACCCCTACAAGGATTGAAAAGGCTCTCGATCGAAAAATCGGCTGAGAGCATTCTGAAGGAGGATTTTCGGATGAGCGAACCCAAAACGCCCATACCCGAGCTGGGAGACGCCGTTGTACAGACCGGTGGTGATACGTTATACCAGTGCATGCAGTGTGGACTTTGTGTCTCTTCGTGTCCCTGGCGGCAGGTAGACGGAGACATATCTCGTGATTTCAACACCCGAAAGGTTCAGCATATGGCCCAATTGGGTGTGGAGGGATATGAGACCGAAGAAGTTCTTTTTGCTTGCTCGACCTGTGGGGTTTGTGTCAACCGTTGCCCGCGGGACGTCAACGCCATCGACAACATGCGGGTTTTACGCGCGATGATCGCCGAAAGTGGATCCATTCCACAGGCATACCGTCCGGTGATCGGCAGCCTGAAGAGTCAGGGCAATCCCTGGCAAGGAGAGAGAAGCGAAAGATTGGACTGGGCTGAGGATCTTCAAGTGCCCAAGTTTGGAGAAGGTACGCAATACCTTTTATTTGTTTGCTGTACTTCTTGTTATGATGCCCGGAGTAAAAAAATCGCCAAGGCAATTGTATCGGTTTTGAAAAAGGCCGGAGTCAGCTTCGGCATCATCGGTCAGGAAGAAAGTTGTTGCGGTGAATCGGTGCGAAAAATCGGCTCTGAGGATACATTTGCGTCACTGGCCGAATCCAATATCAAGCTGTTTACCCAAAATGGCGTAAAAAAGATCATTACGACCTCACCGCATTGCCTGTTTACCTTTCGAAAAGAATATCCAGAGTTGGGCGGCCGATTTGAGGTGTGGCACTACACCGAGCTCTTGAAGCAATTGATCGCTGAGAAAAAGATTGAACCAAAACATGCTCTCGGCAAGAAAGTCATTTTTCACGATCCATGCTATTTGGGACGCCACAATGAAGTGTATGATGCTCCTCGGGATGTGATCGATGCGCTCGGTTCGACCCGGATCGAAATGGATCGCGCCGGTACCGAGAGCATTTGCTGCGGGGGAGGTGGTGGCCGCATATGGATGGAGACCCCTCCCGGGGCTCGTTTTGGAGACTTGCGCATCAATGACGCTTTGGCGAAACAGGCCGAAGTGTTGGCGACGGCCTGTCCGTATTGCACCATCATGCTGGATGCTTCCAATATGGCCATGGGCAAAGAAGAACTGCAAATACTTGATGTGGCCGAGTTGTTGGATCAAGTCACGTGACAATGGATTGGAACCCCCCTGTTCTGTTTTCAGAAAGATGCTGACTCAACCGTTCGAATATACCGGAGGGATTGACTCTGGATTGTTGTTTGTGTTAACTCTTCTGCGTCACGAGCCGTCGGCATGGATGAGATGAGCGTGTAATATGCTCGTGTGGGTCGGATCTTTAACATTGAAGAGTTCAATATATATCCGGATTTTGGTAAAAGAGTGGATGGAGCTGTCAAGAGGGCCGGGCTGAATTTTACTCGGTTCGAAACAATAGAGGAAGCAGATTGAATTATCGAGGGGAGAGTATATCCCATGAAAGCAAAAGAGCTGGCGGAGACATTACATCCTTTGGAGCTGAAGTTTTTCGATGCCGTAGGGGAGCAGACCCGTTTCAAGGATGGGGATTTGGAAAATATCGGCGATATCAGTTCCTCTCAGCTGAGAACGGTGATCGAATGGCAATTGGCCAAAGAATGCATTGAAGTTATCGCGACGAGTGAAGACAAATGGGTAGAGCTCACCGAGTTGGGGGAAGCCTACCGGACAGCGACTCCCGAGCAGCGGATGATTGAGTGTGTAAGGGAACAAAAAACGGTCGCAGCGCGTGAGCTTGCAGCTTTAGAGGGACTCGATCCCAAAGAGGCCAGCTCGGCATTGGGGAGTCTCTCCAAAGCGGGCATTTTGGTCTCACCTCAACCTGGTATGTTGGCTCTGAATGCAGATGCCGACATCAGCCCGATTGAAAAAGTTGCGGCTCTCATTAAAAAAGTAGGGATGACCGGCAAACTACCACTGAATCAATTGACGGACTGGGAAGTCGAGCAGATTGAAAAGGTGAGTCGTAAACGCGGAAAATCTAAGGGCGTTTTTCGATTGCACAGTTTGCAGGTACGCACACTTCGGTTTACGGCATTGGGAAAAGAGGTAAGAAAGATAGCCAAGCTTACGGGTCGGTCGGGCGATGAGATCAACCTGCTCACACCCAGCATGCTTTCAGACGGAAGTTGGAAAAAGCGCAACTTCAGACGTTACAACCTCAATATCTCACCACCCCGCAGGCTGGCCGGTCGGCGTCATCCCTATCGGGCTTTTTTCGATACCGTTCGGCGCAAGCTTACGGGATTGGGCTTCTCCGAGATGCGCGGAGAGCTGGTCGAATCGGCTTTTTGGAACAATGACGCGTTGTTTATGCCGCAGTTTCATTCTGCTCGGGATATTCACGATGCTTACTACATCAAGCATCCCACCAGTGTCAAAGCACTTGAAGAACCCTTTGCTTCCCAGGTGGCTCAGGCGCATACCGATGGGGGTGGTACGAACAGTCGCGGTTGGCAGTATACATTCGATATGAACACCAGCCGCCGGTTGCTTCTTCGTACCCAAGGGACCGTCCTATCGGCTCGCTGGTTGAGCCAGGCCTCGGTACCGGGAAAATATTTTGCTATCGCAAGATGCTTCAGACCCGATCAAGTGGATTCGACCCATGCCCCGGATTTTTTTCAATGTGAAGGCATCGTTTTGGGAAAGAGTATCGATTTTGTAACTTTGCTGGGACTGCTCGAGTTGTTTGCGGTCGAGGTCGCCAAGGCTGAAGAAGTAAAATTTGCTCCGGCATACTTTCCCTTTACCGAGCCTTCGGTCGAGGTACATATCCGGCATCCGGAAGTAGGTTGGATGGAGTTGGGGGGAGCAGGTATATTCCGGCCCGAAGTGACCATACCGCAGGGTGTCGATGTACCGGTAATTGCCTGGGGTTTGGGATTGGATAGAATGGCCATGATGGCCCTCGAGATTGATGATATTCGTGACCTGTTTTCCTCGGATCTCAATAAAGTCCGCAGCACCCATTTTCTCATGAAGGACTAGAAGCCATGCAAACCATATTCATAGATCCAAAAGATTTTCAAGATCTCCTGGGATCGGCGGTCAGCGAGAAGACTCTGCCTGCCTATCTCGATCTGGTCAAAGGTGAATTCAAAGGAACCGATCCAGATGGACAATGGCGGGTTGAGTTGAACGATACCAACCGGCCGGATTTGTGGTCGGCCGAAGGTATTGCCAGGCAGCTTCGCGCGGCTCAGGGAAAAAGGCGCGATTACCCATTTTTTTCGGGGGCTGCAAAGCATGAGATCCGGGTTATGGATACCGAGCTCAAATCAATCAGACCATTTGTGGCGGCTTTCATCGTCAGAGGCTTGGATATTAATGAGGCGGCCCTCGTGCAAATGATCCAAACCCAAGAAAAACTTGCAGAAGTGTTTGGACGCAAGCGTAAAGATGTTGCCATTGGAATCTACGCTGCAAAGAAAGTGAAATTGCCGGTACGCTATATAGCGGCTAAACCAAATGATTTCGAATATATCCCACTGGGATTCGATCATCCCATGCGGGGTTCGGATATATTGGAAAAACATCCCAAGGGCGTCATGTACCGAGAGATTTTTCAAGGGTTTTCGAAAGTGCCCTTGCTTCGAGATGATAGCAATATGATTTTATCCATGCCGCCTATTATCAATTCCCGAACGCTTGGTGAGGTTCAGCCCGGCGATAGCGATCTGTTTGTTGAGGGAACAGGCAACAATATCAACCAGTTGGTCTTGGCTCTCAATATCCTGGCCTGTGACCTGGCCGACCGAGGCGGCAGGATCGAACGGATCAAGACTGTATTTCCATATGATACACCGCTCGGGCGTGAAGTCGTCCTGCCGGGTAAACTGGATAATGCACTTTCGATTTCGATTGGTGAATTTGTACGGTTATTAGGGATTGAAGTCAAGGCAGGTGAGGTAGATAGCGTTTTGGAGCAATACGGATGTGACGTGAGCGTCGAGAAAGAAACCATTGTGGTAACCCCTCCTCCCACCCGCAATGATTATCTTCACCCGGTTGATGTGGTAGAGGACTTTGCCATCGCGAGAGGTTACCAAACATTTCAACCCTGTATGCCCAAAGAGTTTACCCTCGGCAAGCAGGATCAATTAAGCCTGCTGGAAAATACAATTCGGGATTGTATGTTGGGTATGGGCTATGAAGAAATGATATCCAATATCTTGGTATCCAAAAACATGTTGCGGGACAAGATGAACCTTGGCGACGAGCCGATGGTCGAAGTGGCCAATGTGATGAATGAGAGCTATGCTGCATTGCGAGACAGCATCATTCCTTCTCTCTTGGAGATCGAATCTCACTCCGCCTCTGCCCTGTATCCCCATAGAATCTTCGAAGTAGGGGAGGCTGCGGTGTTTGATCTCAACGCGCCACACGGCTCCTACACCCAAGTCCATTTGAGTGGTTTGGTAGCGCACAATCGAGCGACGCTTTCAGAGATCCATGCAGATGTCGAATTTCTTCTGCAACAGATGGGGCTGGACATCCAACTTGCGGAAACCAGCCATCCCAGCTTTTTACCCGGAAGGGTCGCCAAACTCATGCTGCACGGCACATGCCTGGGCGTTTTGGGGGAAATTCACCCGATAGTTCTCGAGAAATGGGATATTCTCATGCCTGTTTTGGCATTTGAGCTCAATCTCAATACGTTATTGCATGAATAGGATCTAGATGGTTGGGGAAACAGTGAGGATAGAACGACGCGATGGATTTGCCAAACAATATTCCAGGAACCATAGAATCTGCATTGAGTGGACATTTTCCAACCCAGGCGGTTTTGTTTGAAGCCGGTGCGCTGGATCGCGAGTTAGGATATAATCCGCCTTGTTGGGAACCATTGTTGCGTTCGATTGCTTCATTTTCGATCCACTATCCGGCCGTGCTGTTGCAAGCACCCGCCGCGATCGTTCAGTTGGGTGAAGCCTGTCTACATGGTTTGCATCAATCTCCTGGATCGGCCATGCGATCCCGATCTGTACATATTTTGGTTGAGTTATTGCGTGGTGTGTGCGTGGAGGTGTCCCGGGAAGGCCCGGAACGTATACCTCAATCGATACCGCTGGTTGTCGATCGCTTGCTGCGGGGATTGCTGGATGATTCGAAGTGGATGAAACCGTTGATTTCACTGGATGAAAATCAATTGGTTCCGCCATTACTCGCTTTGGGTAAACAATTTCTGCTCGTGGTGAGTGAAGGCATCTATCCGGGTAACTGGGAGCAGGCGGTGCGTACATTGGATGGATTGCTTATCCAGTTAATCCGGCATCGGGTCGAAGGGGAGCCTTTTTATGATGGCAGATGGGATAGTGGTGAGATATCGGGTCAGTTGACGGTTGCTTTGTTGGAGAAAGTTCGTATCGAGTATATCGAGCATGATCTAGCCTGGCTCGCGGGGCTTGAAGAGCGGCTCGAAAAGGATTCGATTTCACCGGTCGATGCATTTCTGGAGCTGGCTGCCTATACCAATCGGCAGGAGCGTGAAGAAGCTTGGGAAGCGTGGTTTGCGGTATTGGCCGCCATCGGAAATTCGGGTGGGCTTGCATTATCCAGTTTGCAAGAGTTTTGCAGCTCTGTGGCACAGTGGATGACGGGCATTCAAGATCGACGGTTTCTTTCCAGGATAGCCGCCAATTTGAGGGGCACGGTGGTTGCTTTAGCGAGAACCGCGCACAAAACTGGTCTGGAATTTGCTCTAGATACAGTCGGCTCGGAAATCATCAAGCGATTGAAACAGGAGACGGCCAAGGGGGATATCGATATCACATCCCAGCGATTGCGGATCGTGGTCTCCGACTTGTTCGAGTCGTATTTGGATCAGACAGATCCACCTTTTGAGAAGAAACGCTTGGAAATTGGTTCAAACAACCGTACCGGACCACTTCAAGGTCATCCCTTTTCGAGAGAGGATGTGATTTGGAGATTGCAGTTGGTTGTCAAACACCGCAGTATCGCCCAGCCATTTTTATTGCCTATGATTGTGGGCTTTTCGGTCGAAGAATTGGTCCTGCAAGAAGAAGGCTCGGGGTGTCGGAACCGGATGACATTGGTGCAGGCATTGGGGGATATGTTGGGGCGCTTTTGGCAACACAGTGATCAGCACTTGGTTCGAACCATCGTACGTATCACACCCTTGTCTCCGCACCATCTCGGTAACGCCAGCACATATTCGCATCTGATGGCCTTGGATCCTGATTGCGCGCGCACATCCTATTTGATTGATCTGAAAGAAAAAGTATTGTCCGGGGGCAGCAGTGAAAGCTTGGCTTGGGTTGAAAGCGTATTATGGTTTTGGTCCACAGGGAATCCTCGATATTTGGACAATTTGGCAAGCCCTGAAAGTATGGCGGCTTTGTCGGTGGAGGATGAAAAGCAACGGACTACCCAAATAAGGCAGTTGATTCAGCGTTTGGGCGAGCATGCTCCGGTGTCTGGTGATACGGTGCGGGAGATATCGTGGCTTGGAGATCTACCGGACAGCTACTACTTGTCCAATACGATTGTCAAGGTTGCTGGGTTTGCGGATTGCGCAAAAGGATCGGTGGAGAGCTTGTGTCACGTGTTGAATATTTATCGCGATTTAATGAATAAAGCCAGGCATTGCGAAGCCGAGAAACCAAAAGAGCATATGACCGTGCGTCAAATGCTCAAGCGGGTTGACGAAGTCATGGCGCAACGCAAAGGCATGGTTGAGAAACTTTTCAATGATAATGGATTGGAGGGACTGGAGCCTGCCGAGCGCATGGAGATGTTTAGAACCGATCTGGATCTGTTTGGAAGATGTGACCAAATCCTCGAAAACTTGGCATTGGCCTGCATGCAGGAAAGTGGAAATGCCAGAATGGAGTTGGGTGCAAAAATTGTAGGCCGGATGTTGGCGAATGCGAGCCTGAGCGGCTTGGGAAACAAGAAGTGGGATGGATTGATAAGCCATTGTTTGTCGGATGGTGCGCTCGATCATGAGACAAGCGCAAAACTACTCAAATTGCTCAGGAGTACTCGTGGAGAATTGATCAAAAAGCTCAAGCCTCGGGTTGCAGACTCGATTCGGCGTTTGCGCACCAATCCATTTGCTCGACCAGCCGTTGCGTACGCAGAACTTGTCAATGCGGACCGTTTGCATGACGAATCTCGCTTGGTGGATGAATTGTCTGGTTTGTTGACCAACGATCTTTACTCGACCGATGGCGGAATTTTGGGTATCGAACGATTCATACAGAATATTCAAAGCCTATAGACAAAGTGAGCTTGAAAAACCTTGTATGACTTGTACCAAGTCAGCGGGTCTTTTGACCATGGCATCGGGTTGAGGACCGGTTGGGGGTATTTCGAGCTGATCGTTGAAAAAATTTACTAAAATCGATAATATACCGGTGTTCTTGGCGCCTTGTACATCAGTATGGAGCAGGTCTCCTACCATGACGCATTCTCTCGGTATCAGACCCATTGCATTCAAGGCGGTATGAAAAATTACAGGATCGGGTTTGCACCGACCCACCTCGGCCGAGATTACGACTTGATCGAAATAAGACAGCAGGTGCCTGGTCGAAAGAGCGCGGCGAACCAAATGTCCACATGTGGCGTTGGAGATTATTGCGAGCTTGAACCCCGCGACTTTTAATGTATTCAAGGTTTCCGGAATACCGGCAATCACTGTGTATGCCTGTTCTTCTGCCTCGAAAAAGCTGTCGACTCCGGCTTGGAGTATGGATTTGTCTTTTATGTAGATACCCTGTTGTGCCAAAGCTTTGGAAAGAGACTCGGTCGCCGGGGTCTCGAAGTTGTCTACAGACGCACGTTGTTTGCCCGCCTCTCGAAATGACAAGAAATCGGAACCCAGCCGGTCGGCATCCAGTGAGTCGACGTGTGATTTCATGCGGCGGTATAATCCCGTAAGGCTTTTGGGAAGGACTTTTTTCCAGTCCAGACGGGTGGATACCAAGGTGTCACCGTAATCGAACAAAACTGCTTTGAGGTCGCTCATGCAGGCAGTATTTGCACAAGTACGGATCAAGTTCAATCTTTGAGTGTGAACATGACCAAAACAACCACTGCAAGGACCACCAGGGATATCACGATGCCCACAATCATCCCTTTTGAACTTTTCGATGTAGGGGGTATTGGATCGGCAGTGCGCTGTTTGGCCAGGCTTACCTGTATGAGTTGGTTTTTGAAAAAATCAGCCAGTTTTTCTTGTAAACGGTTGAATTCGTTTCGTTCTATGGGAAAATCACCATGAAACCGTTTGTGAAACTGCTGCTCTACCAGATCGTAATGCCGAAGCTCGGCCCGTTTCTCAACATTGTTGCACCCGCCGATTACAATGGTCTGTTCTTCTCCCGGATGGATCAATGTGATGTGTTGAAGCGCCTGGATTCCGCCCCCGGTGGAAGGACCATCGGGTTTCGTGAGTTGGACTCGAAAGCCGGACACATGTTCTTGTTCGAATACCTGGTTGAACAAGCCGGCGAAATCGACGGCTGCCATGGCGAACTCGGTATGAGGTTGCTCGGTCATGGATTGGTTCCTTTCTGGATGACCAAGGTCTTTCGGATTACTTTGTCTATGAATGACTCGATTTTCCCTATTTTACATAAAAAGCCGGTCGATCTTCAACATTTCTTCTTGATGGTACCGACTTTGGCGGACAGGAAGTTGTCGAATTTTGAAACATTGCTCTGGAAACCTTGCGTATGATTTGCTAGGGATCATAAATAATGGAGAATGCATCGACTCGTAACCGAACTCAACGCAAAGAAGCTCTCGAGGGTTTGATGCCGCGTTTGGGTCAGGCGGTGCACAGGTTGGCGGGTCCTTTTCATACCTTGGTCGTCTCAATCATCGAGATTGTTGTAGCTATTGCGGCCTCTGTGTTGGTGGCCCGATATCTCGGTGTCGAGGGTATGGGGCATTTTACCCTGGCTTTTACCATTGCAGGGATTCTTGCAATTGCCTTGCTTTTTGGCACCCATGATGTCGCCATCCGGATGTATACGACCAAAGACTCCGAGCCTACCAAAGTGCTGGGGGCGGCTCTGTGGATTTTATTCGTAGGCGACGGGTTGTGTATTTTGTTGGCGGTGGTCATATGCATCATTTTGGCTTTGAGCTGGTTCCAAATATTTATCGTCATGTTGGCCACCTTGGTGATGTTGATTAATGGGTTGGGATCGGTTTTTTCTCAGGCGGTCGTGGCCTATGATATGTCAAGGTTCGATGTCCCGGCTATTGTAGTGGCACGTGCTCTTCAGCTCGCAGGAACGGTTTTTGCTTTGGAGTATGGTGATCTCGTGCATGTCATGTTGGTCTACATCCTGTCTGCGGGGATTTTGGCTGTTTTTCGCGCTCGGATTGTTCATAAAAAATGTTTTGCGATCAAACCGAACTTCGATCCGAGTGTTAGGAAAGCCATGTGGAGCTCGGGGTGGAAGATTGGTCTTGGTACGGTTTTCGGAACAATTTCAGCACGCTCGGACGTGTTGATCCTGGAGGGCATGGCATCGACCGAGGTTGTTGGAATCTACGGCGCGGCGTACCGGGTCGTCAATGGAGCCTTGACGGGGGTAGCGGCGGTTGCATCCGCCCTGTTTCCCAGGGTGGCCAAGGCGCTTCAAGCCAATCAGCGAACCCTGGAAGTAAAAATCTTTGTAATACTGCCGGTGATCATCGCCGGTGGCTGTTTTGCGGGCGCGGTGTTTGTTGCCAAACCCATTATTGATATACTGTATGGAGAAAAATTTGAAGCTGCGGTGGTGGTGTTGCAGGTTCTGATGATCGTGGTTGCTCTGGATTCGATCAATGCGTTTGTGAATCGTTATATGGTGGCTGCGGGCAGGGAACATCATTTACCCAGAGCCCAGGGCGTCGGTGCCGGTACCAACATCATACTCAATGCGATATTGATCCCTCCTTTAGGTGCGTTGGGTGCGGCATTGGCCACGGTTGGATCATGCATCACGACTTTGATGTATTATTCATGGCTGCTCTTGATCTCTCGGTATCGAAATATGCGCAATCCTGACGAGGCCATTGGAGGTCGATCTTGAGTTTTGCGTGGATCGAGCTGATACGAAAAACACGCTACGTTTGGCTGATTGGTTTGAGCCTGTTGCTTGGGGTTGCGGCTTCTTTTGTACATCCTGTTATGCCGATCGCCTTGGTGATCGGAGGAGTGGTGGTAGGCATAGGCGTACGGGCTCCGTTGGTATTGTTGGTGGTATTTACATTATTGTTGTATACCCGGATTGCCGATCTTTACCCGGCGGTTACCGCCATGCAGCTTCCCAAAATGATTATTTTGTTGGCGTTGGGAACCACATTGTTGTCCAAGTTGCTTCTTAGAGATCATACCTGGGTGCAGTCCGATCATAATAAATATATTTTTTGGTTGACTCTGGCGGCTTTGTTGTCCAGCCTGTTGGGGGGCAATCCGGGTGAGTCGATTGCATTTTTTAACGAAAACTTCGTCAAAGTCATTGTGATCCACTTTTTGATTCTCAACTTGGTGGATACACCCCAAAGAGCGGTTCGGTACCAGCTCATGATTTGTGCGGCCTGTGTCTTCCTGGGTCTGTATGCAACGTACTCGGCCATGTTGGGAATCAACTTAGTGGAAGGCACCCGGGTTACGTTGATGGGGCTTTTGGAAGATCCCAATGATTTGGCCTTTGTTATGTTGACCGGAGTGGCGTTTTTGTTGGTGTCGGTCCTGGAACATCGTGGTTGGGCGCGGATTGGGTATGTCGCGGCTTTGCTGGCTTTATTGAGTGGATTTATGCACACCCAATCGAGGGGCGGGATTTTGGGATTGTTGGTGATGAGCTTTTTCATATTCAAAAACCGCATACAAAATAAATTGATCCTGGTTGGAGCCATGGTGATTGTAGCCATGGCGGTGGTGGCGGCGGGCGGCTTGCAAGAAAGACGCGTCGGTTCCTTG
>JBFFBT010000120.1:0-16434 GCA_041560255.1 Myxococcota bacterium | reverse complement strand
TGGCCGCGCTGCAAGCTTCCGAAGCGATAAAGATTCTGGTTGGAGAACCAGAAGCTTCGGAAGATCTCGTTACGGTGGATCTTTGGAGTCGGCTCTTTCGCAAGCTGTCGGTTGTGCAGGATCCTGCTTGCAGATGCTGCGTACGAAAAGATTTTCGATATTTGAGGGCAGATTTCAAGGATTAAATTATAAAATCAGTTGTATTAGGCAGTGTAGATGGATGATCGAGTCAAAAGTGTCGATTCGCAGCTCAAGCTTCCGGTGTATGTTTTCGCGGGTGGAAAAAGCCGGAGATTTGGATCGGACAAAGCTCGAGCTTTGCTTAAAGGTATTCCTTTGATTGTCCATGTAGTCGAGCAACTGAGACCTTTGGCGTCCAAAATAATCGTGGTTGCGGATCGCAGAGATAAGTATCAGGATCTAGGGCTTTGTACCATTGCAGATATTGTGCCGGGATCGGGACCTTTGTCCGGATTGCATGCAGCGCTTTGCCACCATGCTTCCGATGACTGGATCCTATGTGTTTCAACGGATCGGTTGGGTATCAAAATGGCTTGGTTGCAATTTTTGCTGTCTATGACCTCACCCCGGCTGGATGTGGTGGCTTTTCGAGATGTGCTTTGGCAACCTTTGCCGGCTTTTTACCGAGGATCTTTGCTGTCGAGGGTGGATGGAATCATTCGGGGTGAAAAAAAACCGATTTGGAGACTCATTGAAGAATCTCGTTCTTATGCCGCGGCGTTGCCCGCGGATTGGGATTTTTCTTTAGATGTCAACGATGAACAAACCCTCAAACGTTGGAGTCATGGTTGACAGGACCCCGGATTGGCATTACTTTGACGCTAGAAGCTTTGATTGATGCGCAAACGGCTTACCCCGGATAACGACAAGCGAAAAGGAAGGCTGATATGTGGAATTATACTGGAAAAGTATTGGAACATTTCAAAAATCCTCGCAATGTAGGAGTAATCGATAACCCCGACGGAGTGGGTCAAGTGGGTTCTTTGGCTTGTGGTGATGCGCTCAAGCTCATGTTCAAGCTGGATAAAAACGGAAAAATTCAAGATGTAAAATTTCAAACTTTTGGCTGCGCCAGCGCCATTGCTTCGTCTTCGGCCCTGACGGAGCTCATCAAAGGAAAAACCTTGGATGAGGCTTCCCAGGTCACCAACCAGGAGATCGCGGAGTACCTCGGTGGACTTCCGGATCAAAAGATGCATTGCTCGGTCATGGGACGGGATGCCTTGTTGGCCGCCATCGAAAATTATCGAAAAGGAAACAGCGAGCAGCCCAAGATAGAAGGCAATGTGGTGTGCAATTGTTTCGGTGTGACCGAAAAGGAAATTGAAAGAGCCATTTTGGAAAACCAACTGGGCACGATCGAAGAAGTGACCAATTACACCAAAGCGGGCGGAGGCTGCACCAATTGCCATGATGAAATCAGCACGATTTTGGCCAGAATCGCCAAGGAACGCAATGGAGAAGAGCAACCTCCAGTGAAAATCGCCGATAAGAAAAAGAAAAAGAAACTTACCACCATACAAAAAATCCAATTGATCCAAGAGACCTTGGAGCGTGAGATCCGCCCTTCGTTGAAGAAAGACGGTGGAGACATCGAACTGGTCGATGTTGACGGCAGTCGGGTGGTTGTGTCGATGCGGGGCACCTGCTCGAGATGCCGTATGGCGGATTTTACCATCAAGGATGTTGTGGAATCGAAATTGCGGGAATTCGTCGCGGATGATTTGGTCGTGGTCGAGGAAAGCAGCCAGGAGGAGGGTGAATGAACGTTTATTTGGATAACAACGCTACCACCATGACGGCACCGGAAGTGGTCGAAGCAATGCGGCCTTTCTGGTCCGGTATGTATGGCAATCCTTCCAGTATCCATGGGTTTGGCGCTCAAGTAAGGAAGGATGTGGATACCGCCCGCGAACAGGTAGCTGCCTTGTTGGGTGCCGGCGCGAATGATATCATTTTCACCGGGGGAGGATCCGAAAGCGACAACCTGGCGATTCGAGGTACGGTGGAGGCCTTGGGAGGGCGGAAACGCCATTTGATCACTTCGAGGGTCGAACATCCCGCAGTGCGCGGAATGTTTCATCATCTCGAGAAACAGGGTTACCAGCTTACTGAAGTGCCGGTAAACCGAGATGGAGATCTCGATTTGGATCTACTCGAAAAGTCGATTACCTCGGATACCGCCATTGTGAGCATCATGTGGGCCAACAACGAGACCGGGGTAATTTTTCCGATAGAGAAAATTGCGCAGCTGGTCAAATCCAAAGGTGTGGTGTTTCATACCGATGCGGTCCAGGCAGCCGGAAAGCTGCCCATCGACATGAGCAAGGTGCCGGTGGATTTGCTGACCATCTCCGGGCATAAATTGCACGCCCCCAAGGGGATTGGCGCCCTGTATGTCAGAAAAGGCACCAAGCTCACGCCGCTCATCATTGGAGGGCACCAAGAAGGCAACAAACGAGCCGGTACGGAGAATGTGCCCGGCATCGTCGGCATCGGCCGGGCTGCGCAATTGGCTTTGGAGCACTTCGATGAAGAAAACTCTCGAGTCCGTGCGATGCGGGACCGGTTGGAAAATGGAATCATTCAAAACTGTAAGGGAGCGGTCATCAACGGGAAAAACCGGTTGCCCAACACCCTGAACGTGAGTTTCGAGTACATCGAAGGGGAGTCGATATTGATCCTCATGGATGAGTTGGGCATTGCCGCTTCTTCCGGCTCGGCTTGTACCTCGGGTTCGCTCGAACCCTCTCATGTGTTGCGCGCCATGGGCGTGCCCTTCACCCTGGCGCATGGATCAATTCGATTCAGTCTCAGCAGATACAACACGAATGAACAGATAGATTATGTTGTGGATCACATGCCGAAGATTGTAGAACGCTTGTTGGCCATATCCCCGTTCTCCGACGCCAACCGCAAAGACGACACTTTCTGGGGAGGTACCGCACCGGCCTGTAATGCATAGGGGGATGAAAGTCTTCGCTTCGACAAACCAATCATCTGGACAGAAACCCAATAGGGAAGTCGAGTTGCCGGTTGTGGGCATGCATTGTGCCAACTGTGCGGCCTCGGTGGAAAAAGCCCTTTTTGAAAAATTGCCGGGTATACAGAGCGCCGAAGTGAACCTGGCGACCGAAAGTGTAAAAGTTTTGTTTGATCCGGTTCGTTCCAGCCCCGAGGACATGGCCCGAGTCGTGCAGGCGGCCGGGTTTCAGTTGGTGTTGGAGGGGGATGACCAACAAGAGAAAATTCGGAAAATCCAAACAGAAAAGCAGCAAAATACATTTTTTGTCGGGTTGTCGCTATCCTTGCCTTTGTTTTTACTCAGTATGCTTCGGGATATCGGTTGGTTGGGAGCCTGGGCTCATGATCCGTGGGTCGATTGGTTTTTTTTCGGTCTGGCGACACCGGTACAGTTTATCACCGGTCTGGATTTCTACCTGGGCGCTTGGCGGGCTATTAGGAGCAAATCCGCCAACATGGATGTGTTGGTGGCTCTGGGATCGTCAGCCGCCTATGGTTACTCGGTGGCCTGTTTACTGTTTCCTTTCTTGGGAGATCACGTTTATTTCGAGACGTCCGCAATCATCATCACTCTGGTCAAGCTCGGTAAGCTTCTGGAAACTCGAGCCAAACGAAAAACCTCATCCGCCATGCAGGGACTCATCCAGGCGATGCCGGATACCGCCCACCTCATTGACGAAAATGGTCACCAGACTCAGATTAAGGCAGATCGCATCAAGACCGGTGATGTTCTTTTGGTAAAACCTGGAGAGCGGATCCCTACCGACGGTGAGGTTGTGGATGGAAGATCTTCGGTCAACGAAAGCTTGCTTACGGGTGAGTCGGTTCCGTCCGATAAAAAAAGTGGTGATCGGGTTTTCGGCGCCACCATAAACCTCCAAGGAATGCTCAAGATCAAAGCCCTTAGGGTGGGAAAACACACGACCCTGTCTCAAATGATAAGGTTGGTCAGACAGGCTCAAGGAAGCAAAGCACCCATACAGCGGGTTGCCGACAAAGTAGCCGCGGTTTTTGTGCCGGTTATTTTAGCCCTGGCGGCCGGTACCCTGGTTTTTTGGTGGGTGTATACCGGGATGTTCGTACCGGCCATGATCCGGATGGTGGCGGTTTTGGTGATTGCCTGCCCCTGTGCCATGGGTCTGGCGACCCCGACCGCCGTCGTCGTGGGGATGGGTCGGGCTGCGACTATGGGGATCCTTTATAAAAACAGCGAGGCATTGGAGCTTGCTCATCAGATCGACACCATCATGTTCGACAAGACCGGAACTTTGACGAGTGGAGATCCGGTGGTGTCGGACGTGATAGCTGTGGGGCAGAGCGATGAGAAGCAGGTGTTGCGTCTGGCCGCTTCCGCCGAGTCGGCCTCCAATCATCCCATGGCGCTGGCTGTGGTGGCGCAAGCGGCAGCCAGAGGTCTAGAGCTCATGGAGCCCAGGGACGTCGAAGAGGAAGTCGGTTTCGGACTGAAGGCCTCCGTTGAGGGCCGGCGCGTGTGGGTGGGCAAACCCGAATGGTTTGTGGGTAGCTTGGGCACAAAGATCGAACATACATCGAAAACCCTCGTAGAATCGGGCAAAACGGTTGCGATTGTTCGGATCGACGAGCAGGTATCCGGGTTGCTTGCGTTTTTGGATCCAATACGACCAGGAATCGATAGAGCCATCGCAGATCTTCGGCACATGAAGATCAAACCGATCATGCTTACCGGAGACAACCAAAACGTGGCCGGAGCCATCGCGGCCCGAGTGGGCATGGACGAAGTCGTCGCCAAGCTCTTGCCGGCGGAAAAAGAAAAAGCTGTACGACGAGAGCAAAGCCGGGGAAAAGTTGTGGGGATGGTGGGTGACGGCATCAACGATGCGCCCGCATTGGCCTCTGCGGATGTGGGGTTTGCGCTTAGCTCGGGGGCCGATGTGGCCATGGAAGCTTCGGATGTTACTTTGACGGGCTCCGATTTGAGGGGAGTCGTGCGGGCGATATCGATATCCAAGCAAACCATGAAAACCATCAGGCAAAACCTGTTTTGGGCTTTTTTTTATAATATCATGTTGATCCCTGTCGCGGCGGGCCTGTTGCACCTTGCCGATTGGGCCCCGGCCGTGCTTCGGGATCTTCATCCGGGTTTGGCTGCTTTAGCGATGGCATTTTCGAGTGTGTCGGTGGTGCTCAACAGCTTGAGGTTGGCGAAGCAAAAGCATACTTGAGCCGAAGGGTTTTAGAAATGCTTGGCTTTCAATCGATTGGGTATGCGATTTTGTTTTACATCACGAGTCGATAGAGTCTATCCTTACTCAAAAGTTTTTATGCGCGGAATCGATGCATGGGTCATGGCATCAAATACGAGCGAGATGGCAGCTATATTCATTTGTGTTATTCAGGCCGGGTAACTCTAGAAGAGCTTTATGCAAGCCGGGAGAATGCAATACAAATGCTTGCGGACTTCTCGTGCCGCCGTTTGTTGGTAGACGTTGTCGATATGAGCAACAATCTAGATACCCTGCAGCATTTCGAATTTACCAGCTCCCACCGGCGTATCCTGCCGGCGGGAGTCAGGGTGGCGGTTATGGTTCGAGATGATGTCAAAGATGACGGTAGCTTCGTCGAGGATATCGCCGTCAATCGAGGAATTGATCTGCGGGTGTTTTACCGAGCGCCGGAGGCGCTCGATTGGTTGACGAGTAGCTCATGATACCAGCTCGGGTGTACTATGAATTTGGGAAAATGACGAGGAGAGTAAAAATGATGAGAGTTTCAAAACCAGGGTTGATTTCGGTGGTGTTGCTGGTATGTCAGGTGGGTTGTGGTGATTCTGGTCCTACAGGTCCGCGTAAAGGCACCATATTGTATGGATTTGATGATGTATTGGATTTTCCGTTAGAAAAAGTAGCGCCTCTGAATCCGGATTCGGATTATGCCGAGGCGCTCGCCGACTGTACCTACAATGTTGAGAGAGAACAGCATTGTACTTTATCAAAGTTGCCTTTTCTTGGAATGTCGGTTCCCGAGCCTACCATCGATGACGTGATGAGCCGGGTGATAGCCTCCAAGCCTTGGATGGCTGAAAATTTTCGGAAGGTGCTTGAAAGCATGCAGTATGACATCGACTTTCGCCTGCTATGCAGAGCTGTTACCGCCATCGTGATTTCCAATGACATCCGGCCGTCTTTTTATTATGCCGGCACGGGTGCGATTTATATCGACTCGGATCATCTGTGGCTTACCGAAGAACAAAAAAAACAAACCAACCGAAAGCCCGATTTTCGAACCAATTTCGGCTCAAAGCTGCGGTTTTTGATTGTCTGGCGGTTGGTGAAAGACAATGCCCAAGTTTACAGTCGTACCGTTGCGTTTCCAAACTTCGACTCTGCGCAGCGTACCGTCGAGGATATTCAGATATCACTGGCGTATCTGTTGTACCATGAGCTTGCCCATGCGAACGATTACAACCCGTATGAGAAACTGTCCGGATACGAAGGCTCCATGACGCCCTGGGCGGCCGCCTCCACCCATGAACCTGTGTCCAGCGATTTTGATTCGGCGTATCCGTTGGAGAGTGAGCTTTTAAAAAAACTGGCCGAGGTGAGCTTTTTTGGATATGAAGCCACCTCCGATCTGGTTGCGGTCGGGCCTGAAGAGGTGGTTGAGGAATTTCGTTACGATACCGCCACCAATTATTACAACTACTCGAATCCGGTTGAAGATCTTGCCATGACTTTCGGAGCGATGATGATGTTATGGCGGTTTGAGATACAAGAGGACGTCGGGATTACCCCGATTCCGGAAGTGGAAAATCCAACCGCCTACGACATCATCCTCACCTGGGGTCAAAGGCAACGAGTAGCCGATCCGGAAATACGTGCCAAGGCTTGGTTTGCGATCAATCGGATCTTACCCGGCCTCGAGGGTGTGGATGCCTTCATTCAGGGGTTGGAAGATCCCATCGAACTTCCGGCGGGAGTGTCATGGGCCGAAAGCATCGATGTTTCCGGAGGTACTTTCTCGGTGGGTGGGCATCCTCCTCTTCAGACCCTGCCCATAGACGGATCGGTTGAGTTGCCATAACAGTTGGAAGAGATTTTTGAGAAAAACCGATATTCGGCAGGGAGGAATGGTGCATGTTTGGTTTGGAAACTTTGGATGTGCTCATCGGTTTGGTTACCGTATACCTCGTCTTCGGTATTGCATGCACTGCGGTTGTCGAGGCCATCGCCGCCTGGTTGGGCGTGCGCAGCAAGGGGTTGGAGCAAGCCCTGAAAGGTTTTTTCGACGGAAATCTGGATGAAAATACGGCCTTCATGGATGCTTTTTTTTCCCATCCCCTGGTTCGTTCGTTGGGTAAAAGCGCCCAAAAGCCTTCCTACATACCTACAGAAATTGTCGGTGCCGTGGTGGAAGCGCTGTTGGATCGCTGCGCGGATCAGACGTCGATCGAGGCAGCGGTAAAAAAAATGCCCGAGACGAGCACAGAGGGAGGCAAGAACCAGATCAAATACCTTTTGGAATCCTTCTTGCGGACCGCGGAAGGAGACTTGAGCAAATTTCGAGCTTGTGTGGAAAAGCATTTTGATGCGGTCATGGATCGGGCTTCCGGATGGTTCAAGCGTAGGCAGCAGTTGGTGGCCCTGTTGGTATCCATTGGATTGGTGGGCTTTGCGAACCTCGATACGGTGTCGCTGGCAAACTCGTTGGTGTTGGATCCCGAGCTTCGCGCCGGTATGGTAAAGATGGCCGAAAAGACGCTTGCAGAAGCCAAGAGCGACGAAGAAGAGGCAACTCAAACCGGATCGAACCCGACCGAGCTTTCAAAAGCGCGGGAAAAAACCGACCAGGCCATAGCGACTTTGTCACAGGCCCGGGATGATCTTACTGCGGTTGGATTTCAGATCGGGTGGCGGCAATGGCCTAGGGGGAGTGAGTGGCTTTCAAAAATCATAGGTTTGTTGGTGAGCATATTTGCCATTTCTCTGGGCGCGCCCTTTTGGTTCGATGTTTTGAAACGTTTCATGCGCGTTCGGGGAGCCGGAGTTGCGCCAGGTGAAAAACAGGAAAAAAAATGTGAAGACACGTAGAAGCTTTGCCTTGAGACACCATTCAACCCAAAGGAGCTGGTATGTGGCCTAAAAATCGAATCATGATCTTGGCGGGGTCGGTTTTTGTTTTTATCGTTGCAGGCGTGTTTGCAGAAGCCGTCGCAGGAGGCGCGGAAGCCCAGGTCAAAGCACTTATTGAAAAAGCCTATCTCAATGGAGCGTTCAATCGCTTGGATACCGATGCAATGCGAAAAGGATTCCATCCCGGTTTTAAAATCCACGGGGTTAAAAACGGAGAGCTTGCAACCTATCCAATCGATGAGTGGATCAAAAACATCGAAGAAATGAAAAAAGCCGAGGATTTTGATCCCGCCAAGCACAAATGGACCTACCGATTTGTCTCGATCGACGTGACCGGCCAGGCCGCGGCGGCGAAGATCGAGCTTCGTAAAGACAACCAGCTGGTTTTTACGGATTACCTTTCGTTGCTCAAGTTTAAAGACGGTTGGAAAATCACCGATAAAGTCTATCACCGGCACGTCGAAAAAAAGTGAGCCCCGCACGGCTTCGATGTGAATTTCGTATCGGCTCCATTCCGGATGAGCCAGCCTACAAATTGAGCATCGCTTGAAGAAAAGCGGTTTTCATGTCATCACCCTGAAAAGGGATTTGATTCCTGATGGGGTGTTGCAGTAGATTGGAAAATGCAAATCCATTGATTCGAGCGGAGGTTTGAGGTGAGGTTGAACCGATTAAAGGATTCGAGAAACCTTTGGGTGCATCTGGGTGTGATGACGTTGTCTCTGGTGGTTTCTTGGTTTTTGGGGATTGAGGGGGCGGCTGCCCAAAAACCCAGGATCAACAAGGCGGGAGTCGTGAGCATGGAAAAGCAATGGAAAGAAATCGGTCGGCTCATATCGGAGCAAAAACATGAGGCAGCGTACCAGAAAGTGGTCGAGATCGAACAAAAATCCCGACAAATGCGCGATATTCAAAATTGGACCAAGGCCTTGGTCAAGCAGGCCCAGCTTCGTATCGGATTGCATGGCTACGAGACGGCGGTGCGCTCTTTTCGGCAAAAAGCCTGGCCTGAGGACCGCACCAGCCGAAATGTGCTCAATCTTTTTTATGCCTGGACGTTGGTAGAGTACTTCAATATTTATTCTTGGGAGATCGAGCAGCGGCAACGGATCGTCTCCCAGGATGAAGTAGATCTCAAAGCCTGGACCCGCGATCAGATTTACTCAGAGGCGCAAAAAGCATTTCTTCTCGTGTGGCAGGATCGTGCGTCTTTAGGACGCATTCCTGTTTCTGCTTGGAAGGATTATCTGGTGATAAACTCCTATCCGGACGGGGTGCGCAGCACGCTTCGCGATACGGTTTCGTATATGTATGCGCAGCTTTTGGCCAATTCGACTCTGTGGACTCCGGCGCAATCCAATGAGCTGTATTGGTTGGATCTCAAAGCGTTGCTCGGCGGGATTGTGCCTCGAAGAGGTCTCGCACGCGCTTCCGGTCAAGCCTGGAGTCGACTGTTTGGTAAAGATCGAGATTTCGACGAAGCAAAGATGCTGTCGGATCCGCATATTCATCCCGTTCTGAAATACTGCTGGATTCTTTCCGATTTGGAGATTTGGCACACCTTGGAGGGCAATCGGACCGCAGTCCTCGAGGCCGCCTTGGAAAGGCTTAGGATGTTGCATGCGGTTTTCAATCAGACGCAGGATCGGGATGAGATCATCATAAACCTCAAAAAACGTCTGGCTGGATTTAAAGACATCCCTTGGTGGGCCATGGGGCAGGCCCAACTTGCAGAGCTCATCCGGGATTCTGAAAAGGATGATGCTTTCGTGCAGGCCAGAAAGATCGCTGTTTCTGGCTACAAGGCTTATCCCAAGTCTCCCGGCGGGCAGCGATGTTTATATATCGCTCGTTCTATCGAAGCGCCTGACTATTCTCTAGAATCTATGTTGAGCGATGCAGCCGGTCGGCGTTCGTTTGCACTGCAGCATAAAAACCTGAATCGACTTTATTTTAGAGCCTACCCGGTGGACATACGCAACCAGATTGCTTCCGCTCGGGATTACAACCTCATACCGAGTTGGAATGAAATAAAGAAAATCGTACGATCGCATAAACCACAAGTCTCATGGACGGTAGATCTGCCAAAAACCCCCGATTTCGAGTTTCACCGCACGTATGTAAGCCCTCCTATCCGAAAAAACGGATTTTATGTGGTGGTGGCCTCCACCCGGCGGGATTTTCGTGATGACCACAATCGTATTCTTGGATTGAGCTTTCAGGTAACCAATCTGGTGGTCATGACACAGAGTATGAAAGAGGGAGGCGTCGAGGTACGGATTGTCGATGGTGGGCAAGGCGCACCCGTTCCGGGTGCTTCGGTCGAGCTGTATCGTTTCGATTGGCATGCGGGTCATCAGAGAGTAGCTGCGAAAACCACCGACTCGACCGGCCTGGTAACTTTTTCTCAAAAGAAAGACAAGCTGAGTGGTCGACACTCATATTTTTTGCTGACCGATATGGGTGACGATTTGGCTCTGAGCGAAAGTTACCTGGGTATCGGCAAAAACCCGCAAGAACGACAAATGGAAGCGGCTTTGGTGTTTACCGACAGAAGCGTCTACCGCCCGGGTCAGCAACTTTATTGGAAGGTCGTAGCGTACAATGGAGGAGGCGGGCAGGCCAGGTACCAGGTGTCGCCTTCGAAAAGCGTAACGGTGTACCTCAAAGACTCGAATGGAGAGACGGTCGAAGAGCGGGTGATTGCCACCAACGCCTATGGATCGGCTTTTGGTAACTTCATGATTCCGGCCGGCAGGGCTTTGGGTGCTTGGCGGATAGAATGCTCGCCGGTTGGTCAGTCCTGGATCCGGGTGGAAGAGTACAAACGCCCGACATTTGAGGTGACGCTACAGGATCCGAATGTTCCCATGCGATTGAACCGGCCGGCTGTGTTCGCCGGCTTGGTGAAATATTATTTCGGACTTCCGGTTACTTCCGGGCGGGTCAGCTGGAATGTCACCCGCATGCCGGTGTATCCGCACTGGTGGGGATGGTACTACGGGCGCACGATCGAGTATGTCCGAACCCAGACGATTGCGGCCGGATCCGCCCGGCTTGATGACCAAGGAGGTTTCAAGGTTGCATTTACACCCGAGGCGGACGAACGTAGGGCCCAAGAGGGTGTAACGTACTTATACAGAATACAAGCGGACGTTACCGATGAAGGAGGCGAGACCCGATCGACCGAACGCAGCTTTCGTCTGGGGTTTGCATCGATCGAGGCTACGATCCACATCGAAAACGCATTTGTGCGTGCAGGCGATTCGACGAAGATATCTGTCCAAAGAAACGATCTCAACGGAGTCGCCCGTCAGGGTGAGGGACGGTGGCGTCTTTTGAGTCTGCGGCAGCCTCAAAAGACTTTGTTGCCCGCGGAACAACCCATGCCTGCATCCAGATCCACAAAACCCAGATCCAAATCATACCAAACCGAAGGCGACTTGTTGCGTCCCCGCTGGGAGGAAGGTTACAGCCATGAGTCGATCATGAGCATGTGGAAGGACGCTGACCAGGTGGCCGGTGGAAAAATCGTACATGCAGCAAATGGTCAAGCTGCCTTCGAGTTATCCGATCTCGAGCCTGGTGCTTATCGCATTCGTTATGAAACCCTCGATGAGTTCGGAAAAACCTGTGAGGCTGTCAAGGATCTGATCGTAGCCGGGAAGCAGACCCCGGTCAAACTGCCCGCCGTATTGCTGGTGGAGCACATGGCACGGTCGGTGGGAGATACGGCGCGGGTTTTGGTGCATTCGGGTCTGGAAGACCAGACAATGTACTTGGATGTGACCCATAGGGGGGTGCTTAGAAGACGGTATATCCTCAATTCGAACAAGGACGAAAACATCATTGCCTTGCCCATCGGCATGGAGGATCGAGGTGGGCTCGGCCTGCGTCTTGTGGTATTGCGTGACCACCAGTTGATGGTGCTTACCCGGAGTATTCATGTGCCCTGGGAGGATCGGAAACTATCGGTCGAGTTTGCCTCGTTTCGAGACAAGATTCGCCCGGGAGCACGGGAGGTATTTCGGGTCGTGGTCAAAGATCATACCGGAGCTTTGGTGGGGCCCGATACAGCCGAGCTTTTGGCCTACATGTACGACAAAAGCCTGGATATTTTCGCTCCCCATGATCCTCCCCTGGTCGTCAATCTCTATCCTACCCAAACTTGGTCTGAGTACCTCCAAACCAACCTGGGACGCCGGACGATTCAATACCAAGGTGGGGTACGATTTGTAGAGCTGCCTGGTTATCCCATGTTTGATCCGGATCGCTTGGAGATTGTTCCGGGGCATGGGATCGGAGGAATGGGTCTGCGCACCCGCAGATCCCGCTTGTCCGAAGCTGCAAGCGCCGAGCCCATGGATATGGAGATGGATAGAGCCGAAAATGCAAGCCCACCGGCCTCGTTGCCGAGCGGGGCGCGTGCTGCGTCCAAGTCCGGGAGCGAGATGAAGATGAAGCAGGAACCAACAGCGGCAGGCGGTGGTTCGGCTTCTCAACCGGTGGTCGAGCTTCGTAGTCAATTTGCCGAGACGGCCTTTTGGCAACCCCATCTTATTTTGGGAAAAGATGGAGAAGCGGTTATCGAGTTTGAGGTGCCTGACTCGGTTACCGCCTGGAACGTCTGGGTGCATGCCGTAACCCGAGATCTACGCGGAGGTTATCTGCAACGTGAGACCCGCAGCGTCAAGGATTTGATGGTTCGCCCCTATCTTCCCCGGTTTTTACGGGAGGGCGATACAGCCGAGCTAAAAGTGGTGGTCAACAATGCATCGGATAAAACCCTTTTGGGAAAAGTTGGATTGGAAATCCATGATCCCGACACCCAAGAAAATCTCATGCCTGCTTTCGGCTTTAAAGACGGGTCGCCTCAAAGCCGGCCGTTTCGAACAAGCCCGGGAATGGGAACCAGCGTGTCCTTTTTCATCAAGGCTCCCTTCAAGACCGCAGGTGCCGCATTTAAAGTGACCGCGGTATCGGGTGATACGAGTGATGGAGAGCTTCGGGTTTTACCGGTTTTACCTGGACGCACGCATCTCGTTCAGTCCCGTTTTGTCACGCTTCACAACGATGAGACCCGCGTCATGAAGTTTGAGGAGATGAAAGACACCCGCGATCCATCCCGGATCAACGAGGCGCTGATCATCAACATCGACGCACAGCTTTTCTACGGAGTTTTGGAGTCCTTACCCTATCTGATCAATTATCCCTACGAATGCACGGAGCAAATCCTCAATCGGTTTGTATCCACAGGAATTGTGGCAAGCTTGTACGAAAGCTATCCAGCCGTAGCGCGCATGGCCAAGCAACTTGGTCGACGTACCACCCGCCTGGAGACCTGGGATGCGATCGATCCCAATCGGAAAATATCCCTGGAGGAAACCCCTTGGCTCATGCAGGCGAGGGGTGGAACCGATACCGGGTCTGATCTTCTCAATGCTTTGGATCCGCGCATCGCCCGGGCCGAGCGAAAGTCATCCCTGAGTAAATTGGAAAAAGCCCAAACCGCCATCGGGGCATTTCCTTGGTGGCCGGGCGGGCCGCCTTCGCCGTATATGACCCTCTATATCCTGTACGGGCTCGCCAAGGCGTCAGAGTTCAACGTGGAAGTGCCTCAAGACATGGTGAGACGAGGTTGGAAGTATTTGGCCGAGCATTTCCGGCAGGAATACGATAAGAAAATGACCGAAAGTCATATGTACGTACCTTTTTTGACGTTCCTCGTATACACGTCTACGTGTTATCCGGATCCTGCTTGGATGGCGGATGCACTCACCAAGAGTGAGCGAAATAAAATACTTGAATACTGCTTCAAACACTGGCGGGAACAATCGCCCTATCTCAAGGGGCTTCTGGCCTTGACCCTGCATCGGATGGGGCGGGCCAAAGATGCCCGTTTGGTTTTCGACAGTGTCATGGACTCTGCCAAAACCAAACGGGATGAAGGCACTTTCTGGGCGCCCGAGGATCGGGCTTGGCTTTGGTACCAAGACACCATCGAGACGCATGCCTTTGCGATTCGAGTACTTACAGAGCTCAAACCGGATGATGCCAGACGTCACGGATTGGTGCAATGGCTCTTTCTGAACAAAAAGCTCAACCACTGGAAATCCACCCGCGCGACCGCAGAAGTGATCTACGCGCTGATTCATTATCTCAAGCAGGAAGGCGCCTTGGGAAGCCGGGAAAACATATCGGTAGAGACAGCCAGACAAAAAACAACGTTTACATTCGCGCCCGATCGGTATACCGGCAAAAAGAACCAACTGGTGATCCCGGGTGAAAAGATAGATCCGGCGACCTGCTCCGACATCACTGTTTCGAAAAAGGGTAAAGGATTTGCCTTTGCCTCGGCCAGCTGGCATTTTTCCACCGAAAAACTGCCCGAGAAAGCCCAGGGGGATTTCTTCGGCGTGAGCCGTACGTATTACAAGCGCAAAGCATCGGAGAAAGAAACCGTGCTGGTGCCCCTGACAGATGGTGATTTGATTCGAGTGGGGGATGAAGTCGAAGTGCATCTTTCTCTCAAGGCCAAGCATGCTTCCGAGTATGTACATCTTCGCGATCCACGGCCTGCGGGCTTGGAGCCTGTGAACCTTACGTCCGGATACCGTTGGGATTTGGGTCTATCCTATTACGAAGAGATCCGAGACAGCGGGGAAAACTTCTTTTTCGAATGGCTGCCTGCAGGTGAATACACGTTCAAGTATCGGATTCGGGCCGCCATGGCAGGCACTTTTAAAGTCGCTCCCGCCACCCTCCAGTCGATGTACGCACCCGAATTCAACGCGTATTCAACAGGATCCTTGATAGAGATTAGGCCTGCGAGCTGAAATCAAGAGCACAACCCATCTGCGGCATTTTCCAACCAACCTAAAGATCACCAGTTTTTAGCCGATACAGAGAGTAGACGCCTTGATCAATAAGGCATAACCTACAAAGAAGAGGACGCGCTATGGACATCGGTCAAGAAATCCTGATTTGTTTTCTGATTTCGACTGGTTGTATGCTGGGATTTTGTTCTTTTTCGAAAGCTTCTGATACGGTTCCGGATGAGTTTTGTGGGGTTTTTCAGGCATCCAGTCCGGAAGGAAATATCACGCTCGAGTTAAAAAAACAGAGTTCTGCGGATTATATCGGGAGACTCAACCATGCCTCTTTTGAGTATATGGTGTCGGCCAAAAAAGCCGCAAATGGTGTTCGGGGGATCTTGTCTTCTTTTGACAGGGTTGTGTTCGGATTTTATCTCAGGGTGGGCCCATACAAAAATCAAGTGGCTCTAACTCTCTATACGCCGGATATTGAGGGCAATCCAGTTGCAGGAACTCAACAAACACTCATGTTTGTGCGGCAGAGTGCATCTTATGGGATCCGGGCTGAAAAAACCGACGAAGTTTCAAGCAAAAGCACCGACAAATCTGACCGAGGTGTATTTGTCAACGGCCGGTGGTTGGATGCCCAAACCCTAAAGCATGTTCAATCCAAGTATGGGATAAAGGTGCGTGACGGCCGGTATTGGTATGATTCTAAATGTGGCGCCTGGGGTATCGAGGGGGGGCCTACTTTGGGTTTTATCTTGCCCAATTTGAGCTTGGGGGGAGATCTTCAAGTCAACAGCTCAAACGGAAACACGGGGGTATTCATCAATGGCAGGCAATTGCCTGTGCAGGATCTTCAGGCCCTTTATGGCCTGACCGGTCCCATTGCTCCGGGTCGCTACTGGTTGGACTCGAGAGGCAACGCGGGTTTGGAAGGACAACCGGCGATCGTCAATTTGCTCCAATTGCACGCAACGATGAGTAGAAACGCGAAAAGCAGCTTTTACCGTAACTCTTATCTGGATCATGGTTCGGGTAGTTCCGGTAATACCTCTTATGTCATGGGAAAAGACTGGAGCTACATTTCGGATTGATCCTGATATCAGTCATGGTGTAGCCAAGACCGTATTTCTGGTCCATCCGATAGGAGTATGCAATAGAAAACATAAGATAATATTCAATATTTTTTACCGCTCAATCGGTATTGTAACATCGGTGTTGTGCATCTTCAATACTAGGTACAGTTTGACAGTGCCGATCATCATGGGACATACTTGCCGAATGAACGAGCCTAAAACCTGTGATAAAATCAAAATTATCTTATTATTTATAATCGGTTCAGCCTGTTTCGTTGGATGTATGCGATCCAAACGGCCATACACAGATTCGATGGATCTCAATGAAACTTATCATGACTGCGGTAAGCACTTCGTCTTTGTTTCCGAACAACAGTTGCA
>JBFFBT010000119.1:0-16478 GCA_041560255.1 Myxococcota bacterium | reverse complement strand
GGTTTTGGGGCTAACAATCACGATGCCCCGAAAATCCTCGTCCACTCTCGGCGTGCATTTGCTCTCCACAAACCCTTTGAGCTCCACCCCTTCGAAATCCGGCGGTGTCATAGACATGGCTTTTTTCTCCTTCGATGGTTGCGCGATGATATACAAGATCCCAATCAACAAAAAGAACCCGACAACCCCTAATCCTAACGATAAAAACACCTTATTGCCAACCTGCTTCATATTTCCTCTCACCATCCCTGTGGCATTCTATCGAGTCTTACCTTGCGGGTGCGTACGGACTCGTCGCAGTCGGCGCAAAATTTGTTGTACTTCACTGACGATTCTCCACATTCGCCAAACATCACACATGTGCCATGAAGTCCCCAATATTTTTGAAGGGCTTTTTCCAAAGCGCTTAGTCCTTGACTGCAATGAGGTCCCTGGTGCCCATGCCCGACGTAATGGGTCGATTGGGTAGGCGGCACCATATCGATGAAATGACCCGCCTCATGCACCGTGACCATCTGCTTCAACGCATCTGAATAATCCGCTCTATGCATGGCAGTATTGGCGATCCAAACGGCGTTGTACCAAGACACACCGTTTGTGGAAGAAGAGAGATATCTTAACTTGAGACGGATTTGGGCTTTTCTGAAAAAATGTAAAAAGTGCTTTTTGGGTATGTCTTGAAAATTGATCACTATCGTATGCTCGTTTTTCGCCTTGAGATAGGCTTTGTCGAGATCCTTCCAAGAGCTTTTCTCATCCCAACGCCACTCGGCCTCGATCAACCAGTCTTCCTTTTCGGGTAGACTCTCATCAAACCAAAGGCGTTTTCGTAATTGCACTTCCACGGGCAAACCTTCCTTCACAGTGATCAAATTTGCCAGGTAACCATCTTTATTTACCGCAATCATATTCACCAATACCATCCGCATCGACAAGGGCTCACGCTTGTCATCGTATCCTTCCCGGGCGCTCTTTTTGTAATCCTTATCATCGACCAACACATTGCATCGCCTGGTGATAGAAGGGGTCTTGCTTTCGTCTATCATTTCAATATTGTGAAGGCGATCCTCGAATTCTTTCTTCACCGTCCCCATGGGGAAAGTCGAGATTGCCGCCAGGGCGCCTCCGCCTCTTCCCGCTCCCTTGGGACCGGATTTGAAGCTGCTGACCTGATAGTAAAATCTCCTCCAAACGACAAACTTGTCGGCCAACAATTTCTTTTTGCCTTTCTTACCTCCGATATATGCGGATACCTCGAACTCGTCCCCGCCGAACTCGGACAGAGTGAAGGTCGCACGGGCCTTTCCTTGCTTGTCGGTGGTTGATCTACGGCGGGCGAATCCCGGCATGCTGCCTATTTTTTTCTTTAGATGCTGCTGCTCTTTCTTGCTGAAATTGGCCTCGTCAAGCGATGGAGATACGTTTTTACCGCCTACCTTCATTTCAAACACCACCGGCACACCCTCGCTCACCGGACTGATACGGGCCACCAACCTAAGCTTTCTTCCCGCCCGGAGCGGCTTTATCTCCTTGAGCTCGTCCGGCAGGCCCGGATCCAGGTTGACATATTGTCTCAGTGTCGCCATGTCACCCTCTCATTCTTCCCATTCCTCTTGCTCTTCATCTTCTTCCAAGCTGACCAATTCATATTCACCTTCGGCTTGGGTGGGCACTTCGGGCACCATCAAAGGCGGTTGTATTTCCGGAAACGGCGGGGTGTTGGGCGACGACGACTTGTTTTGCAACATCATATCTCCCATCCGGCAGACATTCTTTCCCTCTACTTTTACATCGAACGAGTAATTGACAAACTCCGCCTTGCCCCGATTGCAGCTCGATACCACGCCTCCTATCGATCCGGCTTCATTTCCGGATGACTTTGCAAAACAACTACCCTTGAGCATAATGGATTGCCCATCCATGGTTACGCTCCGGCTGCCCTTGGCCGTATCCTTGGACTGCGCAATGTTCGGATACGGAATGGGTACCGGCCCACCCGGAGAGGGAGTCTTGCACACATCCGGAAAGGCGCTCGCCACCCCATCGCTCTTTTTATGCACCACAGTGCGGTTGTTGACCGCCGTTTTAGCCGGCATATACGGTCTCCATTTCTTCCGGTACCACGCTTTTCACCACGATGGCGCTACGTTTTCCATCATCGGCGACCGTCCACACCAAGGCCGTGTCATCCGGAGCGCAGCGTCGCTCAAAGCAACGAATCACATAGGATATCAACAAACCACCTATTGCCGCGCCCACCTCGCCCAGGCAGTCCTTTGGATGATCCAGTCGTTGTATTGCTCCCAACTCCCCCGGCATGCGACCCAATATGCTCCCCCACTCGGCGGCGCGGTAGCTCTCTCCATTGAGGTCGCATACGATCCATTGCATGGGTTTATCCTTCGGTACGCACCGCAGCACGTTCGAAATGGCATTTTGCAAACCTCTACCAGAGCTGTAAAACTCGGTGCCTTGATGTCTCGGCTCATCACCCATGCCCACTGGTGACAGATGCGCAAGTGTCTTTCTGCTGAGGCGTCGGCTCGATCCCATCGGTTCTATCAGCAAGGCGCTGGCGGCTTCGGCCGGGATGAACCCGTCGACGCCTCGATCGCTTTTCAACCGATAGGCCTGATCCAACTCCCGCAAAAGCTGCGCATCCATACAGGTATCCACACCCAACACGATACAGCTTGTAGTTTTCCCGGATGATATCCACCGATGGGCTTGCTCGATGCCGCTCAACATACTGCAACCACCATCCTGTATCGTAGCCGTGTGCCTCAATTCGCCCCTCAGGCCTGTCCGGCTCAAAAGATCCGGGACGAATGCATGCTCCAAAAGCCATTTCTCCGTGGCTTGGGTTGCCTGCCTCAACCCGACGATCAAACCGCACTCCTGCAGCTCGGATCGCCTCAAATCGGCGTTTTCCACCAAAGCCTGCAAGGTTTGCAGCGCCATGTCATGCAAACGCTCTCGGCCCTCCCAATGTTCGTCCAAAAGCGGCGCGAAACCTGCCGTTACCGGTTCCGGCTCATCCACTTCTATATCTTCCACCATGGCGTGATAGTATGGATGCTCGTCGAAACGCATGATGCCCGCCCGGATGGACGCACAGATCATATCGACATCCAATCCAATGCTGCTCGTGGCGGCATGTCCAGTTACAGCCAAGGGAAAAACATTGTTTGTCGCGCCTTTTTTCAAGAAAAAATCACTCCCGCCTAGCTTCAAACCGGCTTACCGGCTCGATACCACTTTCCAGGATGAAATCCAGCTTGGTTGATCTTTTCCCATCTTTGATATGCATCGATGGTTTTTTGTTGACGGACTACCGTAAAATCGGTTTCAAACGCATAATCCACATCAAAGCGTACCACCAACTCCTCATGTCCAAGTTTTCTAAGCCAAGCGGGGTTGTCTTCTTGTGTTATCTGGGCGATCAGTGTTTGAGGTGCGAGCAGTCTGCCCTGCCGGTATCGCAACCGAGACCGGAAAGCCTTGCGATGTTCTTGTATGTACGACTTCCATACGTCTGCGTCGGTGGTAAGCACCCGCACGGTTGTTCCGGGTTGCTCGGCTTCCGGATGCAATGATTCACTTTGCTTCAGTTTTTCGATTTCCTCATCCATGAGCTCGTCTGCATCGGTATCCTCCGGAATAAACTTCTCGACATACAACCCAGCCCCGGTTATCAGATGCAGCGCGGTAACCGCCGACTCGCGGATTTGCTCATCTAGGATCGCGCTCAACAATACGTCGAAAGCAACTGGATCGCCCAAAAGGCCCAGCGCCAACATGAGTCGGGACGAGGATAGACCCCCCAAGGCCGACTTCATCAACACATCTACGTGCCGGCCCGTACCGGAGATACCTACCAAAGGCAGCGATCCGTCCCGACCCAACCTGGCTTCGTGTATCCAGGTATCTATATCATTGTAATATCGACATCGAAGCAACGCCAGCCTGGCAGTCTGGCTCAAGTCATCGTCCGGCTCGGCGGCGAACTGCTTGAGGATCTCAATATGTTTTCTGTCACGCAACCTTCCCATTGCCCACAGCGCATTGGCCTGACATCTGGGATCGGCAAGGGCGATGATTTCGGTCAGCACCGCATGACTGCATTCATCTCTCAAGTAGCCGATCAACGTGGCCGCCATGGCCGCCCCGTTCGGCAGGCTCAACAGCGCATGTAGCTCTTTGGAGCCCCATAGAGCGGGCCATTCGCGGCATAAAACACTCTCGACAACCTGCAATCTTTCCTCATCGTCATGTTCCAAGCTCTCAAACATCGCTCGAAGCAGATGAAATCGGGATCGCCTACAAAACAAGGCCGCACATCCGATCCGTTCGTCGCCAAATCCGTTTGTGGATAATTCCTTGGAGATCTTCAAGGCTTCCTCTCCACCAACGATCAGCGCATCCAAGTGAGCCTCGATCCTCTCCTCGATCTCTCCCAAATCCGACCAAGATTGATTTTCCTGCCGAGACAGAAAGCATCTGAGAACCGACAAATCGGATATCTCTTCCAAGTGTTCGGTGTACAACCCGCCAACGAATTCAGACCTCTTGCTCATCAGGAGCCTCTTGCCGTTACATTCGATGTATTTTCACCCCGCAAATGTACAAAAAACATCTCTGGGTGGCGATGGTGGCACGCCAAACCAATACCAGGCGATTTTCGTCCGGCTCGATGATCACGGTATCCAATCCGGGCAAATGGGTGGATTGCTTTCCCTTGACTTTCATCGTTATCATAAGCTTTTCCTTCGGAAGCTTGAGCTCGATGCATTTTTGCCGGGAGGCATTCTCCACACGAACCAACTCCCCACCCCGTAAAAATCCCGGATACACCAAGTCCGGATGTGCACAATTGAAAAACCGATCGTTGAAATCGGCAGGCAGCTGAGGACAGACATGTTCCTGCCAAGATCGGTCAAATGTTCCGACATAGCGGGACCGCGGCCACCAACTTGGCGCGATGAACCCGAAACCCGCCGGCTTGGGACGATCCCGAATGCCGCTTATGAGTGCATTTGGATCTTCCAAATGAGGAAGCCAAAGATCCCGGGTATCTTCATTCTTTTGCGCGGTAACGAAAAATCCCATCCCCACAGGGTTTCGTATTTCAACAGCATGTTTATTCGGATCCACATGTGACTGATCGATCCCTCCATATGCACTCTCGTAACGAAGCGACATTGCCGTAAAAGGTTTCGGATGGGTCGGTTTCCAAATTCCCAAAAACTTCATCCATCTTCGCCGGCCGAACACCCGGACGGTCTTGCGGATTTTACCCACTTGAAGGATAACATCCAAAGATTCAACCGGCCGGTCGGACCGCGCAAATCCCAAAAGAGCAATGTCAGAAGCGTTTTTTCTCATACAAATATCCGATGGGTACCGAATACTCGAGTCGGAGGAATCACCGTAATACTCATCGGCATAACAAATCGGCACTTGCTTGTTCGCTACCACCAACCTCCGGCGCTTGTCCGAAATCTCGTAGGTTGCCTTGATAACCACCACGGCATATTCTACACCGTTCTGGTCGACCGCCGACACGAGGGCCGTCTGAAAAGAAGTCTTGTTTTCAACATCCAACATAAGAATTGACCCATGCCCCTGTTATTTTGACTACACCATGTGTGCATTGGGAAAGCAAATTATCACTTCATGCCAGATAAAAGAGAAGCTTCCCCAGTCTTTGTCTGTATAACATATCCAAGCTCTTTGATGGTAGATACTATTTCGAAAGATATCCAGCTCAGTCACTCAAAATGCACAACTTTATATTACTTTTTATATACATCGGGAAAAAATACTTCAATGTCTTGTCGGTATAGGGAGGTCTGGCACCTTTTTCATGGAGTATAGAAATCGAACTTGCTTGGATATTGGGATGAAGAAATGAACCTTGAATGGGAAGATCCCCCCTATGCCACCTATTATAGAAACTCTCGTTTTCCTGAGAATTTCGTGGATCCTGAAGAAAAAGGAATAATTCCGGCTACCGATTAGATTTTTAAAAATATTCAGATCATCTCATCAAAATTTCCACACCGAAATCCATGCATCGGCGCGCATCAATTGGTGTTGACATCGTCGATCAACAGCTCCTGTCCACCCACCACAAAGTGGAACTCTCCGTATGAAACTCCGTTGGCCGAAAAATCAAATTTGGCGATCGGGACCGTACCTTGAAGATCGACCGTCCCTGCGTCGTTGCCCAATCCATTGACCACCGTCACATTGAGGCCACCCAAAACGGCCGGAAGATTGCTGAAGTTTGCGACATTGACGAAATCGTCGTTGACCTCGGTATTGATGTTGCCGCCGTACTCTCCAAATTTGTACGACAACTCTTGCATCTCGGAGCCAAAGTCAAAGCCGAGATTGACATTGTTGACCAGTATCTCCTGTCCGCTTCCATTGGCAGACCCGCCGGTCACGATCTTGCAATACCCTCCGGAGGTCCAGGTGTTGTTTCCCCATTGAAATGGCAAAACAGTAATAGTCACACCAGAATCCGTAAATGTATCGCCTACATAATAGATCGTGTTCAACGCCGGATCCTCAAAGTCCACCAGGCAGGCCACCATGATGACAGAGACCAACAACCCAACAGCGATCTTGACGACCGTACTCTTTCTTTTGGATTTCATGATTTTTCTCCCCTTTTTTGGTGGTTCAGATTTTTTGAAATTTTCTGATTTACAACCTGTTAGGATTTCAGCGCCCGATACCATGGATGTTTCGAGATCGAATCCAAGTCCCCATCCCCTTGGGCAATCCAATCGACTGCACCTACTTTCGGCTATATGGTAATCGTGCCGCCGGCAGGAGAAACGTTTCAAAAAAAATCGCTGCCGGTCTCCGTCGCAATTATACGTTATGCCATGCAGACCGTACAATGCGATTCAATCAAAGCAACGGGTTACAGTATTTGGAGGGATGTAATTTCAAAGTATCCCTTGACATGCTTCGGGATGAATGAAAGATCATCCTGGTTCAACCCATCGGGTAGCGATACAACCCGATATCTTCGAGCAGGAGCCAGACAGGGATGTTAGAAAATAAAATACCTACAGGGGCGCCCGTCCACACCCGGGATATTCGGCTTTCCACTCATCCAATCAACGAATCCCGCATCATCGTCCAGGGTGTGCTGTTGGATCAGCGCCATGTGGATGTTTTTGATCTGACGGGTGAAGTCCTAAAAAAAGGCGTCATACATCATATTATCGTAAGAATGCTGGTACGGGGCGAGGCGATGTCGATTGAAGAAATCGAAGCCGAAATGCCTAGCGTCCCCCTACCGGATTGTAAAAGCAACCTGCCGAGCATCAAACTGCTCGAAGGCGCCCAGATCAAAGACGGCTTTTCAAAGCGTGTCGGAGATCTCATGGGAGGTGAAAAGGGCTGCACCCATCTTACACATTTGATTCGGGTCATGAGCCAAGAGATCGTACATGGCTGGCTCACGCACAAAAGACAACAACCTTTTCTCCCACCCAAACACCTCGATGACCTCCAGGAGAAGGACATCTTGCAAAACAGCTGCAGCATGTGGACCGAAAACGGACCCAAAATGCTCCGTTTGAAACATGCCATGGAAAAAAACGATTAATCAGAGAGTTGAACGGGCTTTGCGCTGTACTTTTCGCTCTTCGATCAGACAAAAGAGCACCGGAACGACAAAGAGCGTAATCAGCTCTATCGCCATACCTCCTAAAGAAGGCAGCGCCATGGGCACCATAATGTCTGCGCCCCGCCCTTTTGAAGTAATCACCGGCATCAGCGCCAAGAGGGTCGTCGCGGTGGTCATCAAACACGGCCTCACCCTGCGGCTGCCTGCCTCCAGGGTTCTTTCCCGGACATCTTCGATGCTCTCAGGCGGCGCCAGCTCGAAACGCTGTTTCAAATACGTCGACATGACCACACCGTCGTCTGTGGCAATGCCCACCAAGGCGATAAAACCGATCCACACCGCCACCGACATGTTGACGGTATCAACCTTGAAAAGATCCCGCATGGATGATCCCAAGATATCAAAATCCATAAACCAACTCTGTCCATAGAGCCACAGGAGCACAAATCCCCCGGATACGGCCACAGCCACACCCGAATAGATGATTGCGCTTACGGCTACCCGATGAAACTGAAGATAGAGCAAAATGAAAACCAGGATCAATGCGATTGGTATGAGTACCATCAGGCGTTTTTCGCTGCGGATTTGATTTTCGTAGGATCCCGAAAAAATGTAACTCACCCCCCGGGGGACATCGAGCTTACCCGCGTCGATCCAACTTTGGATGGTCTTTTGGGCCTGCTCGACGGTCTCGACCTCGGCGACATCAGGCCGGCGATCGAACAAAACATAACTCACGAGAAAGGTATCCTCGGCTTTGATCATCTGAGGTCCTCGGACATAACGAATATCGGCCAACTGCACGAGCGGGATTTGGTCTCCTCCCGATATGGGTACCGAGATACGCTCGAGCGCTTCGATGGTGTCTCGTTCCTCCCGCATATAACGCACCCTTACCGGGTAGCGCTCTCGACCTTCTACCGTTCGCGTCAGGGTCATACCGCCCAAGGCAACCTGAAGTACGTTTTGCACATCGACAATCGTAAGACCATACCGCCCTATGGCTTCACGGTTGATATCAATCTCCAAATACGGCTTGCCGACGACCCGATCGGCGAACACCGTCTCGGATCTCACCGCCGGAACCGTTTTCAAGATCCTTTCAAGCTCCATTCCGAAAGCCTCAATGGTCTCGAGCGACGGACCGAAGACCTTGATCCCCATAGGTGCACGCATTCCGCTTTGCAACATCACGATCCGGGCACTGATGGGCATCAACACCGGCGCACTGGTGACCCCGGGCCGCTCGGCGGCCCGAACAATTTCTTTCCAAATGTCCCCGGGCGAACGGATATGATCGCGCCATTGACGAACGTAACGCCCTTGCGGATCGAGACCATACTCCGGTTTATAGCTGATTATCGTCTCGATCATCGAAACCGGCGCGGGATCGAGGGCACTGTCGGCCCGCCCCAGCTTGCCCACCACCCGATCAACTTCCGGTATTGCGGCGACGGCCGCATCCATCTCAGAAAGCATGTCAAGCACCTGCCCGATAGAGGCATGCGGCATGGTGGTGGGCATATACAAATAAGAACCTTCATCAAACGGGGGCATATACTCCCTGCCCAAACCCGGAAACGCCCGCCCCAGGGTCGCAAAGGCTCGACTCGAGCGAATCCCTTCAGGCAGAAATCCAAACACACGATCGACACCCATCCAAGCCGTCGCACCAAATACCAAGATAATCACCGGCAAAGACAAAAAGGCGATCTTCCGCCGAAGAACAAACCGCAAGAGCTTGGGATAGCCAGTCTCGAACAGGCGAAACATACCCAAGATCACTACAACGATCACACCTACAAACAATACATTCATGATGCTACCCTGCTTGCGTCCCAAGGGCAGCCAATCTTTGGCGAGCAATACAATCATAACGGCGATTGCAACGAGGTTTTCTCCTACATTGATCCTCGCGTTGACGACCGCAGAAAATAACGGTCTGGCCAACCGATACGCTCCCAGCAACGCGACCACGGCCCCCCCGAGCAAGCTGTATCTGCACAACAGGCATCCCAGTCCGACCAACAACCAATCTCGAAAATGTTCGAATCTGAAAATCGATCGTACGATCCGTCTCATCTCACTCGTAGAGGACTTGGGTGCTTGCGGATGGCGGCGAAGCACGATCAGAGCGGCCCCCGGCAGCACGAGCAATGCAATTACGAGCACTGCAATCATTGCAAATGTTTTTGTCAATGCCAGCGGAGCAAACAAACGCAGCTCCGTTGCGGAAAGTCCAAAAACCGGTAGAAAGCTCACTACAGTCGTAAGCACCGAGGTCATCACCGCGGGAGCCACTTCTGCCGCCGCGTGTCGTATCGCAAGAATGCGCTTTTCTTTATTTTCGGCATCATCTAAATGCTGGTTCATGTTTTCGACAAACACGATGCCGATATCCACCATGGTGCCGATGGCGATGGCGATGCCACCCAGGGCCATGATGTTGGCATCCACCCCAAGGATTTTCATCAAGACAAAGGACCCCAAAACACCCAGCGGTAACATCGACGAGATCAACATGGAGCTGCGCAAGTTACGCAGCATGATGAGCACCACTATTATGGTAATGAGAATCTGTTGGAAAAGCGCGGTAGAAAGGGTACCCAGGGTCTCTTGTATCAAAGTGGTACGATCGTAGAACGGCACGATGGTGACCCGACTCACGGTACCGTCTTCCAGCACACGCTGCGGGAGCCCCACTTTTATCTGCTCAATCTTGGATTTGACCGCCGAGATGACCTCGAGTGGATTCTCCAGGTATCGCGCCACCACCACCCCGCCCACGGCAGGCGCACCTTCGTCATCGAGCGCACCCCGCCGCAGCGCGGGACCCATGATTACGCGAGCCAAATCCCTTATACGTATGGGAGTATGCTCACGGGCAACCACGACCGTGGCTTCCAAGTCCTCCAGGTTTTTGATGAACCCAAGACCACGAACCAGATATTCGACATTGTTGATCTCCAGCGTTCGAGCGCCCACGTCCAAGTTCGACTTACGTACGGCATCCGAGATCTGTGCCAGACTCACCCCGTGTGCCCGCATGGCCTCGGGATCGACATCCACCTGATATTCTTTTACGAAACCTCCGATGGATGCGACCTCGCTGACACCTTCGACGGATTGAAGCGCGTAGCGAACCGTCCAATCCTGGATACTGCGTAGCTCATCCGGATCCCAACCTCCAACGGTCCGGCCTTCTGCATCGCGGCCTTCCAGCGTGTACCAAAAAATTTGACCCAAGGCAGTTGCATCCGGGCCCAGAGTGGGAGTCACCCCATCGGGTACCGTACCGGGGGGCAGGGATGCCAGCTTTTCGAGGACCCGGGACCGCGACCAATAAAAATCGACCCCGTCATCAAAAATGACATAGACCGTGGAAAACCCGAACGCAGAGGAGCTGCGTACCGTGCGTACACCCGCGATACCCAATAGAGCCGTGGTCAAAGGATACGTAATTTGATCTTCGACATCGCGGGGCGATCTTCCAGTCCACTCTGTAAAAATAATCTGTTGGTTTTCTCCAATGTCCGGAATGGCGTCGACGGGCACCGGATCCCTGGTCATCCAATCGATCTGCCAATCGAATGGAGCGACATAGATCCCGCCTCCCACCAGCAAACCTACCAGTAAAAATACGATCAGCTGGTTATGGATAAACCATCCGATGATGGACCGCCAGATTCGTCCGGGTCCCGAGGGAGCGAGATCTTTCGGGCTCAATGACGATGTCCTCCGGTTTTTCGCAATACCCGATTCGAGTTTTTAGGATCCGAAGCAGCCTGCAAATAGGCTCCCGGCCGAATCTCCTGCTTTATTTCTCCACATTTCCGCATGGATGCGCCGAAGTAAGAATTATCGATGGTGGTGCCCAGTTGAACCCAATACGCGCCGCGACTGCCCGAAGCCATGGGGCAAAACGCCAAATACAGAGTTTTTTCTATAGGGTTGCCGAAGCGTTGCAGTATACGTTGTACGCCTTGACCGACATCTTCAAATCTCAACCGCAAGCCTTCCAGGTCATCGGTTGCTCCCAACTGTTCTGCCTGAACACGGATGGTTCTCTTTACACTCTCCCATCCACCCACCCGCACACTTTCGATTGCGTGGATCAAGCGCTTGGCTCCTTTTCGAGCTTCTACCGGATTGTCGGCCGCGAGCGCTTGCTGTACAGTCAGATATGCCGATATCACCGGGGCCAACTTCGCCCGCTGTTTGGGTGTAAGCTCAACCACATCATCCCAAGCACCCGACTCCAGGTCGTCCGGCAGGCTCATCATGCTGTCTCCAGCGCGGATCTGCAGGTCCGCATCCAGTGCAAACGCTCCTCGCATCACCACCCGTTCACCTTCCGACAACCCGGCTACAACCGGATAAAACTCTCCCAATCTGGGACCAAGCCGTACGGTTCGAGGCTCATACACCGATCTTCCGTCCTGCTGGACTTCCACATACACCACCGCCCGCTGGCCGGTAAAAAGCACGGCCGACATGGGTATGGTCAATTGAGCCCGTTCGTCTTGGCGAGAAGCGACATCCACAACGGCCTGGGCAAACAATCCGGGCCGCAGCCTCCCATCTTGGTTTTGGATCTCGACGCGGATAGTTGCTATGCGACGCACCGGATCGAGTGTCGGCTGGATAAACGTCACTTCTCCCCGAAACTCTTCCCCCGGCGCAGCTTCCACCATTACGCGCGCCGCCTGACCGACCGACAGCCTGGCCAGATCGCTTTCGTAGGCGTCCAACCAAACCCACAATGTGCTGAGATCGGCGATTCGATACAGAGGCGCGCCGGTCGACACATAGATGCCTTCGGTTGCCAACCTCTCGATAACCGTGCCACCAAAAGGCGTACGTATGGCCACTGATTTTACCGGCTGCGCTTGCGTCTCCATGCGCGCAATCTCGTATTCCGGCACACCCAACAAACGTAACCGCTCAAAAGCTGCTTCTCGAGCTGCCGACGTCGTGCTTTTGCCCGCACCCAAACTCGAATTTCGGCGATCGACTTGATTTTTGGCAACCAACAGATCTTTATGGGCGGCATATACTTCCGGGCTATAGAGGGTTGCAATGACTTGACCGGGTCGTACACGTACGCCCGTAACATTGACATGCAGCTTGTCGATGCGCCCGGAAATCCAAGCCGTCACGGTTTTCAAAGAAGCTTCATTGGGGACAATCCTGCCCAGCAACCTAAGCTGCGCAGAAGCATCCGGACGGCGCTCCACCCTGACCGTCCTGAGCTTGATAAGGGCTTTTGCCCGATCGGAAAGAACCACCCGATTGACATCGGTGGATCCTGGCCCCGTATTCGAAGCAACCAGGATCAAATCCATTGCGCAAATCGGGCATTGTCCCGGATCGGGTTGACGAATCTGAGGATGCATGGAGCAAGTCCAAAAATCTTTTGATTTTTTTTCGACATCTTCGACCGGAGAGCTCAAGGTCTTTTGGTCCGAGCACCCACGCGGCGCAAAAATCAACCCCGCAATCGCAAAACCCAGCGCCATCCAACTTGCTTTACCCAAATGAGGTTTGCCTGCCTGCAGGAATGCACGTCCTGTTTTTTTGACACCCCGCATGTCGGTCTCCCGAATCGCTCTAACCCGTTGCCATATCAAAACTCCGTTTGTGTATACTTGGCAAAACGCAACCACCTACATTTCTCAAGCATGTTTCCCGGTCTCCATGGCGAACCAACATTTCTACAAGATGGAGACTAGCCCCCCTTGGGCGCCTGTCTGACTTCACGACCGGTCAACTCTTCGAGTCGGGCCCACGCCCGCGCATAATCAGCCCTGGCGCGATCCAACTCGATGTTGAGCTCGAGCACATCACGTTGGGCGAGCAACACCTGTGCAATGCCTCCCCGACCCACTGCATACGCCCCCAAAACGGATTCGTACACCGATTCGGCTTGGGGAACCAAGGTAGTGCGATACAGATTGACTCGATGCACAGCATCTCGTACGCGTGAATACCACCTGGTCACCTCCGCGTGTACACGGACAACGAGCGCCGCTTTTCTCGCTTGCTGAGCCCGCGCATCGGCTTGGGCCGCAGCAATACCTTCTGTATAACTACCCTGCCAAAGCGGGAGGCGCAACCCCACTCCGATCAAAACAGCATCCTTGCCGTGATCCGGGACATCCGGCATGCTGGATTCATCCGTGATGATCCAATCCATTCCCACCGAAAAGCTCGGATACCGGTCGGCCGCTTCGACCCGCGCACCTAACCGGGCTGCTTCGGCCAGATATCCCAACCGAGCTATCTTTGGATGTTTTTCCGCCGCCCGAGCCAAACCCTCCAGATCATCCGCCGGCAGGTGCGCTTCAATAGGAGGCTCTACGGTCGCCAGGTCGTATTCGACCGACCGTATACCCAATAATGATCGCAGCAAGGCTTGCCTGCCTATTTCATCCTCTCCCATGCTTCGAATATCGTCAGCCAGTCTGGCGGTGCTGAGATCGACCTGTTGTAGATCCGCAAGCATGGCAGCACCGGTCGAGATGCGCGCACGCATCGACTCGGCCAGATCACGAAGCACCTCGAGATGCTTGGTATGAATCGATCGAATCCTACGCACCTGCCATAAATCCCAATAAGCCCAGGTTACCCTTTTCGAAATCTCCAACCCCAACGCTTCGAAATTGCTTTGCGAAGCCCGCGCCCGGGCGCAAGCCGCATCGGCGCCGGCGGTCAGTTTGGTAGGCCAGGGAAATGTTTGTTGCAGGCTGATTCGAGCCTGCTGGGGACCCACCCGAGTCTCTATGGATCTGATAAAATAACCAAAACCCAGAGTAGGCTCCGGAAGTCTCCGGGCTTTCGATATCCGATATACCCCCGCGCGCCATTGCTCGAACGCGGCCCGAATTTGCGGATTTTTCTCCAATGCAACCGCGATGTATCCAGACAGACGACCTCTTGCGGCTATCTCTTCAACCCGTAAAAGCTCGCTTTTTTCATGTTCTGTTTGGATGATCGGTTCAGCCGATCCATCCAGCATCTCCGCCAACCGGCGGTGTTGTGAATTTTCCAAAGATCCCGCACAACCAGCCGAGAATGCCGCGATTGTAAAAATCCCGCCAAGATAAATGTATCGAAACACCATGATCTTGAAAATCAGCTCGTCGTTGTATCAAAACCGCTACAACCCTCAACCACACCGGCAGGCGCAAAGAAAATGCCTCGACATCAAATGCAGTATATCCCAAATGCCTACAGCCTGCCTCGGAGTTATTCGGTTTTGGGCTTCAGCTCAAACTGGGTGGCGACAAATTTCCCATTCTCGATCTTTCCCTTCACCACGGCTTGTCTGGCGCTCTTGCACAAACCATCCGCGGCATGGGCATCACCATGATCAAAGATGCTCGCGCCTTCGACCAAGTAGGGTTTTCCATCTATCTTCAAAGCCAGGCTGCACTTCTCCACACCTTCCATTTTGTATATGCACATGGCGCATCCAGCTTCGATGGTTTGGGCAATCGAGGCCGCATCGACCTCGGACTTGCCCGCGCTATCCTTGCCCTCGGCAGAATCATCATGCTCATGACCCTCGTGGGTATGATCGCCGGAAGCATGCGCATGATCTTTTGCTGCATGCACGTGCTCCTTGTCCTTTTGGCAGGTCATAAACACATAAGAACAACCAAGCAACAAAATCAGATATCTACCAATCATGATCACCTTCCTTATGTTTGTTTGGTTTCTACACCCTGCATGTATAGCACAAACCATGCTTCCGGTAAACAGCCTATCAAAACCACGTTCATTTGGTTGACTTGAAGCCTGTGTTCATGCTTTGATCAATGTAATTTGAACAATTCTATTTAGAGGGGAACAAGCATGAAAAACCCATCGGATCTTTTTGTATTGCCTAAAGTTGTAATCAATAATACCGCCAAAGACACCAAGGATCTATCCAAGAAGAAAGAAAAGGGCGAGTACTTGAACTGGGGCACAGCCTTATGGAATTTGCCGAAAACCTGGAAGCAGGAAAGAGGTCAAGGCGTCAAGGTCGCAGTATTGGACACCGGCGTGGACCTCAATCACCCGGACCTTAAGGATGGGATAAAAGGCTACAAGGATTTCACCGGAGAAGGCATCAACGATGTCTCTGGACACGGCTCCCATTGCGCAGGGGTGATCGGCGCAAGAATCAACGACACAGGCACGGTCGGCATTGCACCCGAATGTGATTTGTACATCGGAAAAGTTCTCGGCCGGGAGGGCGGTAGCAACGAAACCGTGGCCGCAGGTGTCGATTGGGCGGTCGAACAAGGCGTACATCTGATTTCCATGTCATTGGGCGGCGCCAATTCATCAAAGCAACTGTACGAGTCGATCCATAAAGCCTTGGCACAAGGAGTCTGTCTCATCTGTGCAGCCGGCAACGAAGGCTCGCTCTACTCCAACAGCATTGGATATCCCGGACGATACGGCAGCGTCATCACCGTAGCGGCCCACGATCCCGATGGCAATCGAGCCGGATTTTCCTCACGCGGCGGCGAGCTGGACTTCATGGCCCCCGGCACCGATATATGGTCGTGTCATAAAGACTCTGGATACGCTTCCCTGAGCGGAACATCGATGGCTACCCCGTTTGTGGCCGGTCTGGCCGCTTTGGTAATTGGAAAGCACATACACCAGGGACAGGGCGACAGCCCACTTCGAAACAACGAAGATCTCAAAAACCATCTCATGTCCATCGCGGCCCATCCCGGATACCACGATTGTACCCGAGGCTATGGACCTTTACTGCCTTTCGAGTATATCAATAGAATGTAGATAAAAAATAGGATTGCTGCGGATACGT
>JBFFBT010000118.1:0-16592 GCA_041560255.1 Myxococcota bacterium | reverse complement strand
CTTAGGGTAACCCTGAAGGTGTAGCCGTAGCGAAAGCGAGTCTTAATAGGGCGACGAGTCGCGCGGAGTAGACCCGAAGCCGAGTGAGCTACCCATGGCCAGGATGAAGAGTGGGTAAAACCACTTCGGAGGTCCGAACCCAATGAGGTTGAAAACTCATGGGATGAGCTGTGGGTAGGGGTGAAAGGCCAAACAAACTCGGTGATAGCTGGTTCTCCCCGAAATATATTGAGGTATAGCCTCGCGAACTCAGCGACGGAGGTAGAGCACTGGATGGGCTAGGGGTCTTACCAGATTACCAAACCTAACCAAACTTCGAATGCCGTCGACTGCAATCGCGGGAGTCAGACTGCGAGCGATAAGGTCCGTAGTCGAGAGGGAAACAGCCCAGACCGTCGGCTAAGGTCCCAAAGTGCGTGCTAAGTGGGAAAGGAAGTGGAAGCGCGTAGACAACCAGGAGGTTGGCTTAGAGGCAGCCATCCTTTAAAGAAAGCGTAATAGCTCACTGGTCGATGTGAGTCCGCGCCGAAAATATAACGGGGCTCAAGCACGCCACCGAAGCTGCGGGATCGGTTTTGATCTTCGGATCGAAATGGATCGGTAGGGGAGCGTTCCAGATGCCGGTGAAGGTAGACCGAAAGGACTGCTGGAGGCTCTGGAAGTGATTATGCTGACATGAGTAGCGATTATGCCGGTGAGAAACCGGCACGCCAGAAGCCCAAGGTTTCCTGGGGAAGGGTAATCCGCCCAGGGTTAGTCGGACCCTAAGCCGAGGCCGAAAGGCGTAGGCGATGGAAAACAGGTTAATATTCCTGTACCGCTAGGGTGTTGCTTTGAAGCCGCAAGGGAGGACGGAGAAGGGTAGGTCATCCTACGATCGGAAGTGTAGGTTCAAGCTCGCAGGGGTCTCCAACGGATAATAAACGGGAGAACAGCCCCGAGGAGTGATGAGGAGGACCTTAGGTCCGTAAACTGACTGATCCCATGCTTCCAAGAAAAGTCCCGCGGTGGAGCGCGCTCCGGCGTCCGTACCTCAAACCGACACAGGTGGGCAGGGAGAGAATCCTAAGGCGTTTGAGATAACCCTCGTTAAGGAACTCAGCAAATTGGCACCGTAACTTAGGGAGAAGGTGTGCCCACGTTAGGTGTACGTTTTTACAACGGAAGCCGAAGTGGGTTGCAGTGACCAGGCGGTAGCGACTGTTTACTAAAAACACAGGACTCTGCAAACTCGTAAGAGGAAGTATAGGGTCTGACGCCTGCCCGGTGCTGGAAGGTTAAGGGGAGCTGTCAGTCTTCGGGCGAAGCAGTGAACCGAAGCCCCAGTAAACGGCGGCCGTAACTATAACGGTCCTAAGGTAGCGAAATTCCTTGTCGGGTAAGTTCCGACCTGCACGAATGGCGTAACGACTTCCGCACTGTCTCAACGAGGGACTCAGCGAAATTGAACTGGCGGTGAAAATGCCGTCTACCCGCGAAAAGACGGAAAGACCCTGTGGACCTTTACTACAACTTGACAGTGAATTTCGAATTGGTTTGTAGAGGATAGGTGGGAGGCTTTGAAGCCGGGTCGTCAGATTCGGTGGAGCCAACGGTGGAATACCACCCTGATCAGTTTGGGATTCTAACTCAGTTCCCTAATCGGGGACGAGGACACTGCCTGGTGGGTAGTTTGACTGGGGCGGTCGCCTCCAAAAAGGTAACGGAGGCGCGCTAAGGTTCCCTCAGGCTGATTGGAAACCAGCCGTAGAGTGCAAAGGCATAAGGGAGCTTGACTGCGAGACTGACGGGTCGAGCAGGTGCGAAAGCAGGTCTTAGTGATCCGGCGGTTCTGTGTGGAAAGGCCGTCGCTCATCGGATAAAAGGTACCCCGGGGATAACAGGCTGATCGCCTCCAAGAGTTCACATCGACGAGGCGGTTTGGCACCTCGATGTCGGCTCATCGCATCCTGGGGCTGAAGTCGGTCCCAAGGGTTTGGCTGTTCGCCAATTAAAGCGGTACGCGAGCTGGGTTTAGAACGTCGTGAGACAGTTCGGTCCCTATCTTTCGTGGGCGTTGGATACTTGAGAGGAGCTATTCCTAGTACGAGAGGACCGGAATGGACGTACCACTGGTGCTCCAGTTGTCGTGCCAACGGCATAGCTGGGTAGCTACGTACGGAGAGGATAACCGCTGAAAGCATCTAAGCGGGAAGCCTACCTCAAGATTGGGTATCCCGTTCCTCACTTCGGTGAGGACCTCAAGACCCCTTCTAGACTAGGAGGTTGATAGGCTGGGTGTGAAAGCGTAGTAATACGTTGAGCTGACCAGTACTAATTGGTCGTGAGGCTTGACCATATTTTTATTCGTCGGGTTGATGTTCCGTCAGGTGCATCGACCAGAAGGATAAAAAGTCTGTAAACAAGATAATCCGAAGATATGGTCTGGGTTGAAAACGAGAACAAGTGTTATTTGAAAGCTTTGTAGGTAAGCGGTTTCCGGTGGCCTTGGCGGAGGTGTTACACCCGATCTCATCCCGAACTCGGAAGTTAAGCCCTCCAGCGCCGATGGTACTGCTTTGGTGACGAAGTGGGAGAGTAGGACGCTGCCGGAACTTTTTTATAGTAAGCGGGTTGAGACGGTTTTTTAACTGACTCCCCGCTTTTTTTATTTTTTGTACAATGAGATTGATACGTACGCACGATGTGGGTACAAAATAAAATTGTACAATTTTTAGCTAAGAATCGTTCAGTAGCCAATTTTTGAGAATACTCAAATCGATTGGATCATGCCGAAGCAGTTTTCCACGCATCTCGAAAACATTATTCTGTGTATCTAGATATAAAATCAATCCGGTTGATTTTATCCAGACGCCTGCGCCAGGTAGGCGAAATACCAGATTCAACTCGTTGCCCGGGGATAGGCATAAATCGTCTGTGGGCTTGAAATTATGAATGAAGAATCCACTTTTACTGACATTGCCACGACAAATTTGGAAATCGATTGGATTATCCACGCAAGAGACAAAGAAACTGGTATCATGCCGAGGAAAGTCTCTAGCCATATACTGTGCCATTGGTAATCTCCTTCATGGTAAAAATCTCTTCGAATACACTCATCGATAAAAGCCCCTATGACTTTTGATGGAGTTCTATTAAATAAAGACCGCGTTGGGGTGAGATCGTCAACCAGTAAGGAAGAAAAAGTGAAGAGATTGATAAGTACGTGAGTGAGCTCACGTTCTGTTTTGCATACCTAAAGAAATGTTTACGAAAAGCAGCCGGTTAAAGTGTACCCCAATGTTGCATATAACGATGTATTGAGAGCGCACGAAATTAGCTGACTACAACAAAATGTGTGCATATATTTGATTGAGCCGGGATTTAACTTTTTGTGGCTTTTGGAAACAATGTCATTCTGGCATGTTTTAAGCCAGAATCTATAATTTTAACAATGGATCCTGGATAGAATCTATCCAGGATGACGGCATTTTATGCAACTGGCGAGTGTATTAATATTTTAAAACATGAGGTTTTGAGGCTCACACTATTGAGTTGGGTTGTTCTTGTAGTTTCTGATGGCTCTTTGCGTGCGGCTCTCGAGCCCATGGGGAGCATTTCTCCCACATAAACCATGACCATCGATGGGTCTACATAGCATGCGACACCAACTCGCTTGGTGGCCGACCATGGGACAGCGTAAAGTTCGGTAAGGGGGCACTCTTTTCTTGGGGTTTGAAATCTTTAGAACGAGTTGATCTGAATTCATTTTTATCTCCTTTAACAAGAATATAATCTCAGAATCAGGTTAAGCAAGGCTGGAAATTGAAAAATTTTGATGATGCAACAAATCGGGGAAGAAATGATCCGAAGAACTTCGATGTATGGTTACCGTCGACTGGCTGCCAGAACGTAGTATACCAAAGTGAGAACACTGGTAATGAGGGCGGCCAGATACGTCATAGCGGCGGCATTGAGTACACGGGCTACATGAGGGGCTTCCGAGTGAGATATGATACCGGTGTTTACGAGCTTGAGCTTTGCCCGACTGGAGGCATTCCATTCCACCGGAAATGTCACCAACTGAAACAGAACCACCAATGAAAACAGCAAGATGCCGATCCAAATGAGTCCCGCGGTATGCAACCAGAAACCAAGCAGAACAAAGATAAAAGAAAGTGTAGAACCGGCATTGGCCGGTCCCACCAATCCTTGTCGCAACATCATGGGAGCATATTTGTTAGCGTGTTGGATGGCATGACCTACTTCATGCGCAGCCACGCCGACCGACGAAATCGATCGACCTTGATAGACATCCGGAGATAAACGAACGACTTTTTTGATTGGATGATAATGATCGGAAAGCCAACCCTGGTGCATTTCGACGGAAACGTCGTTGATACCGGCCCGGCTCAAAAGCTCCCGGGCTACTTCAGCCCCGCTCATTCTCGAGGCGATCGCAACCTTACTATAGCGCTTGAATGTGCTTTTTACCTTGAAGCTGGCCCAAAGTGCGAGCAAGATGCCGGGGCCTACAATGATAAAGTACGTAGGGTCCAAAATCATGAAAGGAAACCTCCTTCAAATTCGATCCGAGGATGAATATGCGCATTTTTTCGCCCTTTATCAAGACATTTCGATCGTTTTGTGGTAAGCAGGCCACAGACTTGCCACCGGCATCAATATGCGTTACCTTGAAATTGAAAGAAAAAATTAGAAATGTCATTCGATCTGTACCAATGCATTGGTAACAAAGGCATCTGCATTATCCAAACGTTTTGGTAAAAAAATGAACGATTACAACTCCGGCAGAATGCCCAAGAAAATAAAATCTTATGAGGTCAGCAAGCTCCTGGGTCGGGGAGGCATGGGAGAGGTGATGCTGGCACATCACGAAGTACTCGAGCGTCCCGTTGCGATCAAGCGCTATGCGCCCGCATTGACTACGAAACATGAGAAACAAAACCAGGAAAGATTTATTCGTGAAGGTATTGCATTGGCCCGATTGAGCCATCATTGCATTGTGGGCATTCACGATCTTTTCGAACATCGCGGGCAGTTTTGTATGGTGCTGGAATACGTTGATGGATGTCATGTCGGAGAGCTTGCCGAAAAAGGTCCACTTCCTCTGGATGTTGCCTGCATCATCGGGTTGAAAGTATCGGAAGCATTGGAACATGCGCATTTTCATGGAATCATTCACAGAGATATCAAAAGTACGAACGTGATGGTTTCGAAGGATGGCAGGGTCAAATTGATGGATTTCGGCATTGCCCGAAGTGTGAAGCTCGAACGGGTTACCCAAACCGGAATGCTGGTCGGAACGCCGATGTACATGGCGCCTGAAGTATTGGGAGGGCAGGAGGCCAATGAGCTGAGTGACATATATGGTTTGGGTGCCCTCATGTATCATTGTTTGACGGGCAGGAGGTTGTTCTTTCATGCCAATCAGGACAACCTCTACCATCATATTATGGCCGGAAAATACTTGCCCTTGGGAAAAGTTGTACGGGGAGTCCCCAGACAGCTCAAATCCATTGTACACAGATGTTTGAGCAAAAAACCCGAGCAGCGGTTTCAGTCGGCGGCCGAATTTCGTCAAACTCTGGATATTTTCATGGCAAGTCGCGGTATGTGGGCCAATCACGCGATTCGACTGGCGGGGTTTATGTATTCGATGGAGAGAGTCGGTACCGATGCGGCCACCGCAATCAATGAAATGAGTGTGAGCGACTCGGCTATTTTGTCTCATTTGACATTCAAACCCCCCAATCGGATTTTACGCGGAGTGTTTTTGGGTATTGCCTCGGCTACGATCGGTGCCGGACTGTTGTTTGTCGCCATCAAGTTGGGTTGGTTGAGCTCCATCATGGATGTTCTATCCAGCGGGTCACGGCCCTGAGATACTTGCTTTCAGGCAACGCGCGGTGTGTGATTGCCCACAATGATTGATGAACTCTCGCGGCGATCCGCACGCAACCACCCGTCCGCCCTGCTCTCCACCCATGGGACCCAGATCGATGATGTAGTCTGCTTCCAGCATGACATCGAGATGGTGCTCGATGACCACCAAGGTGTTGCCTCGATCTACCAGGGCTTGAAGTACCTGAAGCAATCTGGAGATATCTGTAGGATGCAAACCAGTGGTAGGTTCGTCCAAAACATACAAAGTATGCCCTGCAGGTGGTTTTGCCAACTCGGATGCCAATTTGATACGTTGGGCTTCACCGCCGGAGAGCGTGGGGCTCGACTGACCGAGGCGCAGATAACCAAGACCGATTTCACACACAAGTTTCACCGCATTGTAAATAGTTGTGGTTGGAGCAAAAAACTCGGTGGCTTCATCAAAAGTCATATCCAGGATTTCGAAGATATTTTTACCTTTATATTTCACTTCGAGCGTCTCTAAGTTGTAACGTCGGCCTCCACAGGTCTCACATCTGATATAGACATCGGAAAGAAAGCTCATCTCGACGCGAGTACTTCCAAAACCCATACATATGGGGCATCTGCCCGCATCGACATTGAAAGAAAAGCGTGAAGCTGAAAATCCACGCGTCTTTGCTTGGGGGGTTTGGGCGAAAAGAGAGCGGATCCGATCCCAGAACCCTACATAGGATGCCGGAATCGATCTAGGGGTACGGCCTATGGGGGTATGATCCACCTCCATGACCCGATCGATCTGAATAGCACCTTCGATCTTGATACCCGGTTTGTTCGGATCAACTTGTCTTGATGGGGTTTTACACAAGGCCGGGACCAATGTCTGCTTAATCAGCGAAGACTTGCCGGATCCGGATACTCCTGTGACGCATATAAAATTTTTGAGTGGAAACCGCACGTCGATATTTTTGAGATTGTTTCGATTCGCGTTGAAAAGAGTAATATGCTCGTTTGGTAGACTGGATCTACAACGAGATGTTATACGCCGGCTTTGAATTTTGAGATTTTTTCCGGTCAGAGATGCGGGATTTTCCATGACTTCGGATAAGGTGCCCGCAGCCACAATTCGGCCTCCGGCTTGACCGGCCCGGGGTCCCAGATCGATGATGTAGTCTGCCTCGCGAATGGTTTGTTCGTCATGTTCCACCACCAACACTGAATTGCCTTTTCGGCAAAGATCCTCAAGAGCCTCGAGCAACATCCGGTGATCTTTGGGATGTAATCCGATTGTCGGCTCGTCCAATATATAACATACTCCTGTGAGGTTGGATCCGAGTTGAGCTGCCAATCTCACGCGTTGGGCTTCTCCTCCGGAAAGGGTGTCGCCGCTTCGATGCAAAGTCAGATAGGATAGCCCCAAACGTTGGATCATGTTCAATCTGGTATGAATCTCCGACAGAATCGGTTCGGCTATCACGTGTTGTCGCTCATTGAACTTGATTGTACCGAGGGTCGAAGCCAATTGATCGGCGGGCAGTTTCACCAAGTCCCATATGCTCATATTTTGGATGGTGTAGGAAAGCGCCAAGGGGTTGAGGCGGCTTCCGTGACAGGTCTTACAGACGGTGTAACCTTCTGTGGGTTGAGACGGAATCACTCCCAATCCTTGACAGACGGGACAGGCGCCTTGGGGCGAGTTGAAAGAAAACATTTTAGGATGGGCATCCGACGCACTCTCTTTACAGGATGGACAAATTCCCTTGAGGGTATACGATTTTTCGGATCCGTGTTGGTCGACGATAATGAGGCTCCCGTTGCCCTGGGTAAGTGATTTTTCCACCAAGTTGTCGTGATCTTCGCATGGCAGTCTTGCACAAACCAGTGCAATGTCGTGCTCGTGGTACCGAGAGAGGGCCATATCGGGTTGGAGATCGATATATGCGCCGTCGATCCGGGCCTTTCGATACCCTTCCATATAGGCCTTGCGGAGCAACTCTTTGTGAAAACCTTTCCGGCTTTGGATCTTGGGGGCTAACAACCATCCTTTATTTCGGGTTATTTCCAACCGAATATTGGCGATCAACTCGTCTTGGGTAAAAACGGCGATCTTTCGGCCGCAGATCAAGCAGTTTTTATCTGCGAGCCTCGCATAGAGAAGCCTCAGAAAATGATATATTTCGGTAAGAGTTGCAACGGTGGATCTGCGGCTTGCATGGCTGATTCTTTGTTCGATGGCCACAGTAGGGGGTAGGCCGGATACATGATCGAGATCTGCACGTTCGAGTACTTTGATGTATTGTCTGACATAGGGAGTCAAGCTTTCCAAAAATCTTCGCTGGCCTTCCGCATACAGGATGTCGAACGCCAATGTCGATTTGCCGGATCCGGATACGCCGGTTATCGCCACCAACTGATTGCGCGGTATCTCGACATTGATGTTTTTGAGGTTGTGTTCTCGGGCTCCTCGAATGTTGATGGTTGGGTTTTTGTGTTTGGATTGTACGGGGATGAAATCGGATTTGGACTCAAGGTTTGCCTGGCCGGCTGATTGCAAGGCAGCCTTCAGATAACCTGCCGTAATGGAGCCAGGGGCTTGAGAGACGGCCTCGGGAGTTCCTTCGGCGACGATTCGTCCGCCCAAATCGCCACCTTCGGGACCCAAATCGATGATCCAATCGGCACATTTGATGACATCCAGGTTGTGCTCGATTACCAGCAAACTGTGACCTTCTTCGATCAATCTGCGAAAAATCAAAAGCAACACCTGGATGTCCTTGGTGTGCAATCCAGTGGTAGGCTCGTCGAAAATAAAGAGCACCGGACCCTTTTGGGGGTTTTCGAGGAGGTGTTTAGCGAGCTTGAGTCGTTGAGCTTCTCCTCCGGACAGTGTGTTGATGGGCTGACCCAGCTTGAGGTAACCCAGACCGATTTGAACAAGGGGTTTGAGTGATTTGACGATTTTCGGGTGATCGGAAAAAAATTCATCGGCTTCGCGCACCGTCATTTCGTAGATATCGTGAATGTTTTTTTCCCGATAGCAAACTTGCAGGATCTCGGGCTTGAAACGTTTGGCGTGGCACTCTGGACAAGCAATATATACGTCTGATAAGAACTGCATTTCCACTTTTTCAAAGCCGTCTCCCCGGCAGGTCTCACACCTGCCGCCTTCGACGTTAGGGGAAAAACTTCCTGCTTTCAAACCCATAGCGCGGGCCTGAGCAGTTTTTGCAAAAACGGCTCGTATGGGATCGCTTGCCTTGATGTAGGTGGCGGGATTGGCCCTGGGGGTTTGTCCGATGGGTTGTTGATCCACCAAGCTTACTTCCTGAACGAATTGTCCACCGGATAATTTTTTATGCCGACCGGGCAGCCCTTGGGGTCGACCTTTACTCCGCGCAAGCGCCTTGTACAGAATTTCCTCGGCCAGAGTGGATTTACCCGAGCCGGACACGCCGGTCAGGCAGACAAAAAGGTCAAAAGGTATACGTACATCGATGTTTTTTAGATTGTTTTCAGAGGCGCCCTCGATAACCAGCCACCGGTCGGGGTGGGGTGTTTTTCGAGTCGAGGGGACTGGAATATGTTTTTTCCCAATCAAATATTGGATGGTTTCGGAGGCATGTGCAGGGTTTCGATCCGAGACTGAGCCTTGAAATACTATCCGACCTCCATCCTGCCCGGCACCTGGACCCAGATCGATCAAGTGGTCCGCGCCGGAGATGATATCGGGATCATGTTCCACCACCACCAAGGTGTTGCCCCGATCCCGGAGATCTTTCATGATTTCGATGAGCGTATGATTGTCTCTCGGATGCAGACCTACGGATGGTTCGTCCAAAACATAACAGGTATTGACCAAGTTGGATCCGAGCGCGGAGGTCAAGGCGACACGTTGCAGCTCACCGGAAGATAGGGTTCGGGATTGCCTGTCCAGAGTGAGATAACCGACTCCGATTTGGTTGAGATAACGCAGTCGTGCTGAAACCTGTTGCAACAGCAGCTTGCCGGCTTGATCGTTTTTTTCAATCCGGACGCTTTCGACGAAATGCAACGCCGATGCAACATCCAGTCGGTAAAACTGTCCGATGTCGAGGCCCGAGATTTTATAGAGCATGGCTTGTTGATTGAAGCGGGTTCCTTTACAGGTTGGACAGGTTGTATATCCTCGGTAGCGCGAAAGATACACCCTTACATGCATTTTATACGTCTTGGTCTCGAGCCAACCAAAGAAACCTCGTATTCCATAGTAATCTTGCGTGCCGTTGATGATTTGGTTTTTCTGATTGGAGCCCAATTGAGAAAAGGGTTTGGTGAGAGAAATGTTTGTGCGCCTGCAGAATTTTTCTAGATCTCTATATTCCATGCGGCCGTCACGCTTTGCTCCGAAAGGCTTGATGGCTCCGTTTTCGATGGACAGGGTTGCATTGGGAATGACGAGATCCAAATCGATGTCGATATTTCGGCCAAACCCCCGGCAATCCGGGCAGGCCCCAACCGGGTTGTTGAAAGAAAAGAGTCCGGGCGGCGCAGGTCGGTACTCGATATGACAATTCGGGCATACCAAACGGTTGGAATACACATGTCGATGATTGGAAGACGTATAGATCTCGACTTTTCCTTGTCCCATGTGGAGGGCTTGTTCGAGCGAGTCGATGATTCTAAATCGATCTGATTGTTGGTATACGAGCCTGTCTGCCACCACGGTAAAGGTGTGCATCTTTTGATGGAGATCTTCGATGAGTTTTACCTGTCCGTCTATCCAAACGCGCGAATATCCCAGAGCGGTGAGATGTTGTTTGGCGTTTTCATCCGCCGGGTATTCGAAACATAATAACAGAACCTCTCCTTGGGATTCGGATTGCAGGCTGTTGTAAATGTCTGCGGCTGTGTAGGGTTGGATCGGTCGGGCGCAGTTTTTGCAATGCAGTCCTGCCCTGCTTGTATACAATAGCTTGATGTAGTCGGTTATCTGCGTCATGGTGCCCACGGTGGAGCGGGATGTGCGCACCGGCGCTTTCCGATCAATGGCGATGGTAGGAGGAATGCCTTGTATGCTGGTTACTCGAGGCCGATCCATTCGATCCATGAATTGGCGCGCATATGGCGAGAATGTCTCGATGTATCGGCGTTGTCCTTCGGCATACAAGGTGTCGAACGCCAGTGAGGATTTGCCCGAACCGCTTACGCCGGTCACTATCGTGATACGGTATAGTGGAATGTCCAGATCGAGGTTTTTGAGGTTGTTTTGATTGGCACCTCGCACCTGTATGAAAGAATGTGTCATGGTAATCAGGTCGATGCGCTACACCATCAATAGGTAGGCTACCGCAGAAGTATGGCTGTCAGTAATTTTGCGCTTGAACTTCGAAATGATCGCGAGGGTGCAGGCAGGCCGGGCATAGATCGGGTGCTTCGTTGCCTGCGTGGACATAGCCGCAGTTGTTACATTTCCAGGAGGTTTTCTCCGGCCTTGAATAGACCTGATTGTTGTTCACTCGGTCAAGCAGCTTGAGGTAGCGGGCTTCGTGTTCACGTTCGACTTTGGCAATCATATTGAAAGCATTGGCCACATCGGTAAACCCTTCTTCCATGGCCGTTTTGGCAAACGCCGGATAAAGCTCGGTCCACTCCTCCTTTTCGCCGGCCGCCGCCGCTTCCAAGTTTTGGGCGGTATCTCCGATGACACCGGCCGGATAGGCGGCGGTTATCTCCAGCATTCCACCTTCGAGGAACTTGAAAAAACGTTTGGCATGCTCCCGTTCATTTTCAGCGGTTTCCATGAAAATGTTGGCGATCTGCACGAAGCCAGCCTTACGGGCAACCGAGGCGGCATAGTGATAACGGTTCCGAGCCTGGGATTCACCTGCGAAGGCTTTAAGGAGGTTTTGTTCCGTTTTGGTTCCTTTGATAGAAGGCATGGTTTCGGTCTCCTGTAATGATTTGTTTGTATTCGATACGTTCCCATGACAGCCCTGCACCGACGAGTCACGAATGTATCATGGTGTATCTTTAATGCACGTGGATGCCAAATGCAAGTCGAAGTTTGGTGGAGTTATAGGGTTTTGAAACTGGATGAGCTAGCAATGATGCCGGCATACCCCGTCGCTGCAGCACTGGAATCCTTGCGGGGCACACGATTCGGGAGTGCATCCGGGAGTCGGCTCAGGTGTGGGTTCAGGGGTCGGCTCAGGTGTGGGTTCAGGAGTCGGGTCGGAGCAATGATGCCGGCATACTCCGTCGCTGCAGCACTGGAATCCTTGCGGGGCACACGATTCGGGAGTGCATCCGGGAGTCGGCTCCGGAGTTGGGTCGGAGCAATGATGTTGGCATGTCCCGTCGTTGCAGCACATGAGGCCTTGCTCGGCGCATGATTCGGGAGTGCACCCGGGAGTCGGCTCCGGAGTCGGGTGGGGATGATCACAGACTTCCATTTTATCTCGGCAACAATCATTGTATTGAGCACACAGCTTGTCACACCAACAGCCATCCGGGGCCTTTCGGTCGCAATAATCACCTCCAGCCGGATTTTTACATGAATCGGCAGGCGCGGGGGTCGGAGTGGGTTGGGGAGTCGGGTGACAACAACAAGATTTCATTTTATGGGAGCATCCACTGCCGGTCCCACTATTGTGGGAACATTGGCTTTGGCATCCTCCACTCCCATGGGGCTTTTTCCCACAACATCCACAGCACTTGTGCATTTTTCCAAAATAATAGTTGGATTCTTCAATAGAGGATGGCTGTCCGCCCGAAAGGTTTATTTTCCAGTATTCCTCTCCGGCTGAGTGTCGGGTGTGCAAAATTAGATACAAGTACTCGGGGTTGCTGGTTACAATGGCTTTTGTATAGCCGGTTGCGTCGAATGATTCAGCGACGATTTTTTTGATGGTGTTGAAATCCATCTCGCCGGTCGAATCCCGGCTGATGACGATATTGATCCCGGTCTGGTTTTCGTGGGTTTCGGTAGGGTTGGTAGGACCACATCCCGATGACGACCCAAGCATGACAAGGATTACAACTGGCTTGAAAATGTTACGCATTGTGTGAACCTCCGTTTTCTCGAACTGTTTTTTACTTTCTTTTACATCTCCCTATTGGTCTTTCATGAGACATCCGATTCATTTCATCACGAATCTGGATAACCCAACTCCTTTCTCTCCCTCGGTCGGACTGGTGTGCCTTCCCTAATAGATACCGATCAGGAATATGTCATAAATAATCTATAAAGTCTATAAACAATTACTTATATAGAGGCATCGGATTGGGTTAGGTTCTTTGACAAGTGGACGAAAAACATCGATAATCAAGCAATTGGAAAAAAATGAACGAAGAACAAAAATCATGAATTCTGCGAAGATTCATTTGCCATATGTATTGGGGAAATTGCTTTGGACTGATTTTGAAGGTCTGGCTGAGCTTTCCCACGGAGAGATCCAACGTACCATTGTTTTCTATGATGGGCAGCCGGTCAATGTCTGGTCCCTGCTGCAGGAAGAGACATTGGGACGCATGTTGGTGGAGCAGGGCAAAGTAAGCTCGAAAGATTATGTTCGTTTGATTGACATGATGGTGCAGACTCGAAAGAATGCAGGCGAGGTTTTGACCGAGATGGGGATTTTACAGGCACACGAGGTGTTCATGGCTTTGGAATACCAAGTGCATCGAAAACTGCTCAATTGCCTGAAGATGAGAAGATTGCGACTGGTTTTGAAAAAAAAGAAAATCGCTCCCGAATCCATCATTCTCAATGTGAACTCTGCCCAGGTGCTGTTTTATGGGATTGCCCAGGGTTACTCGAAGGAAAGATTGGAAGAAGAATTTCCGATCGAATCCAATACGGTTTTGAGCAGGAAAAAAGCGGTTGATTCGCTATACGGCCTGCATGCCAAGCAGATTGAGATCCTCCAGCAGCTCGAGGAAAAGAAAACCTTTGAATTACTCGAGAAGGCCAACAAAAATCAACCTGAGCTCAAAGCAGTTTTGTATGGATTGCATGCGTTGAATTTGATCGATCTCGGTGCAGGCAAACCAAGATCCATGCCGGCTCTCGATAAACTGTTACAGGGTTGCAGGCGCAAGCGAACGATACGCCTGACATGTCATGCGGAAAAACAGTCTTCAGACTCTTCCTGCGATGACAGCCGCGCAGGTCCGGCTCTTTTCGACTCTTCCAGTATGGGCGAAGATGGATTTCCGACCACCAGCATGGAAATCAGTATGGAAGAATTTTTCAGAAGGCGGGGTATCAGTCCCAAGCTGGCAAAAAAAGTGCTGGCCCTTCCCTATGCGGACCATTTTTCTCTGTTGGATGTCGATCCACAGGCGACCCAAGAACAGATCCGGGATGCTTTTTATCAATTGATCGAAACCTACCGGTTGAATGATACTTCATCCAGTTATACCAGCAGAGTGGATATCCAAATGGCGGATAGGCTTCTCGATCGCGCCACGGTTGCATTTCGGGAGCTTTCAGATCCCAAGAGCCGCGCTACGTATACCCGAGCTCTCAGGCAGCACAAGACCGAAAAAAGGACCATAGCTCCGCGGTTGCTGTCGGAAGTGCAGGCCTTGAAGGGAGAGCTCGCCTTGGGCGCGGGACTTTACAAAAAAGCCAGAAAGCTTTTTCGCCAGGCGATCGAGCTGTATCCCATCGATCCCTCGTATCATCACAAATTGGGATTGTCGCAATACCTCGAGTTTGCCGACCCCGGTTCTTCGCAGAATTCCTTGCCGGATTCCATACGCGAGGCATTCGAAGAAGCCTTGCGGGTCGATCCGAACTATGCTCCTTCACGCTTGTATCTGGGCAAAATCATGGCGCGTTGCGGGGAGCTGGTCTCAGCCGTGCGGGAATTCGAGCAAGTGTTACTCGCCCACCCGGACCATAAACAAGCGGATGCCATGTGGAGCCGCTTGAAAGAGTTGTTGGCGGAAGAAAAACAAGAAAATAAATGAAAAAAAATGTGTACATGGGTGACTCTGTTGCTTGAAGCCGGGGTTGATACGTGTTATAAAACAGCGATTTCATGTTTGAATACATCCAAAAAATTATTTCGCGACACAAACCGGTTCGACTCGAAGGAAAACAACTGACACCCGCTGCCGTGTTGGTCGCGTTGTTCATACAAAAGGAACAGGTGCATCTACTTTTGAGCAAAAGGACCGATACGGTTGTTCGCCATAGGGGTCAGATATCGTTTCCAGGAGGGGTTCGAGAAACCCAAGATCATGATCTTGTCGAAACCGCCTTGAGAGAAGCTCGTGAAGAAGTAGGTATCGATGAGAAAGATGTGCGTGTTTTTGGTTGTTTGGACGATGTCGTAACGATTACGGATTATCTCGTCACCCCTGTAGTGGGCTCCATCCCCTTTCCCTATGATTTCAGGATCAATCCAACCGAAGTCGAGGAGCTGATTTTTGTCCCGTGGGCTGTCTTTGCGAATCCCTGCCGGCATCATAGAGAAAAAACAATTCATCGCGGTCTTTGGGTAGATGTAGATTATTACGGATACAAACAACACACCATTTGGGGTGCCACGGCCAGAATCGCCCGCCGGCTGATCGAGTTAGTGGAAAACAACGGATTCGACGCGAAGGAGAAACGATAATGTACGCCATGATCATGGCGGGGGGCTCCGGCACCAGATTTTGGCCATTGTCATTGTCTTCCTGTCCGAAACAGTTTCTGCCTATTGGAAGCGAGCAACCCCTTCTGAGAGCAACCGCCGAGCGGATCATTCCCTGGTGCGGATGGGAAGGATTGTTGGTGGTGGCTTCTCGGCGATATTCTCCCTCCATAAGAAAATTGTTGCCGGAGTTGGACAAGCGCAATCTCATCATCGAGCCTCGGGCTCGCAATACGGCTGCAGCCATAGGACTTGCAGTACTCGAAGTGCTGGATCGCGATTCAAAAGGAACGCTGGTGGTTTTGCCGTCCGACCATATCATTCGACCCGAAAACCGTTTCAGAAGCTTGATACGCGCAGCCGCCAAACAGGCCCAATCACAGGCCATCATGACATTGGGAATCCCACCCGCGCGCCCCGAGGTCGGGTACGGGTACATCCACACGGGTGAAAAGGTAACGACGGTCATGCGCCGTCCGGTGCACAAAGTGTTGGGTTTTACAGAAAAACCCAACCTGAAGCGGGCCAGGCAATATCTTCGTTCGGGGCGGTATTTTTGGAACTCCGGCATGTTCATATTCAGGGCTGATGTGATGATGGAGGCGTTTGAGAGACACATGCCCAGGTTGCATGCGGGTCTCGAAAAGGCCGGGCGGCATGCCGGAAGAAAACGCACGATGATCATCAATCGTTTGTTCGATACCATCGAGTCCCAGTCCATCGATTTCGGCGTGATGGAAAAAACGCCCAATATCCAGATGATTCCGTGTGATTGTTTTTGGAGTGATGTGGGCAGTTGGGCGGCCTTGCCCGAAGTGCAAAAGCCCGACCGAAACAACAACTTGATACGAGGAGATGTGTTGGCTTTGGATACCGAGGGATGTATCGTACATGCCGAAAAAAGACTGATTGCATGTGTAGGTGTGAAAGATCTCATTGTGGTGGAAACCCCCCATGCACTGTTGGTCTGTCCGGTTGATCAAGCCCAAAGGGTCAAGCAGATAGTTGAGGAGCTCAAACGCAAGGGTCGTAGTGATGCTGTATAACCGCGTCGGCTCCTGTATCGGATCTCAATCATTCACGATGTGGGGCATCCTCATAGAT
>JBFFBT010000117.1:0-16662 GCA_041560255.1 Myxococcota bacterium | reverse complement strand
TGTGGGGCGCGACTGTTTAGTTGTAAATGTCTATAAGTACATCAAAAAAATCGATTTTTTCGCGAACCTCCTGCTTTTTTTGATTTTATTGTTCGGTGTTGTCATTGCTATGGATGTATTTGTAGTAAATACAAACGGTTTTAAATCGCGCGAACCTCCTTGGGAGATGTTTTGCGTGCTTGGGGTTCGCGATTGAATTTTTTCGGCTTCAATCATACCAGCAGCAATCCTTCTGGGTCATACGTTTTTTTTGCTCCGGTATGCTCAACCCGTTTTTTCCAATTTGCACCTAGAAAATAATATCTCAAGCTGTCTACACGATGGTCGATGGTTTTTTCCAGTTGGGCTTTAAATCCAACCCATTCTGCCGGGTCGACGAGGCATTCAAATACCGAGTATTGAACACGTTGTCCATGGTTTTGGCAGATCTTGGCTACCCGTCTCAAACGGCGCTTTCCTCCGTCGCTTTCGGTTGAAACATCATATGATACCAAGACCATCATGGTGGCCGCCTATTTCCAGATGAATGCCGGATAGTCATCCAGATCTCCTCTCAAGTAACGGGCGAGCAAGAGACATTGTACAAATGGCACTTGGCCGATTTCTACTTTTTCTTCTATAAACGGGTGCAAAAGGGTTTCTCTTTTTCTTTCCTGCCAGGCGGAAAGAACTTTTTTTCGACCGGTTTCATTGAGAAGTACCGCTCCCGATTCGCTCCGAGAAAAATCTTCGGGTTTTATCTGTTTTCGATTGATGAGAGACAGAGCCAATCTGTCTGCGAGCGGGGCCCGCATTTCTTCTAGGATGTCCAATGCCAATCCGGGACGGCCCGGGCGATCTCGATGTAAAAATCCGACTGCCGGATCGAGGCCCACCGCTTCGCTGCTCGAAGAGATGTCATGAACCAACAGGGTATAGAGAAAAGAGAGCAATGCATTGACGGGATCGAGCGGCGGTCTTCGGTTTCGGTGTGTAAAACGAAACTGGTCTTTCTGTGCTACGATCAGGTGTTGAAAAACCGCAAAATATCTTTTTGCTCCATCACCCTCACGGCCTCTGATCGTGTCAAGATCCTCAGGGTTTTTCAGTTGATTGATGATGTTGGTCAACGCTTGGGATGCTTCTTTGGTTTTGTCCGCTCCTTCCGCCTCGGGATGATCACGGCAGGATCTGTGCAACACCGTGCGGCAGTTGCAGATCTTCGCGGTAACCACACGTCTGGCAATCAGGGATGCAATCTTTATATCTTCGGATGTCTTGTATTGCGCTTTTCTCAATAGCACATTGCCGGATACCGGGCCCACGACCCGGGCGAGAAATTTGCCGCTTTCGGCAAGAAACGAAATCAAAACGCCGTTTTTTACACATAATTGCATGCAGGGAGGCGTGACGGTCACGACCCCGAAGCAGACAATACCCGATAAGAGGTGTATGGGTACCTTGAGTTTGGGTTCGCCGTTTTCCCGCACTTCGATTACCTTACCGTTGCGGTGAAGCACCGTGTTTTGGGTGTTGACAAACAGAGTGTTCAGTAGCTTTCTCAATTTTGCTCCCGGGTATGAAATTGTGACCAGTACCGGCTGCCTTGATTTTTTCTGGCAATAACATCCGGTAGACAAAGATCTTGCAATGAGCAATTTCGGCACTTGGCGCCGGGATCGGCACCCGGCAACTTGGTGGAGTCGACCATTTCTCGAAGTTTATGGGTGGTCTGTATGGTCTCACGACGTAAACTTTCATCCATGGATATAATCTTGCGTTTACGCACAGCGCCGTAAAACAACGAGCCCTGCGAAATAGACAATGCGTGCATTTCTTCCAAACAAAGGACTTGCGCACATAGCTGCATTTCGTCGCATCGGTTTTTTTTGGGTCTGCCCCTTTTGTACTCGATGGGGTATGGTGTCCATCGTCCTTTCTTGGATGAAAGTTCTATCCCAGGAGTTTCAAAGTCGACCTTGTGGTACTCGATCACATCCGCTATCCCGGACAATCCCAAGTGGAGAGATCGAATCGGTACATGCCGGGCTATGTGAATATCCGCGCGGGTCTGACTGGGAGATGTGTCGGTCTTTTCGTGCAGGATGCGGCCCTCTGCCGTAAGTTGGTTTTCCGACCACAGCTGATCAATGTGGATGAGGGCGCATTGACGCCTGCAAAAGGCGAAGTGTTGTATGGCCGAGATGGGTAAGAGCTCGGATTCTGTATACAAAATATAACCCCCGATCACCCGACCAATCGCTTCAGGGTGACGTCATTGAGATCGCTCTCATCGATGTGGATTTGATAATCATCAAATGATCTGGCAGGTTTGGTTGCATCCTTCTTTTTAAGTTGTATGCGATCAAAAAGCAGGTGCGCCGGGGAGTTGCCCATTTTCGAAGTGTGCTCGAATACATACAACCCCCTGGTGACCATCATGCCCCGGGCGGCGCTGCGATCGTGCTCGAACATATGGATCAGAGCATCCCAGAGTATGTTCAGGTCGGATTCCGAAAAACCGGTTTGGTCGGCGAACGGAGCGGACACAAAACCGTGACTTCGATAAAGAGCGTATGGGATGGTAAATTTGCGCCCCATGGTGCGGTTGTCGCCGCTTTGCTTTTCGGCTTCGGCGGCGGTAGTGACCGCCATGCGCGTGATACTGTGCTCGAGGGTGACGATCGGATCCAGGGAACGGCCAAATGTAAATTGTACCGGGCCGCGCACTTGGCCCGCATTGGGTCCGGTCGCAAGGACCGCTCCGAAAGCCCGGATGTCGTAATAGTTTTGACAAAGAAAAGCCCTTGCCTGGTCTACTTCTCCGCCCTGACCCGTACCGGCCTTGTTGCGTTTTTTACCGTCTGCAGGATTGGCGGGGGGCTTTTCCAGATCGATGGACAATGCCTGGTAGGCCTGCTCGATGGTGTTGTTGAGGATGGACTTTTCTTTGACAAATATCAAATGAGGCGGTTTTTCTTCACCTCGCAGTTGTACGAAGTTGCGGATTTTTCTTTTAATGCAGACATCGGTGACGATCCCGTGTCCGGTCTCGGCGTCTATCCTGGGCAGGTTGCCGGCATCCGGATCTCCGTTGGGGTTGCCGTCTTTTACATCAAACAAGAGCACAAAGTCGTAGCGGTGGTTGATGGTCATGGTATTATCCTTTCTGGGCTAGTTTTGAATTCGGTCGCTTTTTTTGGTAAAGAAAACCTGTCTTTGATGGTAGTATCCGATGGCAAACCTGCCTTGCTCGTGCAGATCGAGGTGGGCGGGAAAATCACTGAAATGATCGATTATTTCGGCCAACAGAGAATCAAAATAGATGCTGCGCCCATGACTGTCGAGCTTTGCCATGTGATGGTTTTTGAGCCGCATGAGGTTGCCGAAAACACTCACCGGATTGGTGGCGGCCGATGCGTAGTAACGTTCGCGAATGGTGCTGTTGAGTCCCGGATTGGCCTCTTCCTGGATTTTCTCGAGGGTGGCGAACAAACGTCCCAATTGATATCCGACCGAGGGTTGGTCTTTATCCAACGACATGGCGATCTCCTTATGGTTATTGACTCGGTAAAAGCGCATGAAACGGTTTAGATATGCCTTGATCAGGGCTGCCCTGACGGGTTTGACGCGGTAGTCGACATCATTGTGAATCCGGCGAAGCGCTGCTTGAAATAGGCTGTTCGGGTATGGCATGCCGTTGAGGGCGGCTCGCAGAAAATCTCCGGCTATGTTGGGGATGATGTTTTTACTCTTGTCTTGAGCCGCGATGTTGACCAGTATCCGCCACAGAGAGTAATAACGGGGCTCGCTTTCGGGTTTGTGGATTTCGAAATCCTCAAAATGCATGCGTATTTTGGATGCAAACTCCGACACTGTCCCGGTCTCCCAAAAACGTATCGAGATTCTCGAGGCATTGGGAGCGAGGCCGAGCACATAAAACCGCGTCTCGCCTCGATCCTCGCGGTATGCACCGGTGTTGACGGATTCCATTAAAGCTTGTAGCGATCGAGTGGATCGGCTGGGATCGTCTTTGGGAGGCTCGGTAAAAAACCACGAAAAATCCGACTCGAAGGAGGTTTGCTTTTCTGACCAAAAAACCATCGAGGTGTCGCCGATGGTCAGGTTTTGTTGGGAGCCTCTTTCCAGCAGTCGGTTCAAGGCCGCGACATATCTGAAAGCCGCGCTTTCACCTATGGGTGCGTTGTCTCCTTGCTCTTTACCGAAAGAGCGAAACGACTCTTGATTGAAGGATACGATGTTCGCGCCTGAGCTTTGTGCTCCGAAAACATTTTTTATCGGATCGTGTAGGGTGGCGATGGCGTCCCGTTCTCCCGTAATGAGACAAGTATCTTGAAATTGCCCTGGTTTGCATTTTCTGTCGACGGCTGCATGCAGAGAGGGATCATTGCATACCAATTCATTTTTATCTGCATACCGGAACGATACGTTGGCGTTGGTGTCGATAATCTCCTGCCAGCAGGCTTCCCGTTGTAGGCGTTCGAGCGGCCTGGATTCGATAAAGCGGATGACCGGTTTGGCTGCATCGGTGTCTCCGATTTCGTTTTTTAAACGATCCAAAAACGCTTGTCGCTGCGCCGATGCACGTTGGGGGTTGTTTTTTTTATCGATCCCAAAAAGGTATCCAGGGTTGTCCCATAGCAGGTTGGCTTCGATTCCAACGGTCCTTTTTACCGAGTGGGGCACTAAAAATCTTTTGGCTCTCTTCTTTTTGTTTTCAAGTTCTCGGGTGTCTTCAATTTGAATCAAGTCGCCGTGATGGTCCAGTACGATGATGAAGGGGATCTCTTTGTACTCCCAGCCTTCGGGAGCAATATCGCTTTTTGAGTCGGTTTCCAGGCGATCGTAATATTCTTTCAGGGTAAGCAGTATCATCCCCGCACCTCGATGACTTTTCGATCGGTTTCAACCACGCCGCATCGAATCTGCGCTTTGAAAAAAAAGGGTTTGGGTTTGGCAGGGTTGTCGAAATTGATGTCATAGAGCATGTACCCGAGATCTCTGGTTTCGTTGATGGGTTGTTTTTTAGGCCCCGCCTCATCGGCCAGCAGGAAGTTGCAGGCAAACTCGCGACATCCAAGATAGGGGCGATGGAAACATTGGCCCTTTTTCGCTCTTCTTTCGAACATGGCGGCATATTTTGCAGAGGTATCATCTGATTCGGGTGCAGCATCTTCTTCGTCGGCGTCCGTGCGGCAAGCTGCATGCAAAGAGTGCTTCATGGGTCTTTGTGCGGGTTCGAGATAATCGAAACGGGCGTGTATTCGGTAGCGCACATCCCGCAAAAACAACCCGGCTCTTTGTTGGCGCTCGTCCTCGATGAACAGTCCGAGTGGCTTCCCGCGCCCTTTGTTGATCATCTCGGCGGTCGGTCCGCCAAATTTTTTGCCCACTTCGTTGCGCCGCACGGAGATCCACTTGATTGGATTGAGCACTTCGATTTTGGTTATGTTCCAGCGAATGGCTGGTTTCCATAAAATGGCTTCGAATATTCCGCGCGCTGCCGACGGAGTCATCACGTCATAGCTGACCCGCTCGACTTTCATTTCCGGTCTCGTGAAGCATGCATAATCACCCCATACTTCGAGTTGCCAGTCGTTCATGGAGCCTCCCTTTTGAGCTTAGGCGATAAAGATGGATTGATCATCGGGATTTTCTTCGATCAACAATCCTAAATTGTCGGAGTATTCGACCCGGCTGCTGAGCGCATAGATTCCCGGGCTTACCAATTCTACGGAGCCCCGCTTTTGCATATGTTCGAAGTCACGGTTGTATATGTTTACGCAATAACGTTGTAGCTTACGAAGCAGCCAGCGTTTGGGACCGTCGGATGCGAGCATTCGAATCCATTTGTCCCCTTCGTCATAGGGTACCAGGATCTGAGTTTGGTTTTGATCGTCAATGAGTTGAAACAGCCTGCCTGCGGTTCGGAACTGTATTTCGGATAAGTCGTCCCGTGCTCGGAGTAAGTCCGCTATTCCATGCGCATCCAGAGAGTTGGCTTTCCAATATAGTTGGGAAAAGTACGTATTGAAGCTCGAATGTTTTGCTGGATCAACCAGGCCGGTCTTGAGTAGTGTCAAAGTCGTATCGGCAGCCTTACGGAGAATGCCCAAAGGTGGCCTGTCGGGACCGAGAAACACGACCACTTTTCCGGGCTCGGCCAGCAAACCTTCTCGGTTGCATCTGCCCGCCGCCTGAGCGATTGAGTCGAGTCCGGCCAAGGAGCGATAAACCACCGGAAAATCCAGATCTACTCCCGCTTCGACCAACTGTGTACTGATGAGTCGGACAGGCTCGTCGGCGGCCAACTTTCTCTTTATCTCCTTGATGGTGTCGCTGCGGTGTTGACCGCACATGAGGGCCGATAAATGATACGTGCCTGGAGGCATCTTCTGATGAAGCCTTCGACAACTTTTGCGATCAGAGACGATACATAGCACTCTGTCATGTTTGGATAGATCTTCGGCCAAGGTTTCATAGGTGAGGGGTTTGTCCCAATCGGACGGCATTTCATACGCGACTCGTTGTAAAGACGCGTACAGATCTGGTACATTGGATGAAATTTCCTTTATGCTGTCGACGGTAAGTCCCCTAAATCCATGACGGCTTTCAAAGGCCGGTTGGGTGGCGGTGGCAAGAAGAAACGAGACGCGGTAGCGCCGGCTCAATAGCTCGATTACTTCCAGGATCGGAGCGAGAAATTCAACCGGTAACAATTGCGCCTCATCGAGCACCACGACGCTGCCCGCAATATTGTGCAGCTTTCGACATCGGCTCGTTCGTGCGGCGAAGAGTGATTCAAAAAACTGCACCGAGGTGGTGACCACAATAGGGGCGTCCCAGTTCTCCGAAGCCAGATGGGATGCGGGCGTTGAGTCATCGTCGTCCAGATTGGAGTGATGCTCGACGATTTGGTCTGCGCCCAAGACTTCTTGAAAAACATCCGCGTTTTGCTCGATGATGCTGGTGTAGGGGATGACGTAAATAATGCGTTGGAGTCTGTGTTTGCGGGCATGATTGAGTGCAAAAGCGAGACTGGACAACGTCTTGCCTCCGCCGGTCGGGACGGTGAGAGAAAAGATGCCTTGCGATTGGGATGCCGCTCGAATACAGTTTGTCAGCACCTCATGGCGCAACCGGTTGACTTGGGTGGGATCGGCGGTTGCGGTTTTATCTTTTATGTAACGTTCAAATCGTATGGTTAGCTCGTCCATGGAGAGAAATTCGCCGCGTAAAGCGGTCTTTTCTTTTTCCATGTAGGCTTCGGTATCGAGAAAATCCGCATCCACCAAACAGGAAAAAAGCATACGGATCCAAAAAGAAAGGGCCATGCTCTGAGGATCGAATTTGCAGGGTGGTGATCCGGGGTGCATGGACTTCAGCTTTTCTCTCAACATCGAAGCGAGCTCGGATGTGCTCGTGTTTTCGAGACGATACGAAAGCGCACTGGATCCGCCGGATTGTTTGTCCGAATCCCAATCGGGCATTCCGGTATGATGACCGGCTATGCAGTAACCCAACAAACGGCCGATTTCTTTACCGAAAAGCTCCTGCGAAAGTTTGGCTCCAGGAGTTGAGTGGTCGAGTATCCCGACTTTGCCCTCCAGATGGGCGAACTCATCGTAACCGCTCTTTCTGCGCAGGTAGGCTTGCCACTTTTTCGTGGATTTGCCTACATCATGGATGTATCCAAGCAGATAGCCCCAATTTCTCGACTCAAAGCATTGGGCGAAAGCAGCGGCTTTCTCGGCTGTGCCTGCGAGATGTTCATCCAGAGTGTGAGGTGTGAGCCATGCCCCGTCTGCATTTTGTTTTACATGTGCGATGTCAATGCTGTGTGGTTTGGTTTTCATATATTCATACCTCGCGATCTTGGCAAGGCGCCGGATAGGCCTTCGGCTTTCTCGATTACGGGGCGGTGTTCGAGTCTGTTATCGGATGTTTGAACCGGATGCCAATTCATCCCCTACGACGTGACATCAGGTTTGAGATTTTAAACGCAATTGTAAAATATGATTATCGAATCCTACCAAAAATTTTTATGAATGAAAAGAATTCTTTTTTTACCTTTTCACCGAATGGTGTTTCAATACGCGGCATACATACTGGCTCTTTTCATCGGGTAATACCAACTCGTTTTCTACCCAGCTTGCAGGTTGGTTTTGCTCATCCACAAATCGGAATTCGACTGTTTCGGATTGATGAGCATGAGTTATTTTTGCGGTCAAGTTGACGGAGATTTGGCCGAGTTGAGCCGAAAAGCCCTGAAAACATTTTGGCGTCATCATCATCTCGAAGAAGGCCGGGATGGTGAGATGGATGACGCTACACAATCCAGGTTGAAAGAAACAGCCATCGCCTAGCCCGAATATGTCACCAAATAGAAAGCCTACCGCGAATAACAACCTGTTAATCCAGCTTTGTTCGTGAGCTAACTCAACAGGGAGGCTCAGACATTGGTGAGATATGCAGGCTAATGGAGATCTCTGGATTGGCGACGGATGTGTAACAGCTGCAGGTAGTCGCAACGGAAGCACGCACGGTCTATCCCGGATGCATTGACTTGATCTTCACCGCCGCGGTGATTATGATCCCGGTTTGTGTCGAGACCATCCAGCCGATCAGAATCCCGGACGATCGAAAGCTTGCCCGGTATTGGGTGCCTGTTCGGTTTTTTTTGGAGAGAAAATTGAGAGGCTCTACGGTTTCAGGTGAAAGCACGTTGGTCGAAGGGTCGAGACATCCGGTGGGGTTCGGGCACAGCCCCGAAAGTCCAGCTAAACCAACTATCCATGTTGGTCGGTTATTGCAAAAGGTTTTGTTTTTGGGGTTCGTGTTGATTGGTTCGGCGGGTTGTGTGGATGATCCAGAGAGCGAACTTCGACCTCGTTCGGTGGCCGTGCAGGCAGACCCGATTTCCATTGCGGATATCAGTCTCAAGCGAACGTTTAGCGGCAGCCTGGAAGCCGCCGCCGAGTTTGTGGTCTCGCCCAAAATGGGTGGCCGCGTCAAAAGCATGCATGTGGATCTGGGAGATAGGATTACCCGCGGACAGGTGGTGGTGGAGTTGGATGACGCTGAGTTCCGCCAGCAAGCGGCTCAAGCGCGGGCCGAGGTGGCGGTAGCCGAGGCCACCGTGGCCGAGGCACACAGCGCTTTGACGATTGCAAACCGCGAGCTCGATCGGGTCGAGGCATTGCGAAAGCGGGGTATTGCCTCCGATACCCGTTTGGACGCGTCCCGGGCGACGCAGCAAGCCGCCACCGCACGGCGGTTGGTGGCGGATGCCCAGCTGCAACGCGCCAAAGCGGCTTTGCGGGGCGCGTTGGTCAGGTTGGGGTATACTCGTATCGCCGCCGATTGGGAACACGGGGATGCATACCGGGTCGTGGCCGAGCGTTTTGTCGACGAGGGGGAGACGGTCGCGCCGAATGCCGCCTTGTTGTCCATTGTAGAGCTGGATCCCATCCTGGGTGTCATCTATGTTCCGGAACGTGATTACGCCCGACTCGAAATCGGTGCGCCGGTGTCCTTGACGACCGATGCCTTTCCCCGCCAACGTTTCGAGGCGCGAATCCAGCGCATCGCCCCGGTATTCAGACCAGGCTCACGCCAAGCCCGGGTGGAGCTCAGGTCTGATAACCCCGACCAACGACTCAAGCCCGGTTTGTTCATCCGAGCTACCTTGACCCTGGAGCGGGTCGAGTCCGCCACAGTGGTCCCACAAACCGCCCTGGCCGCCCGAGGCGACCAAACGGGTGTTTTCGTGGTCAACGAATCCCAAGATCGGGTTGCCTGGCGGAGGGTCAAGGTGGGTATTCGGGACGGTGATCGGGTGCAGGTAAGCGGCGAGCATCTCAACGGATTGGTTGTTACCTTGGGACAGCATCTCCTGGACGACGGCTCTCTGATATCGCTTCAACCAACGGAAGCGGTGTCGGGCGGCGGGATGACGAAATGAACCTACCAGGTTTCAGCGCCGCTCGACCCGTGCTTACCTGCATGCTTACGTTGATCGTGGTGGTGATCGGATTGGTCGCCCTTTCGCGTACCCGTATCGATCTGCTTCCCGATATCGAGTTGCCGTCCATCACCATTCAGACCGAATACGAAGGCGCCAGCCCTCAGGTCATGGAGCGGTTGATTACCCAGATTGTGGAAGAAATTGTGGCTACGGTTCCCGGGGTCAAAGAGATAACCAGTCAGTCCGCCGAGGGCGTCAGCAATGTGCAGGTTACTTTCGTGTGGGGAACCGACATCGATACGGCCAGTCTGGATGTGCGTGGCAAGCTCGAGGACGAGATAGACGAGTTGCCCGAAGAAATCGTGCGCCCGAGCATCCGCAAGTTCGACATCACCAGCTTTCCAGTGTTGTTGCTGGGTATTTCCAGCGATTTGGATCCGGTGGAGCTCACGCAATTGATCGAGGATCACATCCGGCATCGTTTTTCACGCATACCCGATGTGGCGCAGGTGGATGTATGGGGTGGTTTCAACCGTGAGGTACGTATCGAGCTTGATCCGGATCGCATCAAGGCCTTGAGCCTTCCGATGCAAGACATTTTACGGGCCGTTCGGGATGCCAACCTGGATTTACCCGCCGGCCAGCTCGAGCAGGGACGCTACGAGATTATCCTGCGTGCGCCGGCCGAGTTCACCAGCTTGGATCAGATTCGAGAAACTGTGGTGGCTGTGCGGGAAAAAGGCGCGATCACCATCGGACAAATCGCCCAGGTTCGAGATACCTACCGGAAACTCACCCGTATCGAGCGCATCAATGGAGAAAGAGGCATTCGCATGGCGGTGCGTAAGCAGGCCAACGCCAATACTGTGGAAGTGTCCCGGAGAGTTCTCGAGGAGGTGGAGTCGATCAACCGGGAGTTTCCACAAATCCGCATCGTACCGGTCATCAACCAGGGCAATTTTATCGAACGCTCGATCGGTAACGTAGCGCGTTCGATCCTGTATGGAGGAGGGCTGGCGTTACTCGTGCTTTTGTTCTTTTTGGGAAACTGGCGAAGCACGTTGATCATTTCTCTTTCCATTCCCATCTCCATGGTCGCGACCTTTACGCTCATGGTTCTGGGGGATCTCACTTTGAATCTGATGACTCTGGGTGGCTTGGCGCTGGGTGTGGGCATGATGGTCGACAGCTCCATCGTGGTGATCGAAAACATCTTTCGCCGGCGGGAGGAATTGCAGGAATCCTCAGAGACGGCTTCCGTGGAAGGAGCGCGGGAGGTCGGACCCGCTATTGCGGCCAGTACCATCACCACCGTGGTGGTGTTTTTGCCCCTGGCTTTCGTGAAAGGCATCTCGGGCGTTTTGTTTCGGGATCTGGCCTATGTGGTCGGCTTTTCGTTGGCCTGCTCCTTGGTGGTTTCCTTGAGCCTGGTGCCCATGTTGGCGACCAAATTGTTGTCGGGGAGTCGTTTCCCATCCGAAGCGGCCTCGGATTTGCCGGCGTCGACCCAGCGAGGACCAAGACGTCTCAGCGCGGCTTACGTTTCTCTGCTCAGGGTCGTGCTTTTCCGGCCCGGTCTAGCCCTGGTGCTCACGTTGTTGGTATTGGCTGGAAGCCTGTTGTTGTTGCCGTTCATCGGTACGGAGTTTTTGCCGCCCAGCGACGAGGGAGAGGTGCGCATCACCGCAGAGATGGAGATCGGCACGCGACTGTCCATTGTCGACCGACAAACCCGTGAGATAGAGAAAATCGTCAATGCGGCCGTACCTGAAATGATCTCCTCGGTGGTCAGTGTGGGCTCTTCGGGTCGCCGACCCGATGAAGTATCTCGATCGGAGATTAGATTGTCCTTGTTGCCGACCTCGGAACGTGAACGCTCCAACCTGGAAATCGCCGACGATTTGCGTGGGAGACTGGAGGGACGCATCGCGGGTATGAAGGTTCGCGTGCGTGCGCCGCAGGGGCAGTTTTTGTTGGAACGTCTTTTGGGTGGTCAAGAAAACCTGGTGGTGGAAGTGCGGGGTTATCGCTTGGATACCTTGGATACCCTGGCCAAGCAAGTGGCCGATGCGGCCGCCGCGGTAGAGGGCATCACGGATGTGGATACAACCCGTGATCCTGGAGTGCCTCAATACGAGATCCGGATCAACCGAGCCAAGGTGGCCGACATGGGTTTGAGCATTCGAGACGTCACCGAGGCTTTGAAGACCGCGGTGGCCGGATCGAAAGCCGGAGAATACCGTTCGGAAGGCAACTCCTATCGGATTTTGGTCAAGCTCAGGGACGCCGAGTCGCTGCCTCTCGATGACATCCTCAATCTCGGTCTGAGTACCCGAGAGGACGGCCAAGTCTTGTTGCACAACCTGGTAGATTGGAAACGCGGGCGGGGACCTTTGCTGATTGATCGCAAGGACCAGCAGCGTGTGGTCATGGTGCGCGCCAATGTAGCCGGCACGAGCCTGGGCGAGGTGGCGAAAAACCTACAGGAACATCTGAATGAAATCCCCCGGCCCGCCAACTATGATCTAACCGTAGCCGGTGACTATGAGCAGCAACAAGAGGCGTTTGGTGAATTGCTGGGCTCTTTGCTGCTTGCGGTGCTGCTGGTGTATATGGTGCTGGCTTCGCAGTATGAATCGTTGAAAAACCCTTTGATTGTCATGCTGTCGGTGCCGGTGGCCGCCGTGGGGGTGTTGGTGACCCTTTGGATGACCGGTACGACTTTGAACGTGCAGTCGTTTATCGGCAGCATCATGCTGGGAGGCGTGGTGGTGAACAATGCGATTTTATTGGTGGATCAAGCCGCCCGGCTCAATCGTGAAGGGCATCAGGTTCGAGAGGCCGTCATGGAGGCGGGCCGGAGAAGGCTCCGGCCGATTCTTATGACCACTCTGACCACCGTCCTGGGCTTGTTGCCGTTGGCCTTGGGGATTGGGGAAGGGGCTGACGCCCAGGCTCCGTTGGCCCGGGCCGTGATCGGTGGGCTGTTGGGCGCAACACCCATCACGTTGTTGCTCATTCCGGCCCTCTACATGCTGGTGCACGATAGGCGGGTGGTGGAGGTGGACCGGTGAAGACGCCGTGCGGTATGTCTGAATGGGTTGTCGGGTCGGTTTTGATCCTGGCAACGCTGTTTGTCTGTGGTGCAGCCGAGGCAGCCGAAAAGGCCGATCCTTTACGCCTATCGGTGGAGGAAGCCGCTTTGACCGCTCTGGCTCGCAATCGTGACCTGCGGGTAAGGCGCCTTACACCGGTCATCCAGGGGGTTTTCGCCGAGATCGCCCGGGGGCGTTACGATACCGAAGTATTCGGCGAAACTCGGTTTGGCAAAGAACGTTCCGTCGAGGTTGCTCGCTCCACCGAAGAGCGTTTTGATGTAGAGGGCGATGCGCTCATTTCCCGACTCGGCGTGCGTCAAGAGTTTCACACCGGTACGCAAGTAGAGTTGGACATCGTGTACGACTACTCCGAATCCAGTCGCACTCCCGCGCAGCACGGCGCCCGGATGGGCCTGACCTTGACTCAGTCACTGTTGCAAGGATTGGGTCCCAGGGTCAACCTGGCTGCGATCCATCAAGCCGATTTGGAGGTGCAGGCCGGTTATTGGGAGCTTCGGGGCTATATCGAGACAATTCTTTCGCAAACCGAGATTTCTTACTGGCGCTATGTGTTGGCTGAGCGCCAGATTGCCATCTTTGAAGAATCCCTTAGCGTCGCCAGCAGGCAGCGGGTCGAGATAGAGCAGGAAATCAAGGTGGGTACCCTGGCACAGACCGAATCCGCAGCGGCCTGTGCCGAAGTGGCCTTGCGGGAACAGGAACTGATCGACGCCCGCAGCGAGCTGGAACAGTCCAAACTACGCTTGCTCAGACTTTTGGGTGAGGACTTGGATCGTTCGATCGTGACCACCAGTGACCCTAAGCTCGAACCGGTTGCTATCGATGACTTGGATGATCGCATCAAATTGGCCGAGCGGTCCCGCGCCGAAATCAACGAAGCCGGGCTGCGACTCGAGCAGATGCGCTTGGAGACCGTGGTAACCCGAAACGGCTTGCTTCCGCGGCTGGACTTTTTTGTCAGGCTCGGAAAGACCGGCTTTGCCTCCGATTTTTCTGCTTCCTTTGCCCATCTCGGAGAAGACACCTATGATGTGTCGGCGGGTTTGTCTTTCAGTTACTTGATACAAAACCGGGAGGCCGAGGCGAGTCATCGACATGCCTTGATCTCAAGGCGGAAGGCCGAGCTGGCGATGGAAAACCTGCGGGATCTGGTTCGGTTGGAAGTGCGCCTGGCGGTCAGCGAGGCCGAACGGGCCCGAAAGCAAATTGCCGCCGGCAGAGCCACCCGGACGCTTCAAGAACACAAGGTATTGGTGGAAAAGCAACGGTTCGAGGTGGGGGAGAGCACCGCTCTCATGTTGGCTCAAGTACAGCGTGATCTGCTCTCCAGCCGCATCGCCGAGGTGAAGGCCTTGGTGGATTACCGCAATGCCCTGGTGCGACTCTACCTGGCCGAAGGTTCCTTGATGGAACGGCGCGGCATGTCTTTGGAGAAATGAGATGTGTGTTCGATACAAGAAAGCTAAACTATACGTTGGACTCTAAACTCGAGATCTACGGATACGGGAAAACCGGAGATGATCTTTTAAAAGGATGATCCGGTGTTATCTTTTTACTTGTGTGGTAGCCATGGGCTACTTGAGAATACTTGAAAGAAAACTCGGCGTGATGGTTTGTTTTTCTGTTTTTTGTATTACTTGCAACCGGTCGACGTATACGTTTTTCCGGCCGGGCAACAGTAGCCGACAGGCCAGTTGCTGCAATTTTGCGCGCAGGCGCTCGATCCTGCTACCCACGCGGCGCCACAAGAGCGGCCATATGGACAGTACGGAAGGCAGGAATTGCCGGCCGAGCCATATCCGGAGGGACAACAGTATACCCACTGACTCCCGCTTTGACAATACGTTGAACCGGAATAGTTATTAAAGGAGCAGCAAAGTCCCGTGCCACATACGGCATAACTCGGTGTATCCGACGATAAGCTTTCGTCATAACTTTTTTCTTCTGCCGGACCTACACCACAAGCTGTGATAAAAAAAATGGTGATAACACAAAACATCGTCACGATTTTCTGCATGGAGTCCTCCTCTGGATTGATGAATTTCCCCCGAAAACAGCACGAAAAATCGCCGGAAGATGAAAATCACCTTTTCAAAAGCAATCTCCCCAAACGAATTTTCCCTAGATAGATGAAGTATACTATATAGCGATTCTTCAATTGTCAAGATAGATTGATTGATCATGATTGATTGATCAAATCGGCTCAATGATCTCGATTTCGGCGCAGAAACAAGCCAGATACCTATAGGTTTCAAGACCGGGTATGCCATTTGAATACCCCCAATACAGTTCCGATTGCACTAAAACATTTCCTTACGATCTTTGTAGATTGCGGCAATGGTTGTGGAGCCAAACTTGAGATGAATGGCCAAAAGAACAATTTCTCTATATCATTTGTTCGATCTTAAAGTATTTTTTTGGACAAGAGTGAACTCGCCAGTTGCATAAAATGCCGTCATCCTGGATAGATTCTATCCAGGATCCATTGTTAAAATTATAGATTCTGGCTTAAAGCATGCCGAAATGACATTGTTTCCAAAAGCCACAAAAAGTTAAATCCCGGCTCAATCAAATATATGCACACATTTTGTTGTAGTCAGGTAATTTCGTGCGCTCTCAATACATCGTTATATGCAACGTTGGGGTAAATGGAATGAGAGAATTCGTTGAAAATTAGTGCAGGGCTTTTCCGTCGTGGAAACAAGTCACCACTTTGCTCGCTCCATAGGTGTCTTGATTCCAGTCACAGTTTTGTTGACCTCTTGTTTCCGTCCACTTGGGCTCGTATCCCACGCGCACTCCATCCCAGTAGAGCTCATATCCAATGCGGACTTCGTCAAACTTGCATTCTACCTTTTTATTGGGATAGGTTGTCTTGTTCCATTGACAATTATTTTTACCATGATCCATGTCCCATGCGGGCGCAAAACCTACTCGATTTCCATCCCAAAACAGCTCGTATCCAAGCCCTTTACCATTGTAGTGGCAATCAATCTTTTTGTTGGGATAGGTTTCAATATTCCATTTACAGTTGTCAACACCTTGATTCCTCGTCCACGTAGGTTCGTATCCAACTCTTTGCCCATCCCAGAACAATTCGTATCCAATCATATCTCCGTCAAATTTACATTCGACTTTTTTATTGGGATAGGTTGTTTTGTTCCATTGGCAATTGTTGGTTCCCTGACTCAAGCTCCAACCAGGCTCATATCCCACTCTGGCTCCGTCCCAAAACAACTCATATCCAAGTGCTTTGCCATTAAACGTACACTCTACCTTTTTATTGGGATAGGTTGTTTTATTCCACTGGCAATTGGATATACCTCTGGATCTTGACCAGAAAGGCTCATAACCGACTCGATTTCCATTCCAATAGAGAGCATAGCCATATTGATGCCAATATAGATTTTCATAACCATATTGTTTGATGATAGAGGATATCCAATCGATGTAAGGTCGATCGCCGTTACTCAATGTATAGCCCATATATGGTCCCGAGTTGTTTCCGGCTGCGGCGTTACTGTTGGTATGGATTCCGGTTATTTGTTTGTGTTGGTTGAATACAGATGCTCCCGA
>JBFFBT010000116.1:0-16701 GCA_041560255.1 Myxococcota bacterium | reverse complement strand
GTGTTATCAACCGATTGAGGAGGGTGGCAAAGTACTGCACAACCCTTCTCAAGGCATGGTATCAAGCGAAGAATATGTCTATCATTTTGAGTATTCGAGAAAAATCCACACCGGCATGTACTCCCTCAGTGACTACCATTTTGAGAAACCAACCCTGGATCAAAAAGCCGACATACAGGATAAAAACTGGACGAATCTGGAGCGATACGAATATCCCGGAATGTACCAAGATCCTCAAGCCGGCAAACACCGCGCTCAGGTGTTTTTGGAAGGAGCTGTGCTGGAGCGGGATCAAGCAACCGGCAGAAGCAATTGTCCCCGTTTGGTTCCCGGCAAGACGTTGCAACTCGAGACCAAAAGCAAAACCGAAGAAATGCTTAGAAAATACCTTCTTCTATCGGTCAACCACATGGGAAGACAACCTCAGGTGCTCGAAGAACATGCAGACCAAGACACCGGCTTCAGATATGAGAATCGGTTTTTGGCCGTTCCGGATACGGTGGTATATAGACCTGCACGGCTGACATCCAAACCCGCCATACATGGCGTACAAAGCGCCATCGTTGTAGGTCCGGCCGGTGAAGAAATCTATACGGACAAACATGGGCGGATCAAAGTACAATTTCATTGGGACCGCTTGGGCAAAAAAGACGACAAAAGCTCCTGCTGGATTCGAGTTTCTCAGGCTTGGGCAGGAGCGGGTTGGGGCTCGCTGTGTATACCCAGAATCGGCCAAGAGGTGATTGTAAGCTTTTTGGACGGCGATCCCGACAGGCCCATTATCATGGGCAGGGTTTACCACGGCGACAATACGCCTCCCTATACACTTCCCGCGGATAAGACCAAAACCACCCTCAAATCCAACTCGAGCCCGGGCGGCGGCGGATCCAATGAGTTGAGATTTGAAGACAAAAAAGGCTCGGAAGAGATCTACCTGCATGCCCAGAAGGACTGGAACACAGTGGTGGAAAACGATCGCTCGTTGCAAATCGGAAACAACCAATCCACCACTGTCGGCGCCGACAACACGACTTCAATCGGAAACGACGATTCTCTCACGATAGGAAACAACGAAACCATCACCATCGGAAGCAATAAAACCATCCAGGTAGGTCAAAACCACACCGAAACCATCGGCGCCAACATGACCATTAAGGTTGGATCCAGCGAAAGCGAGACCGTCTCCAGCAACAAAACCGAGACCATCGGCGCGCTCAAGGCTTTGAGCATCGGAGGTATATACCAGGTGACGGTAGGCGCCGCCATGAACGAAACCGTTGGAGCCGTCAAGGCCGAAGAAATCGCAGGGGCCAAAACGGTCAATATCGGAGCATTTGCAAACGAAAATGTAGCTCTGTACAAGATGACCAACGTCGGCCAAAACTGCACCAACACTGTCGGCAACAAGTACGGCCTCAAGGCAAAGACCATCGAAATCGAAGCAGAAGAAGAAATTTCGGTAAAAGTCGGAGATGCCTCATTGCTGATGAAAAAAGACGGCACCATCACACTCAAAGGAAAAGATTTCACCGTGGAAGGCTCGGGCAAAGGAGAAATCAAAGCTACCGGCGATTTGACCCTCAAAGGCGGAAAGATCGATCTCAATCCATAGTGCATTCGTAAGCGTTCAACCCAGGGTGGCGCTGACGCATGAGCTTTCGAGGACTTGTTTGAGCAGGACTTACAAGCAAATCTGGGTTTGATTGCTTGTAAGTTCGCGAGTTCCGCAGAAATCGAATGCGTCGGCGCCACCCCGGGGTGAACGCTTACATGCATTCTTGTCCGAATTCGATCAGAACACCCAATCTGCAAGCGTCAATACGGTACATGCCAAGACGACAAACCACAACTCGGCCGCAATGACCAACCCAGAGGCTTGATGTATATGAAGCCGGGTTGCTTCCGAGAAAGCCCGTCCCAGGCAGGCATGCGCTTTTAAAACTCCGCCATAGCGAGCGGGTCCTCCGAGTTGTATCCCCAAAGCACCCGCCATGGCGGCTTCCGGCCGGCCTGCATTGGGGCTTTTGTGTTTTCTGGCATCACGCATCCATGCTCGAAATGCATGTCTTGCGCTTCGACCCCGAATGAAAACCGCCGCCCAAGCGATACATCCGGCCGACAGTCTCGCGGGAAGGTAATTGAGCACATCGTCCACCTTGGCTGAAACTTTGCCGAAATCTCGATAACGTTGATTCTGATAACCGAACATCGAGTCCAGGGTGTTTGCGGCCCGATAGAACATGGCAAGCCCAGACGCACCTTCGAATCCCATGAGCAATCCGCCCAATACGCTGAAAAACAACGGGGATATAATCCCATCGGCCGTGCTTTCCGCCAAGCTCTCGACCGCAGCACGAACCACGCCCTGCTCATCCAACTCCTGGGTGTCCCGGCCGACCATCCAGGAAACCCGCTGCCTGGCTACTTTTAATTCATCCTTCCCCAATGCTTCGGCAACCCTGCGGGCATGGATGATGAGATCCCGCGCTCCGATCGTGGTGGCGACAGACAGTACCGTAAAGCCCATCCCCAAAACCGGATGCAATACAAAACCAAGCAAAACCACTCCATAACCCAACAAGAACGCCGAGATGTATACCGCCAGAGCGGTCAGGCCCCCGGCCCAAGACAATCGGACGAAAACGCGCCGCGTCCAGATCTCGAGCCTGATTGCTATCGCCGCAAAAGCTTTGACCGGGTGTGGAAACCAACGTGGATCTCCCATCAACCAATCCAAAGCAACCGCCAGGCAGAGCATTCCGGCAATATGTATCGGTTCTGTGTGCATCTTCTAAAGAAGTCCTGCGCCCTCGAGCCAATCAGGATCACCCTGGTACGGACATCTACAACTGTTGCTCGAATACCTTTTCGACATTTCGCACAGACAGCTCCGGGTGAAACACCCAGGCATGCAACTGCAGGTATCTTGGATAAGTAACAAACCGACTCCGGTACAAAAGACCTTGGGAATAATAACCTTTGCTCCATTCCAACAACGCGATACTGCCTTTCCTGCGCGCCAGGATCCAAGCGGATGCCAACAAAGCATGTTTTTCTTTGTCGAGCAACCCTTCCCAGAATAGATAATCCATCCAAGCCCAAAGGTTTTTGTGCCGACCGGTCATCTCGACAAACGAAAGATTGACAAATCCTTTTACCACTCCGGCTTTCTCATACACCAACGAAGCGGCCACGCCATTGGTCTTGAGCTTGCGAGAAAGCGCTCGCTCATCGAACACCCGCACCAGGCAATCTCGGTCAGGAACTTTGTCTACCAACTGCTTCACACTCATAAGATCTTCATCCCGATAAGGTCGCACCAATCCGTCGACATCTCGGATCCGAGGAGGCAGGTGGGCTCCTATGGATTTGAGCAAGGTTCGTTTCAACCATCCAAGCCGACTAGCTGCAGAAACTTTCTCGAAATCGATGATTCGAACGAGCGGCCGTAGTTTTCGAACCGGTTCGATGCGATGATGCTTGAGCAGGTGCCTGCGTATGAGCTCGGCGGTCTTTTGCTGATCTTCAAAATACATCAGAGACAAATCGCAACCCACATCACGATTGCGCTTCAGGCACTCGTCGATCAACCCCAACGCTATGCCTCTTCTTTGAAAATCTTTGTGTCCGACCAACATACAGGAAAGCACCCCTTTGTACCGCCGGTCATTCAATCGGTAGGTTCTGGGTAAATTGGCGATAAACGCGACCAATTTGGCACCTTCGTATGCTCCTACCAAATACCTGGAGTCATCAATATCGGAAAAATAATGTCCAGTCAGCAAAGGGTTATACAAATCCGGCCACAGCGCGGTTCCATATGCCTGTGTCCATGAATCCCTAGCCAGCTTGGAAAGCGCGTCCAAATCTCCATCAAAATCTCGATAGGTAATCGTGCTCATCGAAGTCGGTCCTTCTGTCAATGGTATCCCTGCGAATCGACTATGACGGATTGGAACTAAATTTGTCAACCGCATGATTTTCACAAAATCAAACACCAAAAACACCTCAATACATCATCATAAATTTTCAAAATATATAGATACACCTAACATTACTCCAACATATGCGTTTTACATACGACCATCTCCCCATATAAACATAACTCTTATGATTAAACGCAAAAAACTCATGCCGGTTTTGCTGATCATCGCAAGTATCGTCGTATCGTTCGGTTTGACAGAGCTGGTATTGAGGCTGGTCGGATTTTCTTTTCACCTTTACCCCGAAAAGATTGAGTTCGGATACCCCGATCCGGTCACCATGGACAAATACTTTTTCAAAGATCGGGATGTTTTGTGGGTACGCAGTTTTTACTATCACAACCTCAAACATCATATTGCCAACAACCCGCAGCTTGCCTTGATGGGTTGTTCGTGTACGGCTCTGGGAAAATTCGACGAATACCTCAAAGAAATCATTGACGAGTTGCATCCTGACAACACGTTTGCGTACGCGAACCTGGCCGCCTCGGGATGGTCTTCTTTTCAAGGACTCAATCAATTGAAAAGAGATGTGCTGCGCATCAAACCCAAGGTGATAACCATCATGTACGGCTGGAACGATCATTGGAAAGGCTTCGGAGTTCAGGATAAAAATGTTGTACAGTTGAATACAACCTGGTTATACCAGATGCGAAATCTTCGTTTGGTGCAACTGTACAACAAAACCCACCTGGCCGTCATCGGCGGGCTTGGAAATGCCAAATTCGCCCAAAGGGTCTCTTTACCGGACTACCAAAGCAACTTGACCGAAATGGTGAAAATCGCAAGAAAAAATAACATTGTACCGGTGTTGCTGACTGCCGCCACTTCACACCGAAAGGGGAAAGAACCCGAATACCTGAAAGATAGATGGCTGCATGATTTGAATGATCTCGTGCCGTTGCATCAAAGCTACGTCGAAGCGGTGCGAGAAGTGGCTCGCAATGAAAACGCTCATTTGATCGACTTGGCCAAACATTTTGATGGGTTGCCTTACGAAAAAGTAACCCGGGAGTATTTCTGGTCCGACGGCATTCATTATCACCCAGCCGGAGGACGACTCATTGCCCACCTGCTCTACAAATACTTTCAGGAAAACAATCTACTGGAAAAATTAATCCATTGATCGGGCATTATTCGGGGTGATTTTTTCATCCCATGCATCCAACTTGGCGACTTCGACCCGAATGGAAGTCACCACAGATGCAATGAGCTCTTTCATTGTCTTTTCGAAACACGGATCGGTAAGCACCCCAAAAATCACGTCGGTTGATTCCTCCAAAATCGTATCGGTCAGATTCGACATGAGAGGCAGACGCTCCACTCGGGCGAGCGTACGGCTACGTTGTAGATTGTGTCGAACCAACTGATGGATTTCGTGCCGATTTTGCTCCAAGACACCCTGTATGGAATGACCAAATCTCCCCTTGTTGATCACTTCTTCGACAACCCCCAACACTCTGAGTACGACCGCATCCGTAATGATTTCCACGAAGATATTCTTGTAACGTCGAATCAGTCCGTCCGCGAATCCTTCCCCGAATGCTCTATCCACACCCCGTCGCAACCGCATGAGGACCGCTACGATCCGAACCGCCCGCAACAGCCGAAAGCCCCTCAAGGCGGGATGACCGAGAGGGATCATCCCCAATATGTCGTACCAATTTCGCACAACAAACCGCAACTTTTGCTTCGCGTGGAACCAACGAATCCCGAACTCTACCAAAAAAACCGCACAGATACCCCAATCGATGCGGACCAACAACCAGGACTGATATTCGGGCTCGAAAAAAAGATCTGGAAAATACATATCTATGCTCAAAAGCACCAGCGACACAACCGCCAGAGCAAGCATGCCCAGATCCGAAAACAGCCGGTATCCAAAAGATGTTTTTTTTGATTTCATGTTCATTCAATCCTTGGATCGTGGAAATCCAATCAGCCGAGTTCTCGCCACCTCGTTCGACATCAACCTTAGGAAAATGCAACCTACGCATGTGAGTTCGATGTGTCAGCAACACTTCCGGATCGCTTGGGCGGGCACAATACCATAATCACACTCACAACATATATCATTGCAATCTATAATCCCGCAACAGTCTTCATAGTCATCGATCGAGATTGCCGGATCGGGAATTTTGCAGTCTATCTCCTCACAGGTCGGCGGTTTGACCTCGGCCTCCAGGCCGCAGCTGGCATGACCAAAAAGACACATCGATGCAATCGAAGCGGCGGCAATATGCTTGGTGATGTTTCTTTTCAGTGTGTTCGACGTCAACTGCTTGACCCGATGATAACAATATGGATTATCATGCAACCAACCGGTCGAGGCCGCGGCCACACATTTTGCACCACCCCGGCAGGATAAGCGATGATGACACTTTCGGCAGAATCCACCCAGAGAGCTTGGATCGAAACGCCGGTTGTATTCAAAACCATTTGGGTCCTGCCAGATCGATTCTAAGGATCTCGACCTGAGATTGCCTTCCAGTAACGGATCTGATTCCGTCAATTCGGCCTGCATCGAAAGGCATCCTTTGATGCCGCCGTCCGCCTCGATCCCCACAGCCTGCAGGCCGGCTTGGCAACCCATCCAGGTCTGCGGATTGCCTTTCCATCCTACCGAGCGAAGCGCCTCGTCAAAAGTTCCGTGGAATCCGAGAGAATCACCAATTCCTATCCGTACGTTCGCGCTACGGCTCAATTGATGGAGTTTCGGTAATATCGTGAGAAGATCTCGCGGCTCTACCACCCAAGCTTGGTGAATGCGCATATTTCCCATGGCCTTGCCCAATTGTAAACGCCATCTTTCGGCCCCAACCTTTTCAGCTATTCGACAAGTATCCCCCAAAACCTTCATATTAAGGGTGTTGATGGTCGTCATCATTACCGTGGAAATCCCCGCTGCTTTTAGTCTGGACAATGATCGGCAGGCAGGATCAAAAGTGCCCCGACCTCTCAGCATTTCATGCTGGGCTTTGGGACCGTCTATGGATACCGCCACATTAGAAAGTCGGGCATTTTTCATCTTGCACACCGTGGCGGCGTCAAGTGCATAGCCGTTTGTGACCATATTTACATGCATACCTTGCTCGAAAGCAGCCTGAGCTATACTCTCCCAAGCCGGATGCAGGGTGGGCTCTCCTCCGGAAAGTGTCAGCACCTCGCAACCCAAGCGAGCCAGTGAAACCACCACCGACATACACTCCTCGATAGACAATTCATTCGCCCTCGGCCTACCTGCTTTCGATCCACAATGCCTACAACGCAGGTTACACGCCAGGGTCAACTCCCAAACACAGTATCGAGGTACATATTCGTAGGTTTTCTCCATCATGAACAACCTCCCGGCATTCAAAATACACCTGATGGAATCATGGTTCCATCTTGGGGTTTCTATTTGACGCCCTCATCCGATGGACGCCTGGGCAAAGTAAGAACAAAGGTACTGCCCATATTCGGCCCTGCGCTCGCAGCAGTAAGGCTTCCGTCCATGGATTTGGCCGCGTTGGCGCTGGCATGCAAATCCAGATAAGTTCCTTGGTATTCATCACCAATTTCAAAAGAAAAGATACTTTCCAATGATTCGGCATCCAGACCGATGCCGTTGTCGGTCACTTCGATCTGAACGCAGTCGTCTTTTGCCACCCGAGTCGTCACCTGTATGAGCATATCGGTACGATCCGATCGAGTCAAAGCCCGCGCGGCATTATTGAGAAGATTGATAAGAATTTGGATCACCTTGTGCCGTTCGACGGCCAATTCGTCTTTGGATTGAAGATCAACCCGAACCTCAATGACATCATCACCAGAGAGTTTACTCATATCGATCGCCTGTTTGACGATCTCCTCAAGAGGAAGCAATTCTCTGCATCCATTGGATTGGATGAATCTTTGCTGGGCCGCAACGATGGCGTTTATCCGTGCCAAGCCCTCTCCCAACTTCTGTATTTCCCTCAGATTGCTCAAGTGCTCACGATTCAACAGCATAGAGAGTTTCGAGATATATCTGATGAGCAAACTTCCTTGTTCGGTCTTGGTCTCAATGTCCTCGGTTTTTTTCAACAACGCAGACGATTTGTCCAAGTTTTCAATCCGGGAACGTTTCAATCTGTCTTGAAAGTTGTTTTGGGCGATATGAACACTATTGAGAGCATTACCGACATTATGCAGCACATTGGAAGCTACATCCGCCATACCGGCTTTCCAGGATGCATCCAAGAGTTGGTTCTGGGTATCCTTGAGACGTCGGTGGGTGGTCTCGAGATCGTCATAGGCACGACTGATCTCTTGGTTTTTTATCTCCAATTGGCTATTTTTTTCTCGGACTTCCCGGGTGCGTTCCGCTACGATTTTCTCGAGCTTTCTTTTGGCAGCAACCAACCGCCGACTGTTGACCCGGATCCCACCGTACATGACAATCAAAAATACCAGACCATATGAGATGTATGCAAGCATGGTCCGATACCAGGGAGGTGCTATGGAAAATCGGAAATAGGCCGGTTGGGATTCCATGCCGAAGATGTTTTTCGCTTTGACCACAAAACGATACGCACCTTCCGGCAGATTTGTATATTCTCGCTTTTTCTGGGTTCTCCAATCACTGAAAGCATCATCAAACCCCTCGAGGCGATAGCTGTACAGACTAGCATCGACCCGTTCGTAGAATGTCGATGTAAATGTAAACGACAAATCATTGCCTTCATATTCGAACTGCGGAGCCAAGTTTTCGGGCTGCATCAAAGAAGCCCTGGGATACGTGTGATCTTGCACGTAGCTCGGATCGAAGTGTGTTCCTTCAAATACAAGGTTGTTTTCTCCGGAGGCCACGCTTCGTATGAGCGCCTGAAATCGGGCTGAATGGTTTTTTTCCACCTCGGGGCCGTAACGCATCAATCCCTCACTGGTGCCCAACCAGATGACACCATCCGGCTCGATAAAGGCTTTATGCATGGCTCCTTCTACTTTTATCAGAGATTTTTCGTCCCAACGGTAGTCGCCGTCCGGGTGCTTGCGAAGCATGACGATCTTCTCTCCGGACATTGCGACGATGATGTCGTTTCCGCTCGCATATATCATCTCGATCTTAGCATGATTTTCAACCCTGGCTGCGTGGATTGACTCAGCAGGAGTAAAATTGTAGCTGGTCGGGCCGTCACCAGTCGGCATGAGCTTGTAAAGTCCTTTGCCGGTGGCCACTACGATTTGTCCATCCAGGCTATGCAACGACAGGTTGTTTATTTTCAAATCGTCCCTTTTGTGCTGAATCAACTCAAAATCATCGACATTTTCACCTTTAAAATGTACTTGAAAGATCCCGGAATAGGCCGCCAACCAAAGATCTCCACGCTCATCACTGTAGATAAACTGCACCGTATCTTTTAATGTATTAAAATTTCCGGAGTTATAATAGATTTTTTCGACTTCACCGGTTTCAGGATGTAGCTCCAAAGCCGCCAAGCCCAGTGCCTGCAAACCCAAAAACAAATGATTTGGAAATTTTTTCGTCCTTCCGGCGGACATCACCAAGGGAAACGACACTTTCGACACCCGCCGGGCTTTATGTTGATCAATCCGGTACACCCCGGCCTGGTTGGGAAACGCATAAACCCGCGCATTGTGCTTCGTAAGGGCGAATATGTCTACCCTGGGTACATCCGTAACGGGGGCGAAACCCAATATATCGTTTTTTACCCGAAGCACATAATCAGACAACCTGTATACACCACTGAAATTCGAAACATACAGCCTATCGTCCGCCCTCAAATACGAAAGGACCACAGAGTCCAAACCAGCTGCAGACCCAAACACCGACAAAGGTGAGCTAATTTCGATGTAGTCGATTCCATTGTTGGTGGAAGCCCATAGGTTTTCGTCTCGGTCCACAAATACATTCCAAACACAATCATCCTGCAAGCCTCTGTTTTTATTAATGACTCTGACCAGTTTGCCGGCTTCGTGCATTACGATGATTCCACCCTGACGGGTGTTGAAATAATAATGCCCGTTATGTATTTTCGCTCCCATGTAGGCATAATTTGCCTTGAGATACGGCTCCACCTCCGAATGCATTCTTTTACATACCTGCTCGGATTGAAGCATTTCGGGTTTTTCTTTCGCCATGATCGGATCAAAGACATAGAGCTTTCCCTCGGATGTGACCATCAAGAGTTTGTTTTCGCGATACGGCAAGAGCTCCCAGATTCTTTGCTCCAACAAGATCTTCGGCAGGGCGACCGGCTCGAGATCCCTGCCCCGTAGTCTATATAGGGTGGGATTGTCCTTGATGTTCGCATTTCGGATATAGACCTGATCATATACATGGTAGGCATGGTGCATTTTTATGACATCAAACCTTAGGACATCCAGCTTACCTTCGTGCCAAATGAATATGGATTCTCTTCCGATGAAGTACACACCCCGCAAGGTTGCGTAGACGAAAAAAATATCGCCGAATGTACGATCTGCTTTTGGTATTTTTTCGAGCAAGGATACGTAATGCATCTTGCCTTTTTCATCCGCAGCCAGGTAGCCGATTTCACCGATTGCACCGACATAGATTGTACCGTCTCGATCCAAGGCCAGGCATCGCACAATGCTTTGGTTGCTGATCGGTATGAGCCGCCAAGAAGTTCCGTCAAACTCCAACACACCGGCCGAGTTGCCAAAGTACATCACTCCCCTGAGATCTTGGACCGCAATCCAATTTTGACTGCTTGCTTTGTATTGTGTGGCTCTATAGTTTGTAATAAAAGGCGCCCCGACCTCTTTATAACCTACCGAATTTTTTTGCTTTTCTTCGATTTCCCTGGGTATGCTCGCCGACACAGGCTCTGCAACCGAAAGACCCATGATAATATACAACCACAGCTTGACAACTCTCGCCCCAGGTAACATCCCGACCACTCCAGAATTTTCAAAAATGAATACAGATTTGACGAATGTAGCATCATTGGTTGTCACAGGCAAACAACTCGTTCGGCAATAGTTCACCCGGGGTAGCTCTACCCACATCCGTCTGAATAGAATGTCCCAAATCTGTATCGACATGTTATCATGTATGACAAGTTGTGTACTTATACAACTACGCTAGAGTCTACCCGGTCGATCCTGCCTGGATCCGTCCTGCATCCAGAAACTTGATAAAAATACAACAACCGCTATATTTTGTATTGACAATAAGTATCAAATACTATATAAGGTATTTCAAGCCTAAAATAAAAATCTAACAGGAGGTATCGACTGGTGAAATCGTCCAGCCAGCCCGTGTTGCAGTCTGAGACGAAGGTAATTACACAAATACGGAAACGAGACGGCCGATCCGTGCGGTTTGACACCGAAAAAATCACCTCGGCGATAACCAAAGCCGGTCAGGCCACGGGTGAGTTTGAGCGTGACACGGCCTGTCGGCTCACCATCCGGGTTCTCAACCTGGCTCAAAACCTTATGCAAAACGACATACCGTCGGTCGAGCAAATCCAAGATATTGTCGAAGAGGTGTTGCTGGCCTCGACCTTTCACAAAACCGCCAAAGCATACATCCTATACCGGGATCAACATGCGCGCATCCGCGAGATGGCCAAACAGGCGGATCTCAAGCTCGTCGATCAATACCTGGAACGATCGGATTGGAAGATCCAGGAAAACAGCAACATGGCCTACTCCTTGCAAGGTCTCAACAACTACATCTCCTCGGAGGTCAGCAAGGTATATTGGCTCAATCGCATCTACACCCCCGAAGTGCGCACATGCCACTCCAACGGCGACATCCATATCCACGACCTGGGATTGCTTTCGGTGTATTGTGTGGGTTGGGATCTCAAAGACCTCTTGTTTTCGGGATTCCAGGGTGCGCCCGGCAAGGCAGCCAGTAAACCAGCCCGTCATTTTCGAACCGCTTTGGGTCAAATCGTCAATTTTTTCTACACCCTGCAGGGTGAAGCCGCGGGGGCACAAGCTTTTTCCAACTTCGACACCTTGCTGGCGCCTTTTATCCGTTCGGACGGATTACAGTACAAAGAAGTCAAACAGGCCCTGCAGGAATTTGTCTTTAATGTCAACGTTCCCACCCGAGTGGGCTTTCAGACCCCTTTCACCAACGTCACTCTCGACCTGGTGCCTCCCAAGAACATGGCTGAAGAAGCAGTCATCCTAGGAGGTAAACTTCAAAACACGACCTACAGCGAATATCAGCACGAAATCAATTTGTTCAACCAGGCGTTTTTGGAAGTTTTATCAGAGGGCGATGCCAACGGGAGGGTGTTTACCTTCCCCATACCGACATACAACATTACCGAAGAATTCGACTTCGACGCAGCAGGCATCGAAAGGCTCTGGGAAGTCACCGCCAAATACGGCATTCCCTATTTCGCCAACTACATCAATTCCGAGGTTTCACCCGACGATGCGCGCTCCATGTGTTGTAGATTGAGGCTGGATCTTCGCTCCTTGGAAAAACGGGGTGGCGGACTTTTTGGAGCCAATCCACTTACCGGATCCATCGGAGTCGTGACCATCAACATGCCACGCTTGGGTTATTTGGCCACTGACGAGGACGACTTCATACGGCGGCTCAACCACTTGATGGAAATCGCGCGCACCAGCCTGGAGACGAAACGCAAAGTTCTGGAAGGTTTCACCAATCATAATCTCTATCCCTATATCAAGTTCTACCTCAGAGACATCAAGGCCCATCATGGTCACTACTGGTACAATCATTTCTCCACCATAGGCCTTACGGGCATGAACGAAGCCTGTCTCAATTTGCTCGGATGCGACATCGGCTCAAAGCCAGGTGCCGCGTTCGCAGCCTGGGTGCTCGATCATATGCGCAGCAAGCTGAGAATGTTCCAACAAGAGACCGGCAATCTCTACAACTTGGAGGCCACTCCGGCCGAGGGCACCAGTTATCGATTGGCCAAGCTCGATAAAGAACGTTTCTCACAAATTTTATGCGCCAATCAAAAAGAGTATGAAAAAGGAGCCAAGCCTTTTTACACCAACTCAACCCATCTCCCGGTCAATTACACCCAAGACGTTTTCAAAGTATTGGAGTTGCAAGACGACCTACAATGCCGCTACACAGGCGGAACGGTGCTGCATGTATTTCTGGGTGAATCCGCAGCGGATCCCAACGCCGTCAGAGCATTTGTCAAAAAAGTCTGCACCCGCTACAAATTGCCTTATTTGACCGTATCTCCAACTTTTTCGGTATGCCCCACACATGGATACCTGAGAGGAGAACATCCCCTCTGCAACCAATGCGGCGCCAAGACCGAAGTCTACAGCCGCGTGGTGGGATACTTACGGCCGGTCGATCAGTGGAACGAGGGCAAACAAGCCGAGTTTTCTTTACGCAGCCGGTTCAATATGCTGTAAATTTTGGAGTCGAAGACCGTGAACATCGGTGGATTGAACCCTTTCACCCTTACGGATTACCCCGGCAAGATTGCCGCCGTTATATTTACCCAAGGCTGCAATTTCCGCTGCCGCTACTGCCACAATGCCGATCTCATTCCAAGCAGCTCCTCACACCATCAAAGCATTGCACTGGAGCAAACTTTAGGTTTTCTTCACCAAAGGCGAGGTTTATTGGACGCTGTGGTGGTGACCGGAGGTGAACCTACCCTACAGCCGGATCTGGCCTGGTATCTGAGTGAAATCCGAGGCTTGGGATACTTGATCAAATTGGACACCAATGGAAGCCGACCAAAAACAATTCGTGCGGTTGCGGCTTGCGGACTGGTGGACTATTTCGCCATGGACATCAAAGCTCCTTTCGAAAAGCTTGCATGGTTATCGGGAGTTACACCAGAGACAGACTGCTTGGAAGAAAGCATCCAAATCATTGCTTCGAGCGGAATCGAACATGAGTTTCGCACTACTCTGGTCGAACCATTGCTTACCCAAACCGATATCACCAGGATAAAAGCGAGCCTACCCAAAGGATCACCCCACCGCGTGCTGCCCTTTTCAGCCCGACATGCCTGGGATCCAAACCTGCAGAACGTCGATTCCAGCGTGGTATATACCGCCTTGAGAAATCCTACCTGGATGTGACTCTTTCTGACCTCATGCGACCAGAAGAACCCGGTGCGACCCATACTCGGTCTTGATAAGATGATATACGTCGTAGATCGACTTGAAACGAACGCGGCGGAAAAACTTTCTAACAATCAGTGCAGTTCGTGTACAACAACAAGTATTTGAAACCTCTATATATTTTGTATCAATATCCGCAGAATTCTTTTTTGTCTTTGCAACAATCGTTGTACTTTTCACACAAGTCATCGCACCAACATCCACCGGAAGCAATATGACCGCAGAAGGTCTTGCAACTCATCGGATCGATGGGACCTGGCCCCGGATCTGGTGTGGGGGTCGGATTTGGTGTCGGGGTCGGGGTCGGCTCGTCACAAACCTCTTGTTTGTCCTGGCAGCAATCGTTGTACTGGGTACACAAATCATCACACCAGCATCCACCTGGGGCCTTATTTCCGCAGTGACCTACACAGCTGTCGGGATCGTTAGGATCGGGAGTCGGTGTGGGTTCGGGAGTCGGTGTGGGTTCGGGAGTCGGTGTGGGTTCGGGAGTCGGTGTGGGTTCGGGAGTCGGTGTGGGTGTTACATCAAACAATGTATAGAGCAACTTATTCGGTGAACCGGCGCCCGGGTTGCTTATTTTATTGGGAGTACTGGCGTTCAGAATCGCTTGCGTTACTTGAGACGGAGTCGCGCCTTTATTCGCGCTCAAATACAAAGCCGCTGCCCCAGCCACATGAGGGCATGCCATGGATGTACCGCTTAAAGTTTTACTCGCAGTATCGCTGGTATGACCGGCCGATAATATGCTGGAGCCCGGCGCCCAAATATCCAAACAAGCACCGTAGTTGGAGTCGCCTGCTCGGCTATCCGACTTGGTGGCGTTCCCTACTGTTATGGCGGATTGAGCGCTGGCAGGAGTATAATTGCAGGCATCCGAACCGTTGTTACCACCCGCAACCACTACCGAAATTCCCGCACTGATCACGTTTTCTACTGCCTGGTTGACGCTCGTGGTTTTACCTCCGCTCAAGCTGCTGCTTACAACAGCAGGTTTGATAGCGTTTGATCGTATCCAATCAAGACCCGATATATAGTTAGACCAGGGTCCATTACCGGCGCTGTCCAAGGTTTGCACCGGGTGAACCGTGGCCCCTTTGGCTACACCGTATGTGGAACCGAGCGCGATACCCGCACAATGGGTGCCATGTCCGTTTTGATCCGTAGTTCCGTTACCGTCCCCGATGGCATCATAACCTTCGCCTACCCGTCCCTTGAACTCATTGTGGGTGGCTCGAAGCCCGGTGTCGGTGATGTATATGTGGGCACCCGAACCATCAAGGTTGTAGGTGTAACTGTTGTCAAGCGGAAGATTACGTTGATCGATACGGTCGAGTCCCCAGTTGGGGGGATTTTGCTGGGTGGCACCGATACCCGCTACGCTATCAGGTTCCACATACGCTACCCGTGGATCCTTCGCGAGCCTGTTCGCATCCATACGGTCCATTCGGACACAAAATCCCTCTAATGCGTTTTCCCATACATGGGCAATGCTTTCCCCGTCGTAAGTTGCAATCATACTTTTGGCTACATCGATGACCCGAGGGCCATAGCTTTGCGAATCGCTCATATTTCGTGCTACACCCCGTTTCAGGACCACGATGAATCGGCCAGGGATAAAATCCCCCACAGCCAAACCTTCATGTTCCATCTGCTCAGGGGTAAGGCCATCCGGTGAAAAATCACCACATGATGCAGCTGTAAGCAAACCAAACCCAACGATCAACAAGATGCTCTTTCTCATTTGCCATTCCTCCTTTTTCCCTCGGCGGGGAAGGTTCTCGCTACTCGTTTTCAATCTCAGCCAACCTCTACTATCTTCGCTCGAATCCTAATAAAAATCGTTCATATGTCATCAATCATAGGTATAATCAGGTGTTTTTTTTACGTAACTGCTTGTAATATTAATATATTAATATCCACATATTCGTCTTTGGGATTACCCACAATAACCGAAATACATCTACAAACAGGCAGACATCTCCAACTCATACTTTTATCCAATCACGAGTTCAAACTCCCATCCTCCCAAACAGATACCGTTTCAGATTTCTGTGTTCTCAATTTACGCCGGCGATAACCAACCCGGTTTCATATACATTATTTGCGGTCCTCCATAACAAAACGATTGTTTTGCTTCAGGCACAAATCAGATCTGCGACCAAATTTTACTTTTAGACCTAATCACGAGTGTCCAATACATCCAACTATCAGAGAGTGTATGTCTGAAATGATTGGACAATTTGGTCATTCCCGCACAGGAGGCTGTGTCGCAATCTACAATATAATGCACTATGTGTCACTGATACTGCATTGTGGGTAGATCCGTATACATTCAAGGAGTCATCCCGTCATGGTTTAGGACGGGATCTATTTACTCATGAAAACCGAGTCAAAAATCGAACCAGGGAGTCTGCATACGAAACCTGGATGCCGGATATCGGGGCAGCAGACATTCAGAATTCGAAAAAATGCAGGTACACCCCAACGTTGCATATAACGATGTATTGAGAGCGCACGAAAATAGCTGACTACAACAAAATGTGTGCATATATTTGATTGAGCCGGGATTTAACTTTTTGTGGCTTTTGGAAACAATGTCATTCTGGCATGCTTT
>JBFFBT010000115.1:0-16753 GCA_041560255.1 Myxococcota bacterium | reverse complement strand
TTCCTTAAAACTGATATCAAGAGAAACAACCCAGCACCGCCGCATATACAAAACTTGACACTCAGAGAGTATTTTAATTATGATTTTCATATGCTTGTCAATAAAACTCCATGGCGCCACAAGATGATATACACCCAATTTGCAGCCACCGCATTGACCGAAAGGGATATCGTAGCCCATGAATAAAGAATTGTTTATTATCGATCGATTCAGCTTGCGCAGAAAAGTTATTGTAGTCATGAGCATCGCGTTGGTTGCTATCATGTCATTTTTTGGTATCTTCGTGTTTTTACAAGTTTCCGGCGATTATAAGGAATTTCTGCAACGCTATGGTCTCGAGCTTTCCAAAGACATTCAATCCGAATCAAAAGAATTCATCAAAATCGGAGACAAAACCTCGTTGTCGAAACTGCTCGCCTCGAAAATCGCCATGCACCAGGATCTCGAGTACATCTTGGTGCTGAAAAAAAATCCTGCCGACAAAACCAATTCCGGAGGTAGAGATTTCGACGTTTTCGCAAGCCATATTCGAGAAAACACCGCTTCGAAAAACATCGATACCCTCGTTGGTCTACATCTTTCCGGCGTTTTTTCGGATCCGGTCGTCGAGCAGGAGGATTCCATCGGATTTACGGTTGAAATCCACTCGGATGCAATCCCAAAAGTCCCAAAAACCACCCTCGAACCGGCACCGGGTACCGGTGACCAGACAGACTCGGCCCCGGTTCGAGCGGAAAATCGCACGGAGCCGACCACATCCGATCTCTGGGGATATGTCTGCGTCGGTATGAGCAAAAAACAATTGCAGCATCAAAAAGGCGATCTCATCACTACCTTGCTGGGCATCTTTCTGGCCGCCTTGATCTTGTATTCATCCTTTATTTTCTTGGCATCCACCCGCATACACAAGCGCCTTCTCTTTCTTAAAGAAATCGCTCGAAGGATATCCGAAGGCAATCTATCGGAATCCGTATCCGATCCATCCTCGGACGAGATCGGCATGCTTGCCGATGCGCTCAACCGCATTACCGGAAATCTCAACGATATGATCCGCAAGGTCACCCATGTCAGTTCTTCATTGAGTGACGCGGTCGAACGCATTACGGCAAGCACTGAAGAGGTCGTACAGGGTGCGGAGTATCAAGTTGCTTCGGTCGACGAGACCTCTTCATCCATGTCCGAGATGGTCATATCCCTCAAGGGCGTGGCCGAAAACGTCGAAATTTTAGCAACCAGCGCGGAGGAAAGCTCGAGCTCGATCCTGGAAATGGCCGCCACCAATGATGAAGTAGCCGACAACATCAGCTCGCTTGCCAACAGTGTCGAAGAGACCACCACCAACATCGAACAAATGGCCCACGCCATCCGCGAGGTAGCCAAAAGCGTCGAAGATCTATCCACCACCGCCGAACAAACCTCCACTTCCATGCGCGAGATGGACGTATCCATCAGCCAAGTCGAAGGCAATGCCAACGATACAGCCATGTTGGGTGACGAGGTTCGACGAGACGCCGAAAGGGGATCAGAAGCTGTTAAAAAAACCATGCAGGGTATCTCGCGTATCAGCGAATCGACCCGCAACGCATTTTCCGCCATGGAAGCTTTGGGAAAGAAAGTGCAGGCCATCGGCCAAGTGCTCAACGTGATCGACGACGTCGCCGAGCAGACCAATCTGCTGGCCCTCAACGCCGCAATCATCGCGGCCCAGGCAGGTGAACACGGAAAGGGCTTCGCGGTGGTTGCCGACGAAATCAAGGATTTGGCCGAACGCACCGCAACCTCTACCAATGAAATTGCAGATCTCATCCGCGCGGTGCAAACCGAGACAAAAAATGTCATCGAGTCCATGCAACGCGGACTCAAAAGCGTGGACGAAGGAGTATCTTTGTCGGGAGAAGCCGGGCAAGCTTTAGGAAAAATCCTGGAAAGCGCGACCAAATCCACCAACATGATAAGAGAAATTGCAAAAGCGACGGTGGAACAAGCCCGCGGCTCGAAATTGGTCACCGACGCCATGTCCCGAATTGCGGAAACCGTCCAACAGATCGCTTCGGCCACAGCCCAGCAAGCCAAAGGCACCGAGCAGATCATGGCGTCGGCGGAACGCATGAAAGTCGTCACCCAACACGTACACAGCTCCAGCATGGAGCAAGCCCGCGGCAGCAAGCAGATCACCCAAGCTATTGAAAACATTTCTGAAATGGTACATCACCTCAACCGGGCCCAAAAAGAGCAAACCAAAGGCTCTGAGCAGGTCATGAAAGCCGTCGAGAAAATCAAGGAAGTGGCCGAGCACCATTCGGACTCCATGACCAACATGCAGAAAATGGTGGGCATGGTCGCACAGCAGGTCGAGACCTTACGAAACACCATGAGCAGATTCAAGTTGTGAAATGTCCTCACTTCCTGTAAGTATCTTCTCCATGAACGAAAAGAAGCTTACTTTCATAGGACATCTTGGCGAGCTGAGAAGAGCGCTGGTCATATCCGGCATCGCCATCGTAGTGGGTTTTGGTTTGGCGGTCGTTTTTTGGAAATACCTTCACCAGGGGCTTCTGGAGCCCGTGCGGGATCTACTGCCGGAAGGAAGCTCCCCAATGTACATCGGAGTGTTCGAACCCATCTTCTACATGTTGAAACTGGGCTTGGTGGGTGGTTTGGTGTTGGCTTGCCCGGTGGTTTTCTGGCAGCTTTGGTGGTTCATCTCCCCGGGCCTGTACCCCAAAGAAAAACGCATGGCCATACCGTTTATCACCACCGCCACCCTCTTCTTTCTGGGAGGCGCGGCATTTTGTTATTTCATCATTCTACCCAACATGGTGGCATACTCGGTCGACCGGATGACCGAAGAAGCCAAAATGATGCTGGACTTGGGCAAATATCTTTCCAATGCAGTCATGTTTATCCTGGCATTTGGTTTGGTGTTCGAAACCCCCGTGATCGTTTTTCTGATCTCTTCATTGGGACTGGTAAGCCCACAGGCTCTGGGCCGTTCTCGAAAATATGTGCTGCTTGCGGCCTTCGTGCTCGCAGCCATTATCACTCCGACCGGTGATCCGATCAACCAAGCCTTCGTGGGCCTGCCGATCTACATTATGTTCGAGCTGGGGATCTTGGCGTCCCGCCTGGTTATCTGGCGTAAAAAACGCAGGCTCGCCCTCGAGGCAAATCCAGATGATCCGAATTGAAATACATCCATAAAGGCGCTGATGCGAATCAAAATCCGATCCTGCGAGGCGATAGTGTATTTCAATCACGAACCGATTCGGGTTCGAGATGCTGGGCAAGCTCGGTGAGCACGCCGCCGGTCGCCGAAGGATGGAGAAAGACCACCAGAGTGTCGTGGGCGCCCGGGCGCGGCTCTTGATCGATGAGCTTGACGCCCTTGTTTTTAAGCTCCTCGAGCTTTGCATGGATGTCATCGACCCGGTAACACATGTGATGGATACCCGGGCCGCGTTTTTCCAAAAATTTCGCTACTGTGGATTCCGGGTCGGTGGGGTACAAAAGCTCCACTTTCGCACCGCCCGCGTTGACATCCACAAAACAGATTCTCAATCCCCTATCAGGCAGCTCTTCGGGCTCCATGACCGTAAACCCCAAGGCCTCGCCATACAGCGTTCTGGCCTGCTCCAAGTCTTTTACCGCAATGCCGATATGATCCAGTTTCACAGCTCACTCCTTACACAACCACCGACCAGAGGTAGCGGTTGGATTAATTTTCTTTGTGAACACCCAATACCCGGCGAAGCGCATCGGCTATCTCACCGGTGGTGCAGTGCGCCCGGACCGCATCCAGTATGGCCGGCATGAGATTGGCGTCGCCTCGAGCCGTGCTTTCAACCGCCTTCAGGGCATCATCCGCCCGCTCGGCGTTGCGACGCGCCCGCACGGCTTGTATTTTTTCGACGCTTTCGCGCTCTACTTCCGGTTCGACCTTTAATATGTTGAAATTCGTCTGCTCTTCGATTTGAAATTTATTGAGACCTACGATGACCTGGCGGTCCGATTCGATATTTTTTTGATACTCGTATGAGGCATCCGCGATGGCTTTTTGCATATATCCCAGCTCGACCGCCTTGACGGCGCCACCCAACTCGTCGATCTTCTGGATCAATTGATCGGCCTCGGCCTCGATTCGATCCGTCAAAACCTCAATGGCATACGATCCACCCAACGGGTCGACCGTATCGCCTACCGCAGACTCATGCGCGATGATCTGCTGAGTTCGAAGAGCGATACGTACCGATTCTTCCGTGGGTAAAGACAATGCCTCGTCCCACGAATTGGTATGTAGACTCTGGGTGCCGCCCAAGACCGCGGCAAGCGCCTGAAGAGTCACGCGTACTACATTGTTCTGAGGTTGCTGGGCCATCAATGTCACGCCACAGGTCTGGGTATGAAACCGCAATGCACATGATTTGTCTTTCTTGGCACCGAAGCGTTCTTTCATGATGCGGGCCCATAAGCGTCTGGCCGCCCGAAACTTGGCCACCTCTTCGAGAAAGTGATTATGGCATCCAAAGAAAAACGACAACCGGCCCGCAAACTCATCCACCTCGAGACCCGCTTCCAGCGCCGCTCGCACATAGGCGATCCCATGGGCCAAAGTAAACGCTACTTCCTGAACCGCCGTAGATCCGGCCTCGCGAATGTGATATCCGGAGATGGATATGGTATTGAATTTCGGCAGATTCTGGTTACAAAACGAAAAGATGTCCGTCGTAATGCGCAATGATTCTCTCGGTGGAAATATATATGCGCCCCGAGCGACATACTCCTTGAGAAGATCGTTTTGGATCGTACCGCGAAGCGCCGAAAGCCCTACCCCTTGCTCTTCGGCCACCACACAATACATGGCCAACAAAACCGCCGCCGTAGCGTTGATGGTCATCGAGGTGGAGACCTTATCCAATGGAATGTGGGAAAACAAAGTCCGCATGTCTTCCAACGACGCAATGCTTACTCCCACCTTTCCCACCTCTCCATGAGATAAAGGATGGTCCGGATCATATCCCATTTGGGTAGGAAGGTCGAAAGCGACCGAAAGCCCCGTCTGCCCATGATCGAGCAAGTACAAAAATCGACGATTGGTTTCCTTGGCGCTTGCAAAACCGGCATATTGACGCATCGTCCAAAACCGACCCCGATACATGGTGGGTTGCACCCCCCGGGTAAAAGGAAACTCGCCGGGATAACCCACCTGATCGACATAGGATCCGCCCCCCTCGTCCAAAGGAGTATACAATCTTTCCACGGTATCGCCCGAGCTGGAGGTAAAGGTCGAAGATCGCTCCTTGGCTTTCGAGAGCGTCGGTTCCAATGTGTTTTTTTGCCAGGCATCCAATGCCGCCTGAAGCGTCTCTTTATGTCCGGACATAATCGTTCCTCCAAAATCGCGATGAGGCTCTATGCATGTATACGATTTCTTACCCCTAGTGGCAAGCTGCAAATGACGAAAACCCGGCAACCACCCGCACTGGATTGCTTGCAATTTCGCCCGACAAGGTGTAAAGATTATCACTCGTGCGAGGGATACGAGACAAGTCTGCATTCGAATATCCAAGGAGAAATCTGATTCGTGAAATATAATTTGGACAACATCAAAGAACTGCCTTCGAGGTCGCATCCATTCTTTTTGGCACCCGTTCGTAAAATCGATCTGGAGCTGTCTTCCGGCAACCCCCGCAACCGAATCCTATTTTACCGGGAAATGGGCACCGGCGCTCCGATCCTTTTGCTGCATGGGCTTTGGACGACTGCGTACACATTTCGGTACGTTCTGGGCGAGATCTCGAAATCGAATCGGGTAATTGTTTTGGAAATGTTTCACCCCGAAGAAAACGGCCGACCACCTCGGGACGACTACCGTCCGGAATACCTGAAGGAGCTGTATTCGAGCCTATGCCGATCGCTGGGGCTTGTAAGACCCTTGTTGGTCGCCCAAGCGGAAAGTGGATTGGGGGCTTTACTCTTGGCCATGGAACAACCCGAGACGTTGCTCGGGGTAATTACAGTGGACACCTGCCTGCACTTGACGTTTGGCGCCAGATTGCGAGGCAAGTGGATGCAGGTAAACTGGTTGCGTAACCGATGGGCCAAAAAAAACTTCGCCCAACCCCAGCAGGCGGCCTGTTTCATGCTGGGTGATGACAATCCAACCGACACTTCCCGCCAGGAAATTCGGCAACTGGCCTACCGTTGGTCGAATTTTCCCCAGGCACAAGCCACATCGAAGATCCTGGCCCAAACCCTCTCACCGACATACCATCAAACATTCCTCCAAAAGCTCACCCAATGTCTCTCATCTCCCGAAGGTTTTATCGTCCCGGTCAAAATTTTATCGGGAAGATCCTTTGGGCGCTTACCAAGGAAAATTCGTGAAAATTTATCCAAACCCGATAAGAACATCGAGGTGATAGACTCCCCCCGCCTATGCGGACACCTCGAAGTAGAGGCCAGCAACCGGCTTTGCACTCTCATTGCTTCCATGATCCGATCCTAGGGTTTCCCTCTCGGTAACTGATGGTCAATGCCGGCGGTGAGGTATGAGAAAAATACCCCAGCTTTTTTGCTTTTTCGATAGCCTGTACGCGGTTTTTCACATTGAGCTTTCCGTAGATATTGGATGTGTGCGTTCGAACCGTGTGAGCGGAAAGATACAGCCTTGTAGCAATTTCCTTGTTTTTGAGACCCTCGGCGATCAATCCCAATACCTGTACTTCGCGACGACTCAAACGCTCCACCAAAGACTCATCCAAAACATGAGCTCTTTTTGCATTAAATCGAGGAAAAAGCTTTTGTGCGTATTCAAAACCTCTCTCGTTTCTCTTGATCCTACGCAGCAAGCCGGCGATCGATTTACCTTCTTCACAAAAGATCTGAACAAAACCCTCTTTTTCGGCCAATTCCAACGCTTCTTGTAGACAAACCAAAGCATTTTCAGCTTGTTTCATCTTTCTCCATACGCGAGCTTTTAAAATCATGGTCTCGATAAGATAGGTAGTATAATTGTTTTCCTTACAAACTTCTTCCATCCATCCAAGAAAATCCATCAACTTGGCTCTGGATTCGTCCGCCAGATCTTTCCACTTCAGAAAGACCCGCCGCGCAGCCACCAGATACTCGGCATGGTATATCCAACTGGATACCGAAGTCACTTCGGATCGACCCAACCTATCCCATCGAAATCCAAAAGATTCTATACATTTTTCGGCCACCTTCCAGTCCGATTGGAAAAGACCGTATTTGGCTCTCCATACCGCCCAACATCTCACATCGTGTGGACGAATCGGTCTTGCGTGCATCAAACGGTCGGACTTTTCCAACAAGCTCTGAGCCTGCTGCTCGTCTCCGCAGGCCTTGGCTACATAGGCCTGCAACATGGTAATGCTGCCTTCGAGCTCGAAATTGGCCGCTCTCTGCGAAAGGACGAGAGCCTTGTCCAAATTGCTCCAAGCCGATTCAAACTCTCCACGCTGGTACAACACGCCGGCCAACCCCAGATACACAAGTCCTAAACCCGGCAACTCGCTCCCATCTCGGATCGACTTGATGATCTCGTCGTACAACGAGGCCGCCTCTCGCAGTCTACCCTCCGCTATGAGCTTGGCCCCTTGAAAGCCATGTACACAAAAAATCACATAGGTGTTTTCACCCCATTTTGCAGCCATTCTACCGGCTTCGTCCAAGGATACATACCCCTGTCGCATATCTCCGGATTCCATATGCAACATGGCAAGATTCCAGCTCACGACACATCTCGCCAAATGAGCTTCTTCCGGAAGCAAGGCCAAAGCACGTTCAGAATGATCGAGAATTGCAGCATGCTGCTCATCGGTCAACCGCGCGCAGAAGGCTCGAATGGCATGCGCATGACCGAGGATCTCTTGTCGATCCAAACCACGGTTTTCCGCCGTCACAAAAATCGGCTGATATGATTCGAGGTTTTTCTCTCCATAAGTCACGTACTGCTCGACTGTGTCTACCTGCTCACTGATTGCAAATGCCCAACCACACCATAGGCATAACAGAGCTCTTTCCAGGATCCGCTCCGGAGGAATCTTTTCGATCCATCCAAAAAAAGTCGCCAATCGGCTTTTGGCCAACAACCACAATCCGTATTGCTCGGCCAGATACACCATGCGCGCATGGTCGTTGATGATGACGGCATGTCGAAATGCTTGATCGTAATCCTCATTTTCTTCAAACCACATACTCGCTTTCAAGTGCAGTCGACTGCACCGCCGGTTATCCTTTTGTTGCATGCAATGTCGCAAGAAATCCCCAAACAAATGATGATACCGAAACCATTGTCTTTGATCATCAAGAGAGATCAAAAACAAGTTGGAGCCTTCGATTCGCTCGAGCATCTTTGAGCTGCAACCGGCCGGATCCATATCATCCAAGACAAAATCACATAACGATGCACTAAAGCGGTCAAACAGTGACGACTGAAGTAAGAACCTCTGCATGGAGAGAGGTTGTCTGCGCATGACTTCTTCCAATAGAAATGCGGACACATGTCGGTGGGTCCCCGTAAATTGATTAATAAACTCAAGGGTTTCAATAGGTTTTAGGTTTCGCAACGAAATCGCGGCCAACTGCAAACCCACTATCCAGCCTTCGGTGCGCTGGTATAGCCTCTCGACAGCTCCCCGCTTCAAATCGATTCTCATCGTATTTTGGAAAAACAAACCCGATTCTTCCAGGGTAAACCGCAGATCCGAAGCACAGATTTCGGTCAGCTGATCTCTGGCGCGCAACGTGGCGATCGAAAAAGGAGGATCTTCACGTGAGCTCAACACCAATCTCAGGTTTCGTGGCTGGTTCACTACAATGCTTTGCAACAAGGATTGACATAAAAAAGAATCCAAATTTTGCACATCATCCAGAATTAATAGAATGTTTTCACCAACTCTGCCGACCGCATTGATGAGCACGACAACCAAAGTCTCGAGCCATTGATGCGCTGATTGCGAGTGACTGAAAGTAGGCACCTGGATTTCCTGCAAAGCGGTATCGAGGGAGCGGTCCATACCGGGATGAAGCATGCGAAACGCATGGTCCAGGCATTGCAAAAATCGAATCGGATCATTATCGTTGTGATCCAAGGTTATCCAAGCGGCCCGGGCGCCTGCGTGCTTCAACCATTCGACCAACAGTGTGGTTTTGCCGAAACCGGCCGGAGCAGTAACGACACTCAACATCCTATGGATGCCTGCATCCAGGATCTCAAAAAGCCGCTTGCGATGAACTTGCGGTTTTCTCATCACGGGTGGATGAAACTTTGACTCAGGCATCGCAACTTCCATCGATCCTCCCCAATCGCGTTTTCGAGCTTCACAGGTTCAACCCATGCATGTCAAGACTCAAGGTAGAGCCATTGTCGAACTCAAGGGCTCTGAAGTCATCTCAATATTTTCGAGGCGTAAAGGCATAGATAACGAAAACCAGCACACCGGCAATCAAATACATGCAAGGCACATACCCCGGCCACTCCGGCAGGTAGTCCAAGATGGTCGGAAATTCGGGTTTCTGATTCATCAGGAGGTAGTTCGAATCGAAACATGCATTGAAAAAACCTACCAAGATCATATATGCCGCTCCCAAGTACAAAATATAAAAAGGAAACCTTTTAGGCAGCCTCCATTGCTCCACGATCGCAAGAAACCCTATCGTCAGGATGATGAGGCCATGTGAAATCATGGTTTGAAAAAAATGAATCCCGGCATAGGCATGCCCGGGCGCCTGTGGAGTTATCAAAGCCTGGCTGGCTCCTATGAGTCCCAGGTAATATAGCGGCTCGAACACCCTGCGATCCCTGGCAATCAGAGTCCAAGCACTCAGATACACCAAGATGCTGCAAAGCTGTAGGGGCAATGCTGTTTGGATACTCCATTGATCGACCGCAATTTTGATGGCATGAAACCAAACCTCGTTGATCAACAACAACCCACCCATGGTATAGCCCGCCCACTTACGCACCCCGGAAGTGAAAACCTTCTTGAAGATGATAAAAACCGCGATGAGCAGGACAATCAGGCTGAGCCCCACCAGATGTTCGATACCGAATAAGGGGATTGCTTCCGTCACAATCGATGCGTTCGAGGCCGATGCAGACAACTGCATGACAACTTGCTCATGAAGCTTTCAACCACTCGATGGCGTTGTGAAACAACTTCAAGCCCCGGCCTTCTTCGGACGGTTCGGGTGTTCTTCTCCATCGGGGGTGATCGTACTTTGTCAAATAGCATTCCGGATGCGGCATGAGCCCGAAAACCCTCCCACTGGGATCGCAGATCCCGGCCACGCCGTCGACCGAGCCGTTGGGATTGGCCGGATAGCTCTGGGTAGCTTTCCGGGTATCCGGATCAATATACCGGACCGGCACCAGGTGGGCACTTTCCAAGCGCGACAACACCTCTTTATCCGCAACCACAAACTTTCCCTCTCCGTGACGCACAGGCACCGGAAGACTCTCGATGCCTCGGGTAAAGACACACGGGCTTTTTGGATCACACCCAAGCTCCACCCAACGGTTTTCAAATCTGCCCGAGTCGTTGAACGTCAAAGACGCCACTTGTTTGGGAAAACCGCCATCCAATCGGGGCAGCAATCCGAGCTTGACCAATAATTGAAATCCGTTGCAAATACCTAACACCAACTTTCCCGAATCAACGAAAGCTAGAAGCTCGTCCCAAAGCTTCACCCGCGTGCCGACAATGGGGGTGTAATGAATCCGGTTGGCACAAGCCTTGGCGGAACCCAAATCATCCCCGTCCATAAAGCCGCCCGGCAGACAAAGAAATTGGTAATCACCCAAGCGTTTGTCTCCGGCCACCACATCCCATATCGGGGCCACATCGACGACATCGGCTCCGGCCGACTTGCAGGCAAACGCGGTTTCCCTTTCGCAATTGGTCCCATTTCCGCTCAACACCAACACTCTCACGCTGGACATTTTTGCACCTTTCCGGGTACCCGATCCAACCTACAGATCCAGGGGTTTCATCCAAGCAGACTTCAATCTGTCAATCGACTCGTCGATGATGATCTTTCCCGACAGTCCCAAGATGGTTAGATTGCGCTCCTGAGTAACCCGCCCCACAGCCGCCACCGGCAAACCGGACATGATCTTTTCGAACTCTTGGGCTTTATCTGGCTCCAGGCTTACAACCATCCTGCCCGGCGTCTCGGAATACAAAAGAAAATCATCCCGAGTCAGGTTTTCTTTCGGCGCGCGATTCAATTCCAACCTGGCGCCCAAATCACCCGAGAAGGCCGACTCGGCCACGCAAACCCCCAAGCCTCCATCCGAACAGTCATGACAGGAGGCGATGCACCCAGCCTGTATGGCGCGGTGCAAGGCGCGATACAAATCCAAGTTCTCCTGTGGGCGTACTTGGGGAACCAGGCCGCCTGCGGCGCCTACTTGCTGGTAGTACTCCGAGGCGCCCAGATGTGCTCTGGTCGTTCCCAGCACATAGATGAGGTGTCCTGGTTTTTTGAAATCCATTGAGATGGAACGCTCGACGTGAGGGACTTTACCTACCAAAGAAAACAGCAAAGTAGGCGGAATTGAAATCCGAACCCCTTCGATGACCGCATCGTTTTTCATGCTGTCTTTACCCGAAATACAAGGTATCCCATATGCAACACACACATCATACAAGCCTTGGTTCGCACGAACCAGCTGACCCAACTTGAATGCTCCATCTGGATTCTTTTCACTCTCTATCGGATCGCACCAACAAAAATTATCCAAACCGGCCATCTCGTCCGGGTCGGCTCCGACACACACGGCGTTTCGTACCGCCTCGTCGACTGCGCATGCAGCCATATGATACGTATCCAGATCACTATATCGCGGGCAGATACCGTGAGAGACCGCTACCGCTTCCGGGCTATCGAGAAGCGGCCTGAAAACCGCCGCATCCGACGGCCCGTCGTCCCTGGCTCCGACCAGAGGTTTCAGCACACTGCCGGCCTGCACCTCGTGATCGTACTGTCTTACCCAATACTCTTTCGAACAGATATTGAGCCTGCCGAGCATCGCTGCAAGCAAATCCCCGTGATGAAGAGGCTCATCGGGTATTCCCGAGATATGAGACTCTTGCCAACGAGCCTCGAGCCGCATTCTCGGCAATCCTTCGTGAAGAAACTCCATCTGCAGCAGCGCCACAATCCTACCATGATCGCTGACCTGAAACCATCCCGAGTCATCGAAACATCCCAAGTCCGTAGCCTCGACCTGATACCGACCGGCCAACTCGATAAACCTCTCGGCCCGGTCCGCAGCCACCGCCAGAGTCATGCGTTCCTGGGCCTCACTGAGTAGGATCTCCCAGGGAGCCAACCCCGCGTATTTGAGCGGAGCCTGGGTCAAATCAAGATTGCAGCCTCCCGTATCACATGCCATCTCCCCGACCGAAGAGCTCAGCCCGCCTGCCCCGTTGTCCGTGATGCAGTGATACAAATCCTCGTCTCTGGCCTGTAGAAGGAAATCGGTCATACGCTTTTGGGTGATGGGATCACCGATCTGCACCGCAGTGGCCGGAGATCCTTCGTGCAGCTCTTCGCTCGAAAATGTCGCGCCATGGATCCCGTCTTTGCCGATCCGACCTCCCACCATGAATATCCTGTCGCCCGCAACCGCCTTCTTCTCGTGTCCGGGTCGATTATGGATGGTCGCCGGCAGCAACCCCGCGGTGCCGCAATATACCAGCGGCTTTCCAAGATAGCGTTCATCAAATACCACCGAACCGTTTATGGTCGGTATTCCGCTTTTATTCCCGCCATGCTCGACGCCCATTCTTACCCCTTCCAGCACGCGCCTGGGATGCAACAGTCCGGCCGGAACAGGTTCTTTTCGAAATGGGCTCGCAAAACAAAAAACATCCGTATTGAAAATCAACCTGGCTCCCTGGCCCGTACCGAAAGGATCGCGGTTGACTCCCACAATGCCGGTCAATGCTCCCCCGTATGGATCCAGCGCGGAAGGGCTATTGTGCGTCTCGACCTTGAACACCAAGCTCCAATCCCGATTGAAGCGCACCACCCCGGCGTTGTCTCGAAAAACACTCAGGCAAATGTCCTTTTCACCTTTCCGGGCTCGAACCACCTGCGTGGCTCCCCGGATGTAGGTATCGAATAGAGATACAATGGTTTTTGGCTGATCTTGATTCTCCCGGTAATTGATCTCGGCATTGAATATCTTATGCTTGCAATGCTCGGACCAAGTCTGCGCCAGCACCTCGAGCTCTACATCCGTCGGATCTTTCGGCAATCCGAATTGCTCGCGGCTCAAAGAAATATCCGATCTACGGTAGTGCTCACGTATAGCGTGCATCTCATCCAGAGACAAGGCCCATACCCGATCGCGGCTCAATGCCGTCAAAGCTTGATCGGAAAGCTCCAACGACACGGTTTCCACCTCGGGTCGGCCCACCGAGGTCACCTTGGGCACGGAAACCGCTACCCCGTCCGACCTGCAGTACGCCTCTGCGTCCAACACAACCGCTTGTTGGATGAGTCGGTTGTACAAGAGCTCGGATGTCATTTTCTCCACTTGCTCTCTGGACAATCCTCCGGAGAGCAAGTACTGCCTCGAAGTATACACTGCTTCACCGGGGGCAAAGGTCTTACCGGTCGCAAGCTCGATGGATTCCTGCGCGGTCCGCCCGACGTTGTCCGTCACGCCGGGCCGAAGTCCCACTTCCACCAGATAATCGAAATCGCCACCCAACGCAGAGTCAATGCCTGCGTGTTGGATGACCGGATCAATCAGGACGGATCCCGCAAGCATCTCGAGCTGTTCGCGGCTCAGCCCGGCATCGATGGTATACACCTCCCGAATGCGAACCCGATCCACTTCGATTCCCAGCTCGGAAGAAATACGCTTTTTTATGTTGTCTCCGGGCGCGTCTTTGATGCCGTCAACCAACCCCACCACAATCCTGTGAGCCATCTTGCACCTCCCAATGCTCTGCGTCGACCCGAAACATCACCCAGCCGGACGGGTTTTGTCAACCCAACCGGAAAGTGCCCTAAAAAACACCAATAACCCATTGTTAAACAATCACAATATCCAAAGAAGCCAAACACCGGCCGCAAACCTTCCACCCAACACCTAGAAAACATGGTTGACAAATCCTACACATCGAGAAATAAAAGATCTCAACCGATTGGATCATAAACCCAAAAACCATTCCTTTACTTTGGGGGGCTTGATGACGAACCGACCGATTCATCTCGACTCAGTAGTGCGCCGCACCAACGAGATTGTCACCGGTAACATCCAAAACGAGATTGTGATGATGAGCATCGAAAACGGAAAATACTATGGCATGAACCCGGTCGGAAGCCGGATTTGGGAGCTCATCGAAAACAAGGTCAAGGTATCGAGTCTGTGTAAAGCATTACAGAAAGAATTCGACGTACAGTCGACCGTATGCCGAAGCGAGGTCCTTACATTTCTCAATACCCTGTACGCAAAAAACCTCCTGTCCATCGACGCAACCGATCGACCAAAATAGTCCCGACATCCAGACACCTGGCCGGCACTCAAGCGTGCCTTCGAAGCGGCAACCTGCGACGCAGGCGATTTCGGATGACGTCGGTGATCATCTTGGCATAATCGATTGATGTAGGAATCAACAAGGGTAGCCCGATCCGATCCTCGACGGTTCGACGTACCTGATTGGAGGTAAGCTCGAAGTGTTCGGCATGCAAGCCCGTTTGGTTGAAGATCTCGATTTCCTGACCCCAGAAATAGATGATTTCGGCTTGGATATTGGATTGCATCTTTTTCACATCATCCAAGGCATACGAAAGCGCATGCTTCGCCCAAATGTCGACATACAGAAAATCGACCTTGCTTTCCGGCCGCCACTGGAGGGCGTCCGCCCGAACGACTTCGATCTTCTGCCTGGCCTCTTCGGGCGCGTTTTCTATGATCTTTAGCTCTTCGCATAAAGTGATGACGATCGGATCGATCTCGAGGATGGTTACTCTCTCGGTCTGGGGCCGAAGGGCTGCGTTGATGGCCGACCAGGACATACCCAAGCCGGCTACCACGGTATACCCATGAGCGTGCCGGCAACCCAGCTCCTGGCTCTCTATCTCATACGCGGACGGAGACATCCAGGTCTCGGGTTGAGTCTGTCCGTCATCGCTTCGCTTGTACAAAACCGGCAGATTGGCGACCAACCACAACCCGGAGTGATAACCATGATCCAAGCAGGCTTGGGCATGACGTATCTCCCATTTGTCCCAAACCCCGTCACGGTACACGGGAATATGCAGATCGGTCTCAAAAAAAGGTACCTGCTGATCCTGCATGTCGGACAATGCATCTGTCTTGCTCCGATCTTCGTAATCCAAGCTCATCGGCTCGTCGCCTTTCCGGAAATCCATCCACCCGATCCCCTAAAGAGTTATTCACTTTTCTGTCTACATGATTATTACATATATTAATACAACGATGATTCTAGGTATACAATCATTTTCATATCGATCGGGATTTGATATTATACAACCATACTATCGGAACCGAAACCGACGGGACACAGGAGAAGTACGGCAATGAAATCCAGCATTACAAAAGAAATCTCAATCCGCGCTGTAGAGGAAAAGGATCATGATTTTATCTACTCGCTATTCAGTTTGGTATGCATAGAAAAACTCAACGCGTTTGATTGGCCCGAACAACAAAAAAATTTGATTACCAAGATGCAGTTTCGCGCTCACGAAAATCATCACAAAAACACCGAAAAAACAACAGATCACATCATCTTGTACCGGCAGGAGCCAAGCGGAAGATTAATCACCAGGGTGGAGGAAGACCATCTATGCATATCCGATATTGCCATACATCCCGTCGCACGCAACCTGGGTATTGCTTCCAGCACCATAACTTGGTTTTGCAAACAAGCCGAGCAACAAAGACGATCCGTCAAATTGCACGTCGACAAATCCAACCATCTGGCAATACGACTTTACTCCAACCTAGGGTTTAGCGTGAATCAAACTATGGAAACCGACTATGAAATGATTTGGCCCATTTCAGAAATTCGAACTGCATGATCTCAAAAAGGCGCTTTTGAAATGATAAAATCTTTTTCGTGGTTGTTCTCTCTATACAAGGCACGCGTGTTGGAAGCTTGCTTTTGCCTGGCCGTGGCTTATCTTGGCATAAAGATATTGCCGTTTCATATTCTTGCCAAGAAGCTGGGGACTTTTAATCAACCATCCAATCCCCGATCGAACCCGAACACTGAACGAATTTGCAGGCAGGTCACTCAAGCAGTCCGTACTGCCGACAGACGGGTACCTTGGAAAAACACTTGCTTGATGCAATCTATCGCAGCAAAAATAATGCTGCGTAGTAGAAATATTCCTTCGAATCTATATTTGGGACTCGCCAAAACCAATGATTGCACCAACCCACTGGCTGCACATGCTTGGTTACAATGCGGTGATGCTATCATCGCCGGCAATCTCAAGAAAGACGCGAAAAAATTTACAAAGATCGCCGTGTTCGGTGAGAAAACACCCTGAGTTATCCCCAACGTTGCATATAACGATGTATTGAGAGCGCACGAAATTCGCTGACGACAACAAAATGTGTGCATATATTTGATTGAGCCGGGAGTTAACTTTTTGTGGCTTTTGGAAACAATGTCATTCTGGCATGCTTTAAGCCAGAATCTATAATTTTAACAATGGATCCTGGATAGAATCTATCCAGGAT